>NZ_JCAIUM010000012.1:0-173237 GCF_059445545.1 Paenibacillus sp. Y568
AGATTCAATTGTATCTTTATTTTACCTTCTTTTCCGAATGCGTACAAGCGTTCCTATGTAATTTTGATTTATGTATTTATGATCTTAATATACGTTTTTTAACCCGCATCCCTTTCATATAACTACTAATCTACGAATTCGTCTATCTCTCTCATACAACCAGATAGGAGAATTCGTTAAATCCCCGTCTGTAGAGTGATAGACGAACATGGCTTTCCTCATTCATGGGTCAGACATTGTATGCCAGTACCTCTGAAAGACCCTTGCATGGTTAAACGCCCTCGTTCATTACACTCTTATTACTGAAGTATACTTTCCCTTCTTCTCATTACGCACTTGCTACTGAATTAACCTTTCCCTTCGCCTCATTCCTCTATAATTTCTATGTACACTTTCAATGCCTCATTCCGCTGTAACTCCTATATATACTTCCCCTCCACTCATTCCGCTCTTATTTCTATCTATACTTTCGCTATCATCCCTCTAATCTCCTCCGCAGCGATACTACTGCTTGTTGCATCACAAATAAATGGAGGCACCTGAAATGATTAAACATTTCACGTGCCTCCATCATTCTTTGGCTATATACTCTCTTGTTTTAAAGCATCGATAATGTTTTCCTTCTTCACTTTCGAACTCGCATATAACATGGCTGAGCTAACTATGATAAATACAGCAACGATAACATACATCATACTTATCCATGGGAGTGTGAAGCCAAATTCGAAGCTATTCATCAGTGATTTGTACATCAAATACATTACACCGATACTGATCGGAAGACCATAGAGTAGTGATTTCATTCCATAAAATATACTTTCGTAATTAATCATTTTGTTGAACCCTTTAGGCGTCATCCCAACGGATTTCAGCATCGCAAACTCTCTTTTCCGAAGAGATATGCTTGTAGAAATAGTATTCAAAATATTGGCGATTGATATTAATGTAATTAACGAGATAAACCCATAGATGAATACAGACATTAACAAGATCATCTGTTCATTTTGCTGTTTATTCTGATATACATTATTAACATAGACATTACTCTCTTTCATCTCTTCAATGGTCTGTTGTGTCTTCAATGGGTCTGTGCTGTTCAGGTTAAGTCTGCTTATAATATTTTTACTCAGGGGTTCAATCCCTAATTGATCTAATACTTGTTCGGAGACGATAATGTTTAATCTGCCTATTTCCACTGTATGAACGCCCAAAGGCAGTTGATCTGTCAAAGCGACGATGGTTACTGGTTTTAATTTCAACTCTTTTTCCAAGTCCCCACCAGTGTAGCTTAAATCAAGTTGATTACCGGTTTTCGTTTGAATCGCTTTGGTCTCAACAAATTTTTTGGCTATCTCATCTTGATAAGAGACGGTATCGATCACAATGGCCGTCAACTGATCAGGATTGATTAGTTGCTCATAAGGAACACCGACTGATTGTGTATAAGCCTTCAAATTCTGTTCATTGAGTACATTAATCTGAATGGCATAAGGAAGCTTCCCATTATCATCTAACATACTGCTATCCTTCTTCACTCTTTCTTTCAATTCTTCAGCAATCATTTTCTCCTCAATCCGAGAACTCACATTTAGTGTTCTAACCACATTATATTCTGTAACACTTGGCAGGGTAGATATCGATTTGGTCAACCGATCTACTTTTGGAAAGTCCTCATTCCCCATATAGACTTGGATATCATAATTCAAGCCGTCCTGTGATAGTTCGATCGACTTTCTCAGGTTAGTAGTGAAATAGGATACCGATAAAAACAACACAATGCTAATGATAAGCGAGAACACCGTTGCTTGGTACTTGCGTTTATTTCTTTTTAGATTCTTCAACCCAATTTCCGCTTCGATTCCAAACAATTTACGAACGAATTTGGATGTTTTCACCGTTTTACCAGAGAGCTTAACCTCAGTGGTTTGTCGAATCGCATCAATCGCTGAGATCCTAGAAGCTTTTCTGGCTGGAAGATAGGTAGATATAGCAATCGTCACTATTGAAACAGCACAAGCGATTAGTATGGAGACAGGTGTGACGACCACCGTTAATTGTTCTGTTATCCCTAACACATCTTGAATCATCGAATTGATAAACATAAAGGTTATCCCTATGCCGACAATGCCGCAAATGATCCCAATAGGGATACTGATTAACCCGATAATCATTCCCTCAAAAAATACCGAATTTCTCTTTTGCCTTTTCGTAGCGCCTACACTTGACAACATGCCTAGATGGCGTGCGCGTTCCGAGACAGAAATCGCAAAAGTATTATAGATTAAAGATACGGAGCCAATGATAATCACGGCCATAATAATCGCTGACAAGGAAAGCAGCGTATCACGTATGCCATTACTATTTGCCACACCATAATAGCGTAGCAGACTATTATTATAAGAAATGGACTCGGACTCAATATTATTTTCTTTTGCGAATTCCTCAGCGTGTGTATATATAGAGTTATCCACCTTGTTCAATACAACCGTCGCTGTGACTTTTTCGTCTGCTGCGATCAAGCTTTCATCCACGTAACTTAGGGTTGTATAGCCCGGAGCCCATGTTGGTTCCCAGGTCGGACGTTTTATCACTCCCACAATCGTGTAGCTTATGGGTTGCTTATGAACTAACATTTCAGACAGGGTATCATTTTCAATCTGTAATCGTGCGTTTTGAGTTAGTAGAGGACCATTAGCATCATCACTAATCACACGCTCCCCAACATCCAGAGTGAATGAATCACCAATTTTGTAGGTCACTTTAGCGTTCTTAGCAATCTCCTCGGATATAACCACCTCATGGTTAGCCTTCGGCAGTCTCCCCTCAAGAAGCTCAATCGGAAATAGTTCGAAACCTGCTGTATTGTATTCCTTAATAAACCAATAGGGCTTGTTCTCATTCTGTCCGCCTTCTAAAGGGGCATAACCACGATCTTTGGAAATGACCAGGGTATTCGTTGCCTCATCCGCTTGAATCGCTGCGAGCTGAGCTTTAGTAACATCTTTATATTGGACATGCCATTCCCCACCAGTGGAGATGCTCTGCTTCTTCATTAATTCCATAAAGGAAACCCCAAGTGTAGAAACAGCTGTCACCATCGCTACCGAGATAATAACTCCTATAATGGTCACTAGTGTGCGGCGTTTGTTCTCCTTCAAATGTCGTACTGTTAATTTGTTAACAATATTCACGGACGAATCACCTCGTCTTTGGCAATCCTTCCATCTTCAATGGTGATGATTCTATCGGCTTGTAGCGCAATCCGCTCATCATGGGTAATGATTATCAGCGTTTGATTAAAGGTTTTATTAAACATTTTTAATAAATCAATAATTTCATTACCATTCTTACTATCCAGATTACCTGTTGGTTCGTCTGCGAGCATAATCGCAGGATTACTAATCAGCGCTCTTCCAATCGACACCCGTTGTTGTTGTCCACCAGAGAGTTGATTCGGTAAGTGCTTTAAGCGATTGTCTAGGTTTAAAGTCTTCACGATATCCGCGAATTGCTTCTTATCCACCTTATGTCCATCAAGTAGTAAGGGTAGCTGAATATTCTCTTCCACCGTTAAGACTGGAATTAGATTATAGAATTGATAGATCAAGCCAATTTGTCTACGTCGAAAGATCGCTAGTTGAGTTTCATTCAGATTATAAATGTCTGTGTTATCAACGAGCACTTTGCCACTTGTCGGTCGATCCACACCACCAAGCATATGTAGAATCGTTGATTTCCCTGAACCAGATGGACCGATAATAGCGATGAATTCTCCTTTGTTTACTGTAAAAGATACATCATCAAGTGCTTTTACCGCGGTTTCACCTTTACCATACGTTTTAGATAGATGTTCAATTTTTAATATTTCCATTCTAAGACCTCCATTTGTGCTAATGAGATCAGTATATCTGTCGATCATGACTTTAAAGTGACTGTTACATGACGATTTAGTCACTTAACTTCATGCAATGAATTATTTGTAGAACTTAATATGAAACTGAGTGCCCGTGCCTTTCCCACTCTTCACATGGATATCTCCATTCTGACTTGTAATAATACTGTGAGATAAGGCTAATCCAATGCCAATACTGTCTTCGCTTGCATTCTTCCCTTTATAAAATCGTTTAAAAACATAGGGTAATTCTTCTTTCGGAATCCCTTTTCCGTTATCAGCAATGATTACTTCGGTATACAGTGCATTTTCTGCAAAAGATATCGAGATCTCCCCACCTTTAGGGGTGTGCTCCACGCAATTTTTCAGAATATTGATGACAGCTTCAGCGGTCCAATTGAGATCACCAAGAAAAGATGAGCTGTCTTCGCCCTTAATCGAGACGGTTTGTTCCTTAATGTCCATTGGAATCAGAACCGGTTCTAGTGATTTTTGAAACAATGTTCTGACGGAAATAGGATCTTTTTTGAATTGAACCGTTCCTGCATCGATTTTGGAGAACTTTAATAATGAAGAAACAAGCCATCCAATTCTTTCGAGTTGAATCCGTATATTACGTGTGAATTCCGTTCTTTTCTCAGGAGGAAGTTCAGGTTCACTTAATAAATCTGCCATGACGGTCATGGAGGTTAGGGGAGTCTTTAGCTGATGTGATATATCGGAGATCGCATTCGTAAGCTGGACTTTATCATGCTGCAAAAGAGCACTATGCTCAGATAACATAAGTGTCACTTTGTAAATATCGTTCTTTAGAATACTAAGCTCACCTTCCTGATTATCACGAACGTCTAACGTGTAATCCCCATTACTTATTTGACGTAAGTAGCTAGAGAGATTCTCTATCTCCCTATATCTCCATCTCGTAAATACCAAACTGCATGCAATAAGTAAAGCTGATGAGACACAAGTAAGTACTGCAGCAGCGAATGACATCATCGCCGAGATCACGATTGCCACGAGACTGATTGAACACATTGTAACGAATAACCATCGAAACTCTCTATTTCGAAGCATACTAATCACCTACCTTATATCCTAGACCACGCACTGTTTTGATAATCATCGGTTCTTGAGGGTTGTCCTCTAACTTTTCTCTTAATCTTTTAATATAGACCGTTAATGTATTATCATTCACAAAATCACCTGCCACATCCCAAATCCGTTCCAATAGCTGATTTCTTGAAAGAACCTGTCCAATATGATTCGCAAAAATAAGCAATAACCGATACTCTAACGCAGTCACTGAAACCTCATCGCCATTCTTATACACTTTTCCTTCTAGCGTGTTGATCCGTATATTATCAATTTCAATGATCGAATTGGTCTGGGTCTGTTTATGATATCTTCTTAAGACGGATTTAATGCGCGAGAGAAGCTCACGGATCCGAAAAGGTTTGGTAATATAATCGTCTCCCCCCATATCAAGTCCCATCACGACATTCACCTCATCATCTATCGCTGTTAGAAAAATAACAGGAATATCACTCCGCTCCTTCACCATCTTACATAACTCGTAGCCATTACCATCGGGTAGCGATATATCAAATAAACATAAGGTAAACTGATCTAATTGTTCAGCTATCACCTGTTTAGCAGTTACGGTATCATAACAAAGAACCGTAGAATAGTGATCCTGTTGCAACGAATATTCAAGACCTGATGCAATCGTTCGATCATCTTCTACCAGTAATATTTTCATTTGAAGATCATCCTTTCTTATTTTCACTTAAACCTTACCTTACTATCAAAAAAGCAGCAATTCCGTGGAATCTGCTGCCCTCTTAGATATTTACTGGAAGTATACGATCCATATATCCAATGCGCCTTTCCATCCCAAACCCACTTGGATTGCCATCGGCTCGCTGTTGCCAGATGCTACTTAGGATGATTAGTTTTATTTTATCAAAATACCATACAATCTTACTTGTGTCATCGGATTAGATCTAAGAAGCAAGAAAAATCCCTTGAAGGACAAGGGTTCTGAGTGTCCATATAAAAAGTAAATCGTTATAGAACTTTTACAACGAAAGGAACTGTAAATACTTTACCATTCTGCTGGAACTGTCCCCAAATCTTATAAGACCGCTTTGAGGGAACATACTATTAAATTCGGCATTCGGGCCTGTCCCTCTGTCAACTGTAGGATGAACATGTAGGAATTTCTCTGCGTCTTGCGACATGATTACAACATGTCCAATGGCCCCAAGATAAGGTTGTAGGTCTGTAACGGATATAATATCTGCAAACATCTTGAACTCACCAGATGTTGGGAATGGTGTGGTAACCGAGAATACACCGTTTCCTTTATAATCAGGGTGGATGTGGGTAAAGTAAGACAAATCCTTACTTACTATGATAAAATGCATCTTTTTCTCATGAACGGTATCAAATTGTTCAATCGCTTTACCATCTCACTATGGTCCATATCTGTTGTAGCATCATTTATTGTTGATCCTGATGTTCCGCAGGATGTGAATAGCGTAGCTGTAAGCACAATTGAAAATGCAATTCTTTTCATGATGTCGTTTATCAGCATATTTAGCTTCGCCGTATTATTTTGTTTATTCAATGCTAGTGATACTTATTAATGAAGCAAATGAATAGATTAGCACATAACTGAAGTCTTTCTTATGGTTTTATGCTATACTCTTTCCACTTAAGTGAGATTACAATAATTAGAGTGTATCTCTTTTATGAAGTTCATTTAACAAGGATTTATCGATGTTTCAACTACAATATGATGGAGATGAATCAAAATGTTTAATGGGTACAGTCAAATTAATCAAAGAATGTTGCGATGGTTATGGTGTCTAGTAATCTTAGGAATAGTAGCTTCTATTCCAGTGGTGTATCATCGTATGAAAACGGAGAATACGTCTAATAATGTAGAGATTGTTTTTAATTATAAGAACCTTCTTCAAATTTCAGACTATAAACCCAATCCGAAAGCGTTCGTCGATGAACAACTAACATTAATGAAACAATCAGGAATCACCTCTATGGCTGTGGATGAAAGTACTCTCAACATCCTGCAGCTGAGTCGAAGAATCGAGTTGTTCTCGTCACATGAGGCCACCGCTTTAACACAAACACAGATATCTCCTAATCAAAACTTTACTTACATATTGTTTTCCGAGAAAGATTCCGAGATTGAAATGAAGACCATGATCCAGAACAACTTTGAACGATTAAATATCAACATCCATCCTTGGACTTATAAGAAACAAAACGGTCTCATAATCGAAATGCCTATAGCTGACGCTACTCGTGTGCCAATGGACCTTGATCCAATCACGATGACCATGTTAAAGAATAAAGGATTTCGCATCGTCGCTTCGCTATCTAATCATCGCCAACCCTTTTCGTTGGACCATATGGAAGATGTATTGAAGGAATTAGATCGATTTGAGGTATCATCAGTCTTAATAGATGGAACAGCTGTTCCTGGGTACTCGAATGATGGTGAGACGGATGATATGTCCTCAATGGCTGATCTCTTTAATAAGCATAACTTAGGAGTAGCTTTCATGGAGATGCAAAAGGCTGATCCGATGGGATTTGACACCCTAGCGAGTAAACTAGATTATAATATTTTCCGTTTGCACAATTTCTCTACGAAAGACGCTAGCAAGCTTATGGAGAACGTTACGCTAGAAGAATTAGAACAACAAATTCAACGCTACTCTGACCGTTTCGTGTTGGCTGTCAAGGATCGTAACATACGTATGATTCTCTTGAATAGCATTCCCGCTCAAAGCGAAGAATCAGGCTTATATACAGACCCTCTTAAAGAGATATACGCTATTCTTGATGGAACTGATGGAGCTGTAACAAGAATCCAAGAAGCAGGGTTCACAATCAACTCTGCACATTCCTTTTCACCAACCGATATGGACTTTTATACGATTCTCAAAATACTTAGCGTTCTAGGCAGCATTTCTCTAATTGCAATCATGATGTCTTACTTTGTTCCCGCTCATGTATTGACTATCTTTATTCTAGGATTGTTCGGAACCGGTGGAATCGGCATTCTATCTTCTAATCTGTTGTATAAAATACTAGCTCTCGGTGTAGCTGTCTCGGCACCCTGTGTAGCACTTTTCATAGCCATGAAATGGATACGTACTAAACAGAATGATAAGAAATCTACAACCCCTTGGTTTGCATTCATCATCTTTTTAAGTACAGCACTCATATCACTTATCGGTGGAATATTTATCGTCACGATGTTAGATGACATCACTTATTTGTTATACATTGACCAGTTTATTGGGGTTAGAGTAGCGAGCCTGATCCCGATTGCTTTAGTTGGCTTGTACCTCCTCTTTTTCAATGAAGGATTAACATTAGAGGGCAAAATCCTAAAAACCAAACGTCTTCTATTAACTCATATCAGTGTCCTTTGGGTTTTAGGGGCTGGGTTCGCCCTTGTCGTTATGCTTTATTATGTATCGAGAACAGGAAATGGTGGAACTGCAACTTCTCTTGAATTATTCTTCAGGACTTTACTCGAGAATACGATTGGCATTCGACCTAGAAACAAAGAATTCTTGTTCGCTCATCCCTTGTTTATATTAGGTGCTTACCTTGCGCTAAAACATAGACCAGGTGCCTTGTATATATTAGCATTAGGGATCATCGGCCAGACTTCACTTGTAGATACATTTGCTCATCTCCATACGCCGTTTCATATTTCATTAATCCGTGCCGCTTACGGGGTGATATTTGGTGCCATCGTCAGTCTGCTGTATATAGGAACATGGAATGTGCTCGAAAATATATGGTATAAGTTGTATCCTTTGTCTAAACGTGAGCGCACTGTAAAGACGAATGATAATAACATATCGTTATAGTTATCACCCCAAGAAATCGCAAGAAACAAGCCAACTACTCCATCGTAGTTGGCTTGTTTTATTCATATTCAAGCAATTCTTTATACCGATACTGCAGAATTCTCTCTTTTCTTTTTCTTATCAAGTGCACCGGCCAATACGATCATACTGATAAGTCCAACTACTGCAAATATAGTAGCTGTTATGAACGACATGTTAATACCATGTAGTAATCCATCCCCAGAAATATCCATGAACTGTTCAGATGTTGGATCAACGTTGCCAACTTTCGCCACTTCTTTCGTGATAAACAGCTTGGTTTGTGTTGCCATAATCGTTGTCATAACAGCCGTACCTATGGCACCCGAAATCGATTGAAGCGTATTTTGCATCGCTGTACCGTGGCCTTGTAAAGTTGGACGTAATGAATTTAGCCCAGCCGTCATTAATGGCATCGTTAAGAACGTTACCCCAAATGAACGTACCATATAAATCACGACTATTAACACTACCCCTTAGTATAAGTTAGATTCGTATACAGTGCCGTTGTAATTACGAGTAAGGATACACCCGTAATGCCAATCCATTTCATACCGTGACGATCAAAGAGTCTACCTGCAATAGGTGACATGATAGCCATAACTATACTACCTGGTAACAGAAATAACCCAGATTCAAGTGCTGTCATCCCCCGACTGCTTTGTAGATAGGTCGGTAATAAAATCATTGCCGAGTATATGACGCCATTCACGAAGAAACTGATAACAAACGATAATGTGTATAGGGGGTAGAACAATAGCACCGTCCCCAAATTTGAATTCCATTCTGCATTGCCCTCCTTTTTAGTGCATCACCACTTATTGTTCGCATGAAGACATATCTTCCTCCGTAAATATCATTTCACCTTATTCCTACTTAATTAAACTGCCCGTTAGCTTATGTGCATCTTTCTTCAACATTTGCCTTATCATTACTAATTGTCACCTTTGAATTTCCCGACAGATATTCTGTATAACCGCAAACCGTTATTTCTTTGGTATCTCCTCTTGAATCGGTATACCTTAAATATATCGCCCCTTCTCCAGTTAAGGTCAGTACAGGCTTAATTTTAATGGTTTCCCCGCTCTTTATCTTCGTTGCATAGATATCTTTTGAAGTGCCCTTTATTATCCCTGTCTCTACCGAAATGATATCGTAGTCTGATTTATTATTGATTATCACTGAGAAGCTTTGGAATTGATAAAAAATGTTGTCTTGAAGCCATTTGAAACCTAAGAATCCTATAACCACAAAGGAGAATAATAAAACTAACAGAATAATAGTTCTTCTTTTTCCTTTCAAATTTACAACCTCTTTTCACGATTTGCATTAAATTCCCACTAGAAGAGACGAATTCAAGCTGGTTTATGTTGCTAGCAGTAGATTGGTATCAGATACTATCTGATGAACTAAACTGCCCGTTAGTTGAATATATTCATTGAATTATTCATCCTTTTCTGTGAGGAAAAAGGACTTTCTAATAAAAAACGTATAAATTAATACAATTACTGACCAACTGACATTCCCTATGAATGGTTGTTGATTATGCGATGATAATAGATTATAACTTATTAAACCAAATCCAAATGAGTAAATAATCATCAACCAAAATCCCCATTTTTTTAAACCCATATAACCATAGATGAGGATAAGGGAAGCAACAGCCAATATAACCCTAAATAATTGTTCTGGAAAGTTTGGTAAACCAAACCTATAGGCTATGCCAAATTCATCTGCATCTGCATTAAAGAATATTGCTGTGAAAATTAATACTAATGCACCAATTATGTAAAAACAACTAATTAAAGTAACTCCTAAAGGTCTTTTCACTTCGATTATCACCTCATCCCAGTTATATACTATCAAAATTTACCTTTTGTGGTTAAACTATACTGCCCGTTAGCTTAATAAATACATCAATCCAGCAACTGAAAACGAAACTACTCCTGCTAAAGTAGACCATGTAGCAACTTTCTTCATCATTTCAAGATCTTCCTTAGGCTCTGAATAAAAATTACCTCTTTGTTGGTAACCAGTCGTCCATGCTCTGATGCAAAGGCCAGAAACAAGAATGAGAATTATCCCTAGATAGATAAAAAAATTCATAATTGATCTTCCTTCCCAATCACCCTAGTTACTAATATAACGTTTATAACAGGGAAAGGTTGTAAGCGAAGAAGTGAAGTTCATTACACTGTCCTGCCCGCTAGCTGAATGAAGCGTCCTTAGTCTAATACTACTTTATTTTCTTTTAACACTTGGTCTCCGAATTTCAACCGCTGAACGGTTCCAATCCAGAAATTTGGAGACCACAGCGATTAGAGAAACGGTCCGTTCGCGGAGCGTCCTCTCAGAACACCTACCCTTCTCCTACAAAAATAACAAATGGGGTGCCCCTAATCATTTTCATGACTTGGGACAGCCCCTTAATTATTTCGTATTATTGAAGTTCATTTGTTAAGATTCCTTGAAAATGTAGTTAACCCTTCACTGCCCCCATCGTAATCCCCTGTGTAAATGCTTTTTGGAAGAGCAAGAAGATCGCAATCATCGGTATCGATGCTAAAGCAGCACCTGCCATCAGGAGACCATAATTGGTCGTGAATTCACCTCTGAGTGTTGCTACTCCAAGTGGAAGCGTCATCATTGATGTCGAGCGTGTCATGATGAGTTGACTGAAATAATCATTCCAAGAAGTAATGAAAGTAAAGATAGCTAACGCTCCTAAGGCCGGTTTCAATAATGGCAATATGATCGTTGTGAATAGTCGCATTTCAGAACTACCATCGATTTTGGCGGCTTCGATCAGTTCACTAGGAATGGTCTGTGCGAACTGTTTCATCAGGAATACACCGAACGGCCATCCAATCGCAGGTAATATAAGCCCTTTATATGTATTGACCCAACCGAAATCAGCTAACATCGTAAAGAGCGGCACGAGGATCACTTGCTTAGGTAA
Source organism: Paenibacillus sp. Y568 (assembly GCF_059445545.1). Taxonomy (NCBI): domain Bacteria; kingdom Bacillati; phylum Bacillota; class Bacilli; order Caryophanales; family Paenibacillaceae; genus Paenibacillus; species Paenibacillus sp. Y568. The sequence continues at coordinate 11,783 of NZ_JCAIUM010000012.1, forward strand.
AGCCATCGCTGCCACAAATATGGTGAAGATGATGACTCGTCCAGGGAATGATTTCTTGGCAAGCACATATCCAGCTAATGACGAAACGATACATATCGCAAGCATTTCTGTAAATGCAATGATGAAGCTGTTGAGCATCCACCGTTCCACTGGATTCTTAAATAATTCAGACCAGTTCGCAAATGTTGGCTTTAACGGAAACCATTCTGGTGGAATGGTTGTAGCAACGGTCTGTAGCTTAAACGATCCCGATACTACCCAATAAAAAGGAAAGATAAAGAATAGCGTTGATAGTACTAACAGGATGGCTGCAACGACTTTCGGAATCGTTATTTTTCTGTCCCATGCACTTTTTCTCGTTGGTTGTAACCTAGGTGCTTTCATTTTTACTGTATTCATAGAATTCATGATGGTCCCCCCTTAGTACTCAACATCGCTGCCAAAGTATTTAAATTGAATGATCGAGATAATACCAATAACAATGGCGAGTAGAACACCCATCGCAGATGCATAACCGAAATGTCCTAGCATGAACGCTTGCTCATATACGCTATACATAACGGTCGATGTACTATATACGGGGCCACCTGAAGTCAGAAGTTGAATGAGAGCAAAACACTGGAAGGTATTGATCGTCGTGATCACGATAATATATAAATTCGTTGGCATGAGCATCGGCCATAATATTTTTCGGAAAATTTGCCATGGTGTTGCGCGGTCAAGCTCCGCTGCTTCGATGTAAGATGTAGGTATGTTACCAATAGATGCGACATACAGAATGATAGGTTGACCTACGGAAGTGGTTATTAATACGGCGATAATCGCAAGTAAAGCAGTCTTGGTATCCCCTAGCCAGGATACAGGCTCCATTCCAATCAGACTGGTCAAATAATTGAGTATTCCATAGTTAGGATGATAGATCCAACCCCACACAACAGTAATACTTACGACCGAGGATACAGCTGGCAAGTAGAACACGCCTCGGAAAAATGATCTTGCAAATTCTTTTTTCTTGTAAATATTCATGGAGATGAATAGAGAAAAAATAATAACAATAGGTACCGTGATAACGACAAGTAATATCGTATTCCCCATGGACTTCATGAAATTATCGTCTTGAACCAACGAAACATAATTATCTAACCCAATAAAATTAAAGTCTCGCAAAGAGTAATCAAAGAAGCTAATATAAATCCCTTTTATCATTGGATAAGCAACAAATAGAAGGAAAAATCCAAACGCAGGTAGTAAGAAAAGATAACTCATGAACCAGTCTCGTATTATATAACCTTTTTTTTTGCGAATCGCTTCCCCCACACCCATCTCCCCGTTTCTTCGATGATTTGAAGAGATTAGAGTACTTACCGCACTCTAATCTCTGATTACTCATCCCTTACTTAGCTGATGCTTTTGCCTTGGTGATTGCTTCATTGGCTTTCTCAGCAAAGCTGTCTAAAGCTTCTTTACCTGTTGCGCCACCTGTCAAAGCACGTTGCAATTCAGGGAACCAGAAGGTACGGATTTCAGCGTATCCATCCGCAATCGTCGGTGCATCTGTCGTGAACTTACGTGCATATTCAGCGTAAGTGTACTCAGGATCATCATAAAGACCTGTAACCGAATTACGAACAGATAGTCCACCCGTTTGAATCAAGTTCTTCTTACCATACACAGGATCATTAGCTATGAAATCGATCAATTTCTTAGATGCTGCGATTTTGTCGTCATTGCCATTATTGAATATGGCCATGCCACCAAGATATGGCTCAAGTTTCGGTTCCGAACCATCCATCGTTGGGAAAGGAAGAAGAACATCTTCAAATTCAACCATTTTTTTAGATACATTCTGAGCTTTGAGTACTGCAGAATAGTTTAGTGTAAAGGCCAGTTTTCCTTGCAGGAACAAGTCATTCACGTCTGCAGCAGCTAAGGATGCCGCACCGGTAACGCTGAGTTTATCTTTTGTAGCTTGAACAATCCAATCCAGCGCCTTAGCTGCATTATCTGTATTAATGGCTACCGCCGAGTTATCCTCATTCAAGAATCTAGATACGCCTAGGTTAGCAAGGTAAGCTCGCGTTCCTTGGTCTCCAGCTTGGCTTTTTGCGAAGAAACCCGTTGGAATCACATCAGGCGCCTTTTCTTTCACAGCTTCTAACGCCTTTACGTATTCATCAAACGTCCAGGTTCTGTCTTCTTTATTAAGTGGGAGTAAATCAAGAGCACCGATCTTCTCAAAGACTGTTTTGTTAACCGCCATCATAAATGGTGCCGTATTAATAGGATACATATAGATCTTGTCGCCTACGCCCGATTGTTTCCAGAAGGCTTCTGAGATGTCGTTCTTCACTTCGTCAGTCACCATATCATTGATTGGAGCAAGTAGATCTTTCTTCCCCCAGTCAATAATTCGTCCTGGTGCATCGTAGATGACATCGGGCGCTGTATTGGATGCAATCGCAACATTTAGTTTTTCAGGGCCACCTTCAAAAGTGATCATTTCAAGATTTACTTTAATATCAGGAAATTTCTCATTAAATGCTGTAATAATTTCTTTCTCGTACTTACCAACTTCACCATCTAAAGCTTGAAAAGTTGGGAAGTTCCACCATGTAATTTCTACTGGCTTGGCAGCGGTCTCCGTTGGTGTTGTTTCTTGCTTAACCGAGTTAGTACTAGGTGAGTTAGCATTATTCGTGTTCCCACATGCAGCTAACTGTGTTCCTAGTAATGCGACACCGAACATACTGATTAACCCTTTTTTCATAGCTCTCAATGTATTACCCCCTATGGTATATTGGAATAAAATACGCTTTCATTCCTTGCACTAATCATAATTCAATTGTAAATTTAGAAGAATCCCTCTTCTTTGACTTTCATAGTCGTATTCTTACATGTTCCTTCTCTCATTCCACAAAGTGATGTTATAATATGTAACATAATATTGAAGAACAATAGTTTTTTCTAGCAATTGATATCAATGTTCGACCTACTATCTACCTTGAATATTACACATCATGTATAGTTTCTCAAAATCCACTATAGGTTTAAGCCTTTCGGAGGGAATTTCATGTACAAACTTATGATTGTAGAGGATGAACCATTAATTAGAACGGGTCTGAAACATTACTTCGCATGGCAGGATCTAGAAGTTCATACCATCGTGGAAGCTGATAATGGAAAAGAGGGTCTAGCAACTGCTCTCCGTGAGCAACCCGATCTAGTCATCACGGATATTCGCATGCCTGAAATGGATGGTCTTCAGATGATTGAAGAAATTCGAAAGGTTCTTCCTGATACCTTGTTTATCATCTTGACGGGGTTTAATGATTTTGAATACGCCCAGAAGGCTATTCGACTAGGAGGTATACATGATTTCTTGCTCAAACCTTTAGAATATGAGGAAAGTTTAGCAACCATCCAAGCGTGCATGAACAGGCTCAGGATTACACGCACCGAGCTTCAGACTCGTTCTAAATTGGAACAGGATATACAAGAAAATTGGAAACTAAAAGGAAGTCAGCTAGTAAAACTTCTGCTCGAAGAAGAGGATACCACAATCGATAGGAAGATGATCCGTGAACTTTGTGGCTTCAATAGTGATGACTTCCTATGTCAACCTTTTGTACTGGCATGTTTACCACATTTAGATGCACATCCGCAATCGATGAAATGGATCAAACAGCATACCGAGAGGATCATACATGAAACAGCCGAATCCATTTTCCCTACGCATACTCCAAGACATATATTTACTTACATATCTAGATCGAAACTGTATGGCCTCGTTATTTTAGAAGAAACACAAAATAACGATAACCCCTTCTTTTTTATAGGAAATCAAGTACAGCAACAATTAGATCACATGCTTAAATTACTAGGTTCAGAATATAACACATCATTCTTTGTAGTGGTTGGTCCGTCAACAAGTGATGTAACACAAATCTATAAGTTATTGCACTATACAGATAAAGCATTGTATCAACGCTTCTATCAAACCAACCTTAACCTATTTCTGGCTTCCCCATTTGACGAACCTTCCATTTCAGCAAAAGCAACTATTATACAACTAGAAGAGAATGATAAGAAACGAATTATTAATTGTATCGAGAATGGGAATGCAACAGAGACCCATCAACTGATGCAGCGTCTAGCTCAAGATATTGTGAACAAAGCTCCTCATGTTTCACCAGAAATATGGCTCGCATTCCTACAGGAAATCATAAGTGTAATCATACGTTTTTCCCATAAAAATAGTATTCACATCGAAGGAGTGTACAGTGATAAGCTTTTAAATCTAACCTTTGTCGATGACTTCGCAACGCTTGAATCTCTGTTTGAATGGCTAGGGAGATGGATGATTCATTTAGGGGTTGTGTATACCGAAGGATTAACGCATAACCAGCAACAAGATGTCATTATCTTTGAACATATCGAATCTTTCATTAGAGAACATATTGATCAAGATGTCACACTCCAAATGGTGGCTGACCGCTTCTTCTATAATCCATCCTATTTAAGTCGTTTGTTCAAAAGAAAGCTAGATAAGAACTACATGAGATTTGTAACTGAAATCCGGATTGAATATGCACAGGAGTGCTTGAAGAATCCGAAATACTTAATTACCGATGTATGTGCCATGTGCGGATATAAAAGCTATAAGCATTTTGTGAAGACATTCAGAAGCATCACGAGTATGACGCCTTCAGATTATAGAAAACAATCGGGGTGGTGATCCATTGAAGAACACGGGTCGACCCACGAATCATATGCGTATGAGGCATGTAAATCATCAAATTTTTGTGCTTATGATCTTTACCATTACCGTTCCGCTGTTAGTCATCTCTGCTATTATCTATATATTTTCAAATCAAGCTGTCAAAAACGAATATCAAAGCAATTCTAATCTTATTCTTAACAATCTATCATTTAATATTGATCAATACCTTCAAAGCATCGAAAAAGGAACTCTGAATGCCCAGCTTGATAGTGAGCTTCAAGCAGCACTTGAACATTGGACCAATCATTCTAGCAACAGTAATGATCAAAGTATCCAATATGGAAATACCATTGAACGATTCATAAGCGCAATAGAAATGACAATCAAGAATGTCGACAGTGTTCAGATCTATGCAGGTTCTCGCGTATTCTACTCAGCCAATTTTAATCGAGCCGATTATGATGTGAAGGATTACACTACGGAAGAATGGTATTTGCGGACACAAGAGAAAATGGGTGGTGTGGTCCTCTTTGGTAGCCATCTCCCCTTCTATCGCACGAATTCGAAACAACCCGTCATTTCCATCGCAAGAGTAATTAATAAAAAAGGGAGTAAACAACCCATAGGTGTCATGCTGATCGATATCCGTCTCGATTCGTTACGAGAAATTTTAAAACTTTCCGAGGATAGTAAACGTAATTTTATTATTTTGGATGATCAGGGTGGTAATGTTTATAATTCAGATGCCGTACAAGCTCCTCCAAGTCAGCCAATCGAGATGGAGGGTCAGACGCTCCGGACTTTTATGATCCAAGATACGGGAAGCTTTTACGCTGATTTCGCAGGGATGGATTCATATATTAACTTCGTCACCTCACCCTATTCAGAGTGGAAGGTTATCCAATATATCGATGAAGATGAGATGACGAAACAAGCTAGCTTCCTTGGTAAAATCATTCTAACCTTAGCTCTCTTGTCACTTGCTACGGCTCTGTTGTTCATGTATATCCTATCCGAGCGTGTAACTAAACCCATTATCATCCTAAGTAGAAAAGTTAAAATGGTGGGTATGGGGAATTTCGATGTCGATCTAAGTAGTAACCGTCGCGATGAGTTCGGTGTGCTGTACAAGGGAATACGCAAAATGGTTGAAGATTTACAGAACTATATTGAGAGATCCTCCATGGCTAAAGCTCAACAAAAAGTAGCCCAATACAGAGCACTTAAGAGCCAGATCAATCCCCATTTCCTTGCAAATGTACTTGAATCCATTCAAATGAAGGCGGTCATTAATGGACAACGCGAGATAGGTGAGATGGTTGGGATTGTTGGAAGACTATTTCGAATTCATATCCAAAACGGGAAAGAAACCGTCACTCTCCAAGAAGAACTTGAGCATATTCGTCTGTATGTGAAGATTCAACAAATACGGTTCGGGGATAAAATTCAATATATAGAACATCTAGAAGCCAATAGTGAAGCATTACAAATGATGCACTTCTCCCTTCAACCGATCGTTGAGAATGCCATCGTACATGGATTGGAATGTCAAATTGGACCTGGGCTTCTTGAGGTATCATCAATGAAATCAGGAGAAGATATGCTGATTATTGTGAAGGATAACGGAACGGGGATGGATGAAGACAAGCTTAAGCAGTTACGTCACCGCCTTTCTCAACCCTCTGACACACTTGATGAGGAGCATATTGGAGTCAAAAATGTCCATGATCGTATTCAATTTTATTTCGGTGAAAAGTATGGCATTGAGCTGAGTAGTCAATTAGGTGAAGGAACGACCGTGATCCTGCGCCTTCCGAATCATAAATAAATCATGACAAAAATCCCCTTTAGGTCACTCTCACTTTCATGTAAACATGAAGTGTTCGTAGAGTATCTTATAGGGGATTCTTAATTTAACTATTCCTCATTCGCTTCTAACGAACAGGGACTTAGTATGCGCTCCAACCGGAATCTGCTGCGATAACCTGACCATTCACGAAACTAGAGTCATCAGAAGCTAAGAACAATGCAACGGTAGCGATCTCTTCTGATGTACCGATACGTGGATTAATAGCCATCCCAAGCTGTTGACGTGAAGCGCCCAATTCATTAATATTCGTCATGGCAAGATGGATATTAGTACCAACGCCACCAGGAGCGATTGCATTACAGCGAATACCTTTTTCCGCATACATAAAGGCTGTGTTTTTAGTTAAACCAACAACAGCATGTTTAGAAGCCGTGTAAGAAGCTCCTGCACGTGCGCCAAATAGTCCACCAGCAGAAGCGATATTGACGATCACACCGTTTCCTTTTTCTAAGAAGATAGGCATTACTTTACGTGTTGAACGCATAACACTCGTTGTGTTAATCGCAAAAATGCGTTCCCACTTATCATCTTCAACATCTCCCGCAGGTTCAAAATTATCCATAATCCCCGCATTATTTATTAAGATATCCACGGTGCCATATGTACTCACAGTTGTATCAATTAGAGCCTGAATATCTGCTTCTACAGCAACATTCGTCTTAATAGCAAATGCTGTTCCTCCATTTGCCTTGATTTCCTCAACGGTGGTGTTTGCTCCATCTAAGTTCAAATCAGATACGACTACCTTAGCACCTTCCTTAGCGAAAAGGATAGCAATCGCCTTTCCCATACCAGATGCTGCTCCAGTTACTACTGCCACTTTGTCATTGATTTTCATAATTCATCCTCCAATGTGTTCAAATTTAGATACTGTTTTAGCATTATCCAACAGATGTTCATTATTTTAAATCTATTTATAGTATAATGAAGTATATTAAATTTATACAACCATCAAATGAAGGGTTTTTGTTGATTTATCAACATTTAATGCATATCTGTTTACTATTCATACGATAGAAAGGAGAATATTATGAGTAGCCACACTACTGGCCATGATAGAAGAATTCACAAATCAAAGTCAGCGTTAAAAGAATCACTCCTTTCCCTAATTCAAGAGAATGATTTCAGAGGAATTACCATTACCGATATTGTGAATCGTGCAAACCTTAATCGGGGGACATTTTATAAACATTATCAATATAAAGAAGATCTTATGGATGAGATCATTAATGATGTTATGGCTGATCTAGTTGCATCCTATCGTGATCCTTACCGAGACATTGAAATTTTTGAGATTAAATATCTTACTTCTTCTGCCATCAAAATTTTTGAACACGTCCATCATCATTCCGATTTTTACACTCTTATATTAAAAACGAATCAATTATATTATTTACAAAATAGAATTTGTAGTGAGTTAAAAAAGCTATTTTTATATGACTTTTCCAGTTCACAGTTTTCTCCTACATTAAATGGTGAAATTCTTGCAAGTTATCAAGCTCATGCTATCTTTGGGATCATGACAGAATGGATTCATGGCGGGTTTAAACACTCTCCTGATTACATGGCCCAGCAGTTATTAGAAATAGCAAATTATTCTACCTCAGATGGTATTTTTAAGATCAATACCGATGTTAAGAATAAATAAGCGAAGCGAAAAGAAAAGGAGTTGCGCTGTTAGCGCAGCTCCTTTAGTTATCACGTTGTTGTTTACTTGACTACATTAGCGTTCTGGTATCTTATCGGCTTCCTGTTGGATCGACTGATAAAAAACAAAATTCAATAAGACTAGTTAAATTAAATCAAATCATTATGATAATTTAACTTAATCTTCAGAAAAACCCGGTAATCTATGTGATTACCGGGTTTAACGTTTGATCATTATTGAATTTATTATGAAATACTTGATACATATTTAAGTTACTTATTTCTTCTCTACAGCATGTCCACCGAATTCGTTGCGAAGTGCTGCCACAACTTTACCTGTAAATGTGTCATTTTCTTGCGAACGGTAACGCATTAACAAGGACATCGCGATGACTGGAGTAGCAGTCTGTAGATCGAAGGCTTCTTCAACCGTCCATCTTCCTTCACCAGAAGAATTCATAACCCCTTTAATATCTTCCAACTTCGCATCCTTCGAGAAGGCATGCTCCATCAATTCGATTAACCAAGAACGAATAACGGAACCATTGTTCCATACACGGGCCACTTTCTCATAGTCGAAGTCGAAGTCACTTTTCTCAAGAACTTCGAATCCTTCACCAATGGAAGCCATCATGCCGTATTCGATACCGTTGTGAACCATTTTCAAATAGTGTCCGCTACCTGCTTTGCCTGCATACAGATAACCGTTCTCTACTGAAGTATCACGGAATAATGGTTCAACAATAGCCCAAGCTTCTGGATCCCCACCAATCATATAACAAGCACCATGACGTGCACCTTCCATACCGCCTGATGTACCAACATCCATGAAGCTTATACCGATTTCTTTGAGCGCGTCATGACGACGGATCGATTCTTTATAATGAGAATTCCCAGCCTCAATAATAATATCTCCTTTAGACATAAAAGGTGAGATCTCGCTGATTACGGAGTCAACAACATGATGTGGCACCATAATCCATACAATTCTTGGTGTTTCCATGGCTTGAACAAGTTCTTGCATATTTGTAGCGCTCTGTGCACCATAAGTTGTCATTTCTTCTACAGCTTTTGCATTCAAATCGAAAGCAACAACATCATGTCCGTGCTCGATAAGATTCTGTCCCAAGTTCATACCCATTTTTCCTAAACCAATTAATCCAACCTTCATGTTAGTGTCCTCCAAGTTGTTATTATTTATTTATGGCTAGCTGAAAAAGCATATTCTTCTTTCACCGTACTACTACTCTCAGTTGCTGAGTCCCCCAACCATTTAAATCCTTCAACGGCTAGCAGTTCATCTGAACCTTGAGGTCCATAAGACCCTGCAGGGTAAGTCTGTAGAGGAATTAGATTATCCTCATATGCATTAAGGATAGGTTCTACCCATTTCCATGACATTTCCACTTCATCCCAATGGGCAAAGAATGTTGAATCTCCATTCATCGCATCGTGAATTAACTTCTCATATGCTTCAGGTGCATTTTTTTTATTCGAATAACAATCCATGCGTACTGGTTCTAATTCACCATGACTGTTTTTCTTGTTTAGTTGAATAAACATGCCTTCATCTGGGCCAATTTCAATTACAAGCAAGTTAGCCGTATTTTCTTGATCATCTAAGGTTTTATTTGTTAATGGTTCTTTGAACTCAATAACAATCCTTGTTGATTTTTCCTTCATTCTTTTACCTGTGCGGATATAGAAAGGAACACCCTTCCAGAAGAAGTCATCGATCCACAATCGAGCTGCAACAAATGTTTCTGTAGGAGAGTTAACGGCAACACCAGGTTCATCAATGTATCCATCAACAGATGTTCCTTGAGACTCACCCGCTACATATTGACCGCGAACGACGTTATCAACAACATTTTCTAATTGTAAAGGACGAAGTGACTCCATCACGGCTTTCTTTTTAAGTCGGACCTTGTTAGCATCCCCCTGTTTAGGTAATTGCATGGCAATCATCATTAATATTTGTAACATGTGATTCTGGAACATATCTCGTAATGCGCCAGATTGGTCGTAATACCCTGCTCTCTCTTCAACGCCAACAACTTCATTTGCCGTAATTTGAACGTTAGCAATATAATGATTCGACCATAAGGCTTCAAGAATTGGGTTCGAAGATGTAATAACCTCAAGGTTCTGTACCATAGGTTTCCCAAGGAAATGGTCAATACGGAAAATCTCATCTTCTTCAAATGATTTACTGAGATTTGCATTCAACTCTTGAGCTGATTTCAAATCGCGACCAAATGGTTTCTCAATGATCAGGCGTTTCCATCCTTTTGTTGTACCCAGCCCACTATCTTTGATATTCATGGCAATGACTTCAAAGAATTCTGGTGAAACTGACAAGTAGAACATACGGTTCTCGGTAAGATTTAATTCTTGTTCTCGTTGAACGACTAATTGATGTAGTTTTTGATAATCTTCTATATTGTTAACATTTAATTGACTGTATCGGAACGCACGAAGGAAAGCCTTCATGGTATTGGGGTTGTCCGGTGCGTTTCTAGAGAATATGTTTAATGATTTCTCAACAAGTGCTTGAAACACATCATCAGGAATTTCCTTTCTTCCTAGACCAATAACAGAGAAAGCCTCTGGCATCTTTTTTTCAATAAATAAATTATATAGTGCAGGGTATATTTTTCTTTTCGCTAAATCCCCTGTCGCTCCAAACAAGACAAATGACATGGTGTCCAAATATATTCCTCCTAGTTATTCATTCGAATTGCAACCATATTGTGTTTATGATATATAATTACTTTAAGTTAGTTGTTAATTTAACATTACCAATATTAAACCTCTAAATTACTTTAGTCAACATAAAATTGTCTAACATGTGAACTAACAAAAAAACTATATTTAACAGCGCTTTCTTTGTTATACTTTGATAATAAAAGATTTATTTACCTTAAGAAAATGTCATCTTATAAAATGTAAACGGTGTATAATTAATAACCAACGAAAGAAAGGTGAGAATAACAATGAGTGATGAAATACATCCCAAAATCCTATCTGAACAAATCGAACGTGCCTATCAAATTCTTGAGAAAAAGTGGGTTACTCTAATTATTCATACCTTGATGGAGGAACCGAAACGGTTTAGCGAAATTCATTCATTTATTCCAGATTTAAGTAAACGAATGCTTAATGAACGCATCAAGAAACTAGAAGAATTTGGGATTATTAATCGAAATGTCCTTATGGAACATCCCATTAGAGTCGAATATTCTCTAACAAGAAAAGGAACGGAATTAGGAAGAGCCCTCAATGCTGTCGAGAATTGGGCTATGAAGTGGTTGTGAAGAAATGAAGCATCTAATCTAGCGATATTCGGACTACGAAAAAGAAAAAGAGACATCCACTATTGAATGTCTCTTTGGAGGAACACATATTAAAAATCGGTGTTATTTCCGTTTCATACTACGAATGATGTTCTTCGAATCCTGATCAACACGGAAAGATTCTATAATCTTCTGCAATGCCTTATTGAATGTAAAATCGTCTAGCGAGTTATTTTTTAAATAGATCATTGTTGGGACAGGTTGCTTCACGTAACACATGGATATTGCCCATGCGACAGCCATTTTCACATAATACCCGTCGTGTTGGATATTATCTAACCGTAGTAGTACTTGATCTATATAGTGTTCTTCGATATAGAAATTTAACAACATAACGACACCGAATCGGATTTCATATTCTTTATCTGAGGTTAACAAAGGCTGCAGATAATCCCATACTTCCTTCTTATTTGTCTTGGTGAATTTGAGACCTACACAGAAACTATCACATACCGACCAATTATCAATTTTAGGTACGAATGCAGTAACATACCTCAATATCTCTTCGATATCTGCTTTTACATAACCGATGACCATTCCTTGCAACATGACTTCCTCAAAGTAATCACTTTCTGCATGTTCTAGATAATTACGCCAATCTCCTGAAGCTATTCTTTTAGCTAGTTTACGTAGCTCTGGTAGACGCACACCCATAACATTATGAATATTCGGAATAAGCGCGGAACTGAATTTCTGATATTCTTGCTCAGCTAACTCGAGTAGCTGTTCTTTAATGGTCATGTCCATATCCTGTACTCCTTATCGCAAGATTTCTCATCTTATTCAAAAGAAATGTTCCATAAATATATGGAAGCAATTGATCCATAAGGGGAATATCTATGGCAGTATTGTTCGAATTCTTCTTTTGAAATGCTGTTAAGACCATATAACTTCATCATTCCTCGCCGAATGGCCACATCTCCCCAACTGACCACGTTACGTCGTTCCATCGAGTTAATGAGTATCATTTCTGCTGTCCATTTACCTACACCCTTTAAGGTCATCAGTTTCTGAATAACCTCAGCATCAGATAGATCATGTAGGTCTTCTAAATGTAAGGCTCCCGTTGCAATTGCATGAGCAATTTGTTGTATGGAGATGGCTTTTCTCATGGTCATTCCACATGCTTGAATATCATCAGCGGACTGCAAAGCGATATTACTTGGAGATATTTCACCTAACTGTTCCTGCATTCTGTTCCATATTGTGTGAACCGCCTTCGCAGAAATAAGTTGAGCCACAATCGCATAAATGAGCGCAGTGAATAGATCAGGAATGATGGCGCGTTCGATCTTACCCAACCTAGTCATCGCTGCTCCCAGATTTGCATCTACACTTTTTAAGTAATCCATTTCTTCTAACCCATAGTCAAAGGTTTTCGTTATTACCTTTTGCAATGAGATCCCCCCTGGGCGGTATCTTTTACGTGTGATTCTAACTTATTAAATCGACAAACTCTGCAGCAACGACTTCTTTTAGCTGATGTGGATTCAGTTCCATCTGTAATCCGATTCTCCCAGCACTGACTAACATCTTGTCTAGTTGAGATGCACTTTGATTGATAAACGTCGGAAATCGTTTCTTCATACCTACAGGAGAACAACCTCCGCGTACATATCCGGTCCATTGTTGCAATTCCTTCATAGGTAACGTTTTAAACACCATTTCTGCTGGTTTATTGATTAGTGCTGCCAACGCTGCACCATGAATTTGCCCATCTTCATTGTTATATTCAACCATTTCATAGGATACTTTATTCTTATCTAGAATTCTCATTGTATTGGTTTTACTCATAGATACTAACCTTCATTTCTTTGGTGATTAGGGTTCGAACCCCTTTTGACTTATGAATATCTGTTCTTCAGAAAAAACATGCTTGAAACAATCGTACACCATCTTATACGCCGAAGGATCGTACCATTCTTCTATGCCTAATTCTTTATATAAGGAATCTATCTTTAAACTCCGAGTTCGTTTACCCCCGCTACCATCTCCCATGAAATAATCATCGATACAGATTCGATCGACTATGGGTCTTAGTAAGTTTGCGAAATTCTCAGTACTCGGTAGCATAGGAGCAATCGTTGCTTGTGTTGGTACACCTGCTTCTTTTAACAATCGAAGTGTTTCAATTCTAGCCTGGATCGGGGGTGCATGGGGTGTGAAATATTTGCGGATATCCTCTCGGTCCGTTTCGATCGTCATACTTACTCGAACATGATCTTTAAGAAGCAATAATAAATCGATATCTCGTCGGACAAGCGGACTCCGAGTTTGCACAAATAGAAACTCAGGTGGATCTTCAACCATAACCTCTAGCAAGGAACGTGTCACCTTTTCAGAGTGCTCGATCGGTTGGTAAGGATCTGTACTCGATGACATGAATATTGAAACATCACCTTTGGATTTGGCACGCTTAAGCTCTTTACGGAAAATATCTGCTGCACCTTGTTTAATATCTACCCAATGCCCCCACTTCCCTTCACGGAAAGTAGATACCGGCATTTGACGTACATAACAGTAGGAGCAACCAAAGGTACACCCTGTATATGGGTTCAAAGAATGGGTATATCCAGAAAGAAATCCTGTTCCTTTATTGAGAAGTGTTTTAGGATTTTTATAGAGATATTCTGTTCTCATCTGTTAACTCAACATCTCCTATTTGGCAGTGTTCTGTCATACGTTGTTCAAGAAGTAGTAACTTGGTTTTCATATCTAACCCACCACGGTATCCGGTAAGTGTTCCATTCTTCCCAATGACCCGATGGCAAGGTACAGTGATTAGGATTGGATTCGCTCCAATGGCAGTACCGACGGCACGAACAGCGGCTGGCTTTTGAACGACATGGGCGATATCTGAATACGATTGAGTCTGTCCACAGGGGATCATACAGAGTGCGTTCCATACTGCAAGCTGGAATGGTGTTCCTTTCATATCAAAGGGCACTGTGAAGTTTCGTCTTGTGCCTTCTAAATATTCGATCAGTTCGTTCTTATAACCTTGTAATATCTCATCATCATCATGAAGTAATTCAGCACTAGGAAACTTCCGATGAACCCAATCGGCCAACTCTTCAAAAGGTTTATTTTGCGAACCCACATAACATAACCCGGTTGTGGTTGCGGCAATATATATATTCCATTCCTTATACGTAAGTAGCGTCCAATAAATCATGACATTAGATTTCTTTATCACAGCGATGTACCTCCACATGGTTTTCACTTGAATGAGTTTGCCGATAATACAAAGGAGTGAAGCCGGTCATTTTTCTAAATAACGTTATGAAATATGATGTGTTGCGAATTCCAATAAGTTGTCCCACATCTGCTATAGACTTGTCTGTCTCCAGTAAATACGCCTTAGCCTTCGAGACTCTAGTTAATTGAATGTATTCCACGGGGGTTATCTCTTTCAACCGTTTAAACGTTCGATGTAAATGGTATGGACTCCCATGACATATCTCTGCAAGACGTTCTAGTGTTAGATTCTCCATGTAATTACGGTCTATATAATCTGTGACAATCGTTACCCATTCATCATCAGGCAATCGTTGACCTGTAGGTTTACATCTTTTACATGGACGAAATTGCTCTGCTAATGCTTGATCTGCTGTTTGAAATATTTGGATGTTTTCTAATTTGGGAGGTCTGGATTTACAGGACGGTCGACAAAAGACACCTGTGGTCTTCACAGCATAATAAAATTGACCATCATAAGACGTATCATTCGATAGAATCGCTTCCCATTGTTCCTTAGACACCTTTTCGATCCATTTCACCATAACAGTTACCCTCCCTATTGAGAACATTATAACCACTTTCATAAACGTATGTACGCTTTTGGGAATATAAGAGCAAGATAACGATATGTATTACGCTGAAAACCATGATGTTGCTAAGCGTCTTGTCGTAAAAAAGAAGCTTGAAATAAATATCAACCTTTGAGACTTGCATGGCATCACTTGTTGATCTATCGTTAACTTTATGACTATATTCAATAATCTTACCACCGTACTATCTTAAAGGAGGTCGATGACTTGCAATTACTAGAAAAGGTAATAACCGATAATCATGAAATAGAGGTCTGTGATACGACTGAATTATATGGTGAGAAAGGGAATTTCCGCGTACTTCAATTCTCTAATGAAGCCATTCAAGGTGCCATGGATCTCAATCATCCAGAACGCGTGATATTTGAGTACCCTAGAGCAATTATCCATCTTATGGAGTTCAATGATCCCTCGTCTAGGGATATATTTCTCATTGGTCATGGCATCGGAACGATAGTTAACTACTTTTCAGACAAACAATTTAAAGTAGCTGAGCTTGATATGAACGTGGTTGAGCTTAGTAGACGATATTTCGGGTATAGCAAAGATAACGTGATGATCGGTGATGGACGGCAACTTCTTGAAGCGGAAGAAACAGATCATTATGATGTGATTATTGTCGATGCATTCACGGATAAGGGCACACCAAGCCAACTCGTATCCAAGGAATTCTTAGGTGTGACAACAGACAGACTCCATTCCCATGGCTCTATCATTATGAATCTCATTGGTAGATCGGGTCATGATAACCTCATCAATGCTATCCATTCAACGCTTAGTGAGGAATATAGCTATACCAAAGTATTTGCCCTTCCAGCAGAAGGTCAAACAGATACTCAAAATATCATTATGATCGGTAGTTCCCAACCTATCGGTTACCAAGCTCGAAATATGGCAGGGTTTAATGAGATTGTTCTGGATGAGGGTCATATCATTTGGGATAAATGAACGAACGATGGATGCAAAAAAACAATCCTGAGGAGGTGTCCTCAGGATTGTTTCTACCTATTTCATATTATTCTTGAATGGCTCCACAAGCGATCCGATCCCCGGAATTACCTGATGGGTCTGTTACATAATCATCCGCTTTCTCATGAATGATTATCGATGTTCCACCTGGTTTCAATAGAGAGTTGGATGCACCCTTAGTTAAGGTTACCGTTTTGCTCTCCAAATCCGCTGTTACGGTTCCATCCTCTTTGACTTCGATATTCAACAAATCTCCAGCATGGAAGCCTTTTGGATTGTTAAAACCATGCTCTTTAAGATCAGGATTTAAATGCGCTCCCGCTGATTTAAAATCGGGTGCCTCACATTTTCCCATTTCATGAAAATGGATGCCATGTACGCCTGGCGGAAGATTCTTCGCTTCAAGGTGCACCTGAATGCCCTCAGACTTTTGTGTAATGACCGCTGTTCCTATCTTTTCACCTTTAGAATTAATAATATTTGTCTTAACCTGCATCTCTTTGGAATCGGCGAATGCCGCTGGAATCACGAAAGCAGCGACTAATAGTACCATACTTAGCACTCCAAGCGAGATATACACTATATTTTTCTTCATAACCTATTCGTCCTCCTTTATCTGGTTGGGTTTTCCTATTTAGGATTACCTTTTTCCAATAAAAGAAAACGTGACTACATAAAATGAATTCTGTTTAAAGATACGATTAATTTAGCGCTGCGCTGTCACGCTAACTCTAATCACTTATTATCTATCACCAATGTCACCAACCAGCATACTCCATCAATAATTAGGTAAATACTATAAGGTAGACGACTCATGTCGAAAATGAAAGACTAATTAAACTATTGGAGGCATTTACCATGACCGAATTCGTCAAATCAATTACTTCACCCAGCAAATTCCTTTCCGGACGTAACCTACTTTCCAAATTGAATGACTACATCAAAAATTATGGAGATAACGTTTATATTATTTGTGATGAATTCATTCTAGACCGTGCCAAAAAGGAAGCGGGTTCGTCTATTGAAACTGCCGGTGGAAAAGTAACTTTCGAGAAATTTAATTATGAATGTACAAAAGAAGAAATTGAAAGACACCGTGAATCCGTTCGCAAACTAGGTGCTAATATCATCGTTGGGATCGGTGGTGGTAAAACATTAGATACAGCCAAAGCTACCGCTTATTATGAAAAGTTACCCGTCGTTATCTTCCCTACCATCGCTTCGACCGATGCCCCATGTACAGCTCTAGCTGTTATATATAAAAAAGATGGTTCATTTGATGAATATCTCTTCTTACCTAAGAATCCTGATATTGTCCTAGCGGACATCGAAATCTTAGCGGCTGCTCCATCTCGCTTTTTTGCAGCTGGGATCGGCGATGCTCTAGCAACTTATTTTGAAGCACGAGCATGTTACCAATCTAATGGAGATAATCTCGTTCTTATGAAACCTTCTACTACGGGACTTGGCTTAACTCGCTTATGTTATGATACTTTGTTGGAGAATGCTGTTAACGCCAAGAAAGCAGTAGATAAAAAAGTCGTGACGAAAGCTGTTGAAAATACAATTGAAGCAACCATTTATTTAAGTGGTGTTGGTGCAGAATCAGGTGGACTAGCAGCCGCTCATGCAATTCATAATGGGATGACGGCAGTACATTCTCTACACAAGGCTCAACATGGTGAGAAAGTGACATTCGGTCTATTGGCACAGCTTGTCCTTGAGAATGCTCCTAAGGAAGAATTAGAGACTGTGATTCAACTCATTAAAGACGTCCAACTCCCTCTCACTTTAAAAGACCTTGGTGTCGATAAATTTGTGGAATCGGAGTGGCGTCAAGTCGCTGAATTGTCATGCGCAGAGAATGACACGATGATTAATATGCCTTTCCCGGTTATACCGGATGATGTGTATAATGCCATTGTTGCTGCAAATGCGATCGCTGAATCCTATAAAGACTAACAGGGTGATCTTGTATAATCCTTACACCTTTCAGGGAAACTAATGGTTGTTCTTCCCCAATTGAAAAGGAGGTGTCTATATGAGCAACTCAAAGAATAACGAACCTACAAAAGCAGAAGTTCAAACAACGAAATTAAATAAATTACCTCTTGTCGGTAAATTCGAACCTGAATTCTCCGCTGAGGAAGCCGCAGAGGTGTTTGAAGAAACGCCTTCTACTGAGAAACATTCAAAGAATTAATAATGACCCATGATTGATCAATCTCCACCTACAACATCTTCATTGAGGTCATGCTTCATTCTCTTTCATCTGTAAACGAACTACACCATAAATACCTTCAGGGTTCCCTGAAGGTATTTATGGTGTAGATTATATAAAGCTATTTCTTATTCTACCTTATTTAAGGCGTTGTTCCTGCTGAAGCGTGTCCACCAAAAGCTACTGGCCCTGTTATTGTAATTGCCGGCCCTGTACCAGAATTGATAGCGTACATAGAATAACGAATTTCCCCCGTTACAGGCACTGCCGGTTGAAAATCTGCAGCATGAACGTTAATAAGGTTATTTCCCGTTAACAAATCTTCCGTAGCCGTGTAGATCACAGTACCTGAACCACTTACGCCAGTACCACCTCGCTCAATCGTGATCGTTACTTCATTTGCTGCAACGGTATTAACCCCAAGTGTTCCCCATAAGAGTACACGGACGTCTGTTTGATTGGGTGTACCGATAACCGCTACGACTTGTAAGCCGATATCCCCCAACAGTATCGTTGGTGTTGTTGGAAGTACGCCAACACCTGTATTTGTATTACTGAACTCTGAAGTACGTGAATCTAAGAATTGAATAGGCAATTGAATCACTCCTTTTACTATATTACCCTCCGGAAGGTATATTCTAATATATGAGATTCTTTCAAATGCGTTCTCATATTTTCATATAATGTGTTAACTTCCTCGTACATTTTTCACACCTAGATTTAGTTAGTAGCCAGTGCTTTAGTCTACCTTTTCAACAATCCACACAAAGATAGTTCATATACCTTAGTACTTTTGTCCAAGATATTCGTAACTTTGACCATATAATATGTTGATTGATTAAGTAATTTATACCTGAGTACATCGTTAAACCATTCTGTTTATAAAGGGAGGAGCATCATTATGTATATCATTAATCCAATGACTGAAGAAGGAATACGACCTCACATGGGCAAACAAGTGTGTGCTATGTTGTGTGATGGAACTTATTATTATGGAACCATTACAGATGTAAGAGATGGTCATTTAATTCTTAATGGAAATTGTAATCAAAGTGCATACGTATGTAGCGCACCAATGAAATCCAAAATGAAGTCCATTTCCAAAACAAAATCTATATCTAAAGGCAGAACTAAACCAGTATCCGTATCTGCTTTTTATCCTGGTTATGGCTACGGATATGGAGCTGGATTGGCTCTATCTTTAGGATTCCTTGCACTATTATTCTTACTTTAATCCAGTTACCCGATTTTTATATAACGTATATTATGAAAGAAAGAACCACGACTTCTTGGGCGTGGTTCTTTCATTTCTTCACGAATTTCTCGGCTACCTACATAACTTATCAATCAGATGATTATTAACCACAGATAAAGGCCTAATAATGTGAAGAACAACGTTGGAATCGTCAATATCATGCCTGTTTTAAAATACGTTCCCCATGAGATTTTCACACCTTTCGATGTAAGAACATGGAGCCACAATAGTGTTGCTAACGAACCAATCGGTGTAATCTTCGGACCTAGGTCGGAACCAATAACGTTCGCATAGATCAATGCTTCTTTGATCACACCTGTTGTACTCGTAGCATCTATAGCTAAGGCATCAATCATCACCGTAGGCATGTTGTTCATGATCGATGAGATGAATGCTGCAATGAAACCCATAGACATCGTGGCAACGAATAGTCCTTGATCTGCTGCTACTTGAATGACTTCGGATAATAAGTCAGTCAGCCCTGCATTTTTCAAGCCATATACGACGACATACATCCCGATCGAGAAGAATACAATCGCCCATGGTGCACCATTAACAACTTCTTTCGTCACTACATATGGACTTTTGCTAGCCATGAGCAAGAAGAGTATCGCAATGACTCCTGCAATGACAGAAACGGGGATATGCAATAGACCACTTGCAAAGTAACCTATTAGGAGTAAAGCTAGAACAATCCACGAAAGTTTGAACATTTTCTTATCCTTGATAGCATCGGATGGGTTTCTTAACTGCGTTGCATCAAAGGTTCTCGGAATACTTTTTCGGAAGAAGAAGTAGAGCACCAAGATACTAGCTACTAAGGAGAAAAGTGTCGGTACGATCATATGTCCAGCATATTCCATAAATGTTATACCAAAGAAATCTGCGGATACAATATTAACTAAGTTGCTTACCACAAGAGGTAGCGAGGTTGTGTCCGCGATAAAACCACTAGCTATAATAAACGGAAATACTTTTTTCTCATCAAAATGCAGAGCTCGTACCATCGCCAATACAATCGGAGTTAATATTAAGGCTGCACCATCATTCGCGAAGAATGCAGCAACGATTGCTCCAAGGATCGTAACCAATACGAACATCCGAATCCCATTTCCCCGAGCTGCTCGGGCCATATGTAGGGCTGCCCATTCGAAGAATCCTATTTTGTCCAGAATTAAAGAAATGAGAATGATAGCCACAAAAGCTAAAGTAGCATTCCAGACAATAGATGTGACATCCACAACATCATCAAGACTTACCGCCCCAACAAGCAATGCTAGAATAGCGCCCCCGCATGCGGACCAACCAATCGATAAATTTCTAGGTTGCCAAATGACAAAAATTAAAGTGATTACAAAGATAATAATTGATAGAATTACAGAACCCACTAACCTAACCTCCATTGTTGTATGAATCATTGCAACTGCTGTAGTTCATTATCTTACTCGCAAACAACGACAATCTGCGCCTTGTTCAATTGAGATAGTATGATCTTTGAATGTGGTAATTGATCAAGAACGGCTTGGATATAGGGCTTATCCTCAATATTCAATGAATAGTGTACCCATTGTCCTCGTTTACTCTCCTTCACGATCCCTAACTCCTTAAGTTTTCTTAAGTGTTGGCTTATCGCAGGTTGGGAAATTTCAAAAATGTCAACGAACTCACAGACACACCATTCCCGTTCTTTCAGAAGAGATAACATCGTAAGGCGTGTTTTATCACCTAATAGCTTCAAGCTGTCTACAATATTCGAAAGTTCCTCCATAGTACTCCCTCCTATCCATTCTTTTGATCATTCTTATTTACCTTTTATCCACCAGTATATAAGCACATGCTTATATACTATAGCTACATCACCAAATAAACAAGATATACATCTAATAAGCTGCCTCATCTAAAGTTCCGGAGGCAGCTTACAGCTTGAATCTTTTTCATTGTCTAAACAAATGGAATCTCGACCAATGCCATCAGATATCCGTCATTGCCGTTAATTCAACATCTAATCGAATGATCTCAGATCGGCTGGCAAGCCGAATTGGAGGTCCCCATGTGCCGAATCCTGAGGATACGACGACATGCATACTCTGCTTAAGCATATAACCCCAGTCTAACTCAAATAGTCGACGAGTCAACCAGTGATTGGGGGCAAATTGTCCACGATGCGTATGGCCGCACAATAGAATATCCGTTCCCGCTTCAGCCGCGATTTGAAATCCATAGGGTTGATGATCCATCACAATGATCGGTTTCGATGAGTCTGAGTCCTGAAGTAACTCTTGTATACTTAATCTTCCTGCTGGATCCATGCTCTCAGCTGTTTTATCTTTCCGACCAGCAATCGTTATCGAACCGTTATCGATCGTAATGACTTCATCTTGAAGAACCTGAATTCCTGCTAATCTCATCTCGTTGACATATTGTTCAATATGCCCACCATAATACTCATGGTTACCCAATACCGCATACACCCCATAAGTAGCCTGTAACTGTTTCAGACTTTCCACCATATTATTGCGAATAAATGGCTCAATGGAGTCATCAATAACATCACCTGGTAACAGAATCAGGTCAGGTTTCATTTCATTTATTCCTGTGATGAGACGTTTGAGATGGCGGTTTCCTACAATATTCCCCAAATGAATATCGGATGCTACGGCAATAGTTAGTTTGCGATGTCCACCCGCTTTTTTCGAAATCGGTATAGGATAGGTCCGAAGAATGGGGGTCCAAGCATTAAACGTTCCCCAGAGCATGAGAATACCTAACACCACAATGGTCGTCCATCCAACAACAGGAATAACAACATGATTAGAATATCCTGCACTTCTTAATAACCATGCCGCAATATCTGCAACCGGAAATAAAATAATCATAAATTCCATTAGGGCAAAATAGTAAGAACCAACTACTTTAAGTAGGCGACCTACGGGATTATTGATCCACCATCGACCTAGTAAATACGAGATCACGATAATACAGAATACGATAGAAAACCAAACGATGGACAATGAAGCGATATAATGGGACAAGAATACGTAGCTATTCCATCCAAGATAAGCATTTAAGCCTAAAAAGATGATAAGGATTAAACCAACCTGCACGATCATTCGTATTACTCGTTTCATCTGTGATTACATTCTCCTTTAAGCTAATTTTCTATTTGAACTCTTGAGTAAATAATATCGATTAATGCTAGTCTATTCAACTCTATAAATGATACACTCTGGTGGATAGCAATTTGTATAGGAGGAATACAGTTGAACACCTTATTACTACTCGGAAGTATATTGATGTTTCTCGCTGTTGCGTTAGGAGCATTTGGAGCACATGCATTAAAGAAGAAACTAACCCCGGATATGATGAAAGTGTACGAAACAGGTATTCAATATCACATCGCTCATGCACTTGGACTCTTACTACTGGGACTACTTGCAGCGCAATCATCCAACTCATCTCTGATCGTGATGGCAGGATGGTTTCTCTTCGCGGGAGTTATCTTATTCTCTGGAAGTCTTTATGCCTTAAGTTTAAGCGGTATACGTAAATTGGGTGCGATCACTCCTCTAGGTGGCGTTGCTTTTCTGGTGGGATGGGTTATGGTGGTCATTACTTTAATTTAATATTTCTTTTTACGTAAAAAAGAGGGTTCCCTAAGCCATTTTCATGACTTTTGGGACACCCTCTTTTCTGAATAACGTTTAATCACAATCACGGAATGATTAATTTTTCTTCTTACATTCCGCTATTTATTAAACGCGGGACCATACATCTTTGGCGTATCGACCCTCTTTTTGTAACTCATCTAACCACGCTTTGGATTCTTCTTCTGTTTTACCGTTCTCTAATTGATACGCATCTTGTAGTGCATGCTCAACATCCGGAGCCATTTCACTGCCGTCCCCGCATACATATATCATGCCGCCATGGTTCAGAATATCGATCAATTCGGTCGTATTCTGTTTGATTAAGTCTTGCACATACGTTTTAGGAGTTCCTTCCGTACGAGAGAAAGCTGTATGAAGTGTCACCACGCCTTCTTTCTCAAATTGCTCGAGTTCGTCGCGGTAGATATAGTCACAGTTATTCCTACATCCGAAATACAGGTGTGCGGCTCCTAATTTCTTCCTTTCTTGCATTAAGGCTCTACGCGTCTGCAAGAAGCCACGGAATGGGGCAACTCCCGTTCCAGGTCCAACCATTATAATAGGTGTTGCAGGGTCTTCTGGAAGTGAGAATCCGGATTCTGGTGTTCGGACGAACATAATAATCTCTTCCCCTACTTGGCGTTCTGCCAAGTAATTTGATGCTACGCCATAGTATTCACCTTTACCGCTCCATGCCGAATCTTTTACAACACCTACTGTTATTGTTGCGATGTCCGGGTTAACTATAGGTGAGCTCGAAATAGAATAGTATCTAGGTTTAAGCGGTGGCAATAGTTCTAAGAAACGCTCAAATGGAATCTCACATGCTTCGTACTTCTCAACAAGATCTAACATGGTGATTCGTTTCATCAGTATTTGTTCCTTATAAGCCACTTCTTCTGTCATCGCTTCTAACTCACGCTTATGTGGAGGACAAGTTGTGTAGGACGCAAGCTCACGTAGTTGTGCTCTGGAAGCTGGCTCCTGTACTTCCACACTATGACTTAACAGTTCGTAAAGACTAACAGGTCGATCCAATGGTAGATGGGCCGCACTTCGTCCACTTGCCGTTAAGATGATTTGATCACTTTTGTTCAATCCGAAACGTTTCAGAATTCGATTGACGTTGACACTTCGATTACTTGGTAATACACCAAGGTGATCTCCTTCTCGATAGCTAACTCCTTCAGGGATTTTCACCTCAATATGTCGTGTATGACGTTCGCTATCTTCTGACTGAAGCTCATGGTTATCTAACACCGTCGCATGAACAGCGTCGTATGATTGAGCTAGTGGAGCACCTGCGATACCACTGACGAACTGAACATTAAGTGAAGTACGCTCTTTCTCCATCTTATGATCAAATGTCAGATCAAAAGCTTCCATCAAATCTACCCACATCTGTTCTCGCCATTGTTCTAAGTGCATCTCGAAGTCTCCGTTAGCATCTCCTTCTCCACGTTTAGAGAGCCTATTAGCCCCTTTGAGAGACATTTGATCATCTATAAATCTAGGCACATCCTGATACGTACTAGCCCAAGTGCGATCCCCACATCCAAACACAGCATAATTCACGCCTTGAAGTGAACCATTCTCGGTCTGTTCCAACCACTGCACGAATTCACGTGCATTGCTAGAAGGTTTACCATTATACGAAGCAACGACAATCAATACAGCACCCTCTGTTGGTAACTTACCGATACGCGAATTCAGTGTTGCTACTTCACATTGCACGCCATGTAATCGAGCGATATCTGCTAATTCACGTGCGATACTTTCTGCTGTACCTAGATTAGAACCATATAAGACTAATAAAGGTTTATCATTCACGCCAATGATGGAAGGGCGTTGTGATCCCTCATCGGTTTTATGTTCAGTTGCTGCTCCAGTAGCTTGAGCTGTTGCCATACTTAAAGATGGATCTACCACTGCGGCTTGTTCACGTTTACGAACATGGATTGTAAAGTCATCCGGTTTCAGCGTTAATGTTTCCTTGATCTTGAGCTCATAGTTCGAATAATCGATGAGTTCAAAATGTTTAAGTACCATCCCAAGCACTAGAACAGCCTCATGTAAAGCGAACTGTTGTCCGATACATGCCCGTTGCCCGTTACCAAACGGTTTATAGGCATTGATTGGCACTTTACTCTGATCCTCAAATCGTTCAGGACGGAACTCTTCTACATCATCGCCCCAAGCTTTGGTATCACGATGAAGTTTAGGGATAAGGACGTTCACACTATCCCCTTTCTTCATTGGCCATTTACCACCCAGCAACGTATCTTCCTTAGCATAAAGAGAGAACGCTGGAGCCGTTGGCCATAGACGTAATGCTTCATTTAGAATCATCCGTATATATTTCAGATCAACGACCTGTTTGTAGGTTGGCGTTGGATCTACTAGAATACGATCTACTTCTTCATACGCTTTTTGCGACTTATCCGGATTCTTCAAGAGATAATATATTGCAAATGAAAGCAAACCACTGGTTGTCTCGTGGCCGGCAATCAAGAACGTAATCATCTGATAGCGAATATTCTCGTCATCTAATCCTTCACCCGTGTCAGGATCTTTACTAGTTAACATCCGTGATAGTAAGTCTTCTGCTTCTTGTTCTCCGCTAGCTTTTCGTTCCGCAATAATCTTATCTACTAAAGAATTCAGCGTATCGATATCTTTTTTGTATTGACGTTTCGTCATGATCTTCAACTTATCCTGAATCTCTAATCGCGGAATTTGAGCCATTGCCTCATCCAACGCCCGCACCATACTAACGATAAATGGATGGGGTTGATCTCGATAGAAGCTATTGAACCGATAATTAAACCCACACAAACCAATGGTATCTAGTGTTAGACGGGTCATATCTTCTGGTACATTAATGTTCTCGTCAGGATTTAGGCGCAGCCATTTCTGTACAAGTTGCACCGCAATATCCACCATCATATTGTGGTAACCCTGCATAGCTCTCTGACTAAAGCTTGGAATCAGAATATTATGAGCCTTGTGCCAATTAGGTTCATCTGTCTCACTTGTGAACAATCCATCCCCTGTAAAAGCTCGGACATTCTTTAAAGGAGTCCATACCCGTTTATCAAAACGAGACTCATCACATACCTCCGCTACTAATTCCTCGCTTGAAATATAGACATTACTTTTCCCACCAGGTAGAACATTTCTAAAAATAGGACCGAATTCATATGAGAGTTTAAGTAACGACTGAATAGGCTGTTCTACGTTCAACAGCGGAAGATTACCTAATGGACCATATGTCTTAGGTTGAGGTATTTGAGGTTCCATATTATTATCCATTTCATTATTCTCCGTTCCTATTATGATTTTATAAAAAAGTGGTGTAAACCGTTGAATTAAGGCACGTAATTGCCAACATCTATATACCTGTTTCAAGTATATCAATAGCATAGGATTTACCTTTCAGATAAAAACTATACTTGCAGACAAAACCAGTCAGACGCTTAATTTAGAAAAAAACCATGATTAGATAAACTAGTCATTGGTTTTGTGCTTAGGGATTGGGTTAACAATTTAAGGCCGCCTTTTGCTGAAGCATATGCTGTAACGCCCGCTTTTCCCACATGACTATGGATGGAACCACAGTTCACATTAGCTCCCCCAGTACCTTGAGCCATCATTTGCTTAATGGCATATTTGTCACTAAGGAACACACCGGTTAAGTTAATATCAATTGTTCTTTTCCAATGTTCAGATAACAACTGATCCGCCGGTCCATCATTGGCGATTCCAGCGTTAGCAAAAAGCTGCACATAATTTATATGTAACCATTTCTGCGATTAGTCAATCTAATCCAACCTAGAAAAGGAATGGGGTGTGAGTATCCTCAAGAGTTCTAGAACTAACTAATGTAGTAAGTAACAGAATATGAAAAAGAACATGGAGCAATCCGTGGAATTCTCCACACATCACTCCATGTCCTATTCTTGTTTGTTATCCCTATTTATTACTCTTTGGATCTTTATGAACAACGCGTGCTGGTCTAATGACCGCATTATTATCACGTTTCATCGGTTTCACATGGTTAATCGGATTATTGAAGTCTATCTTTTCAGGTGTGACAGCTTCGACAGATTTTTGATTTTTATCCGTAGCATTTTTTTTAATTCGGTCTGGTCCGCCATTGTGTTTCCCTTTATTCCATACCGTTCCTTTACTCATACAAACACTCCATCTCTATATCTCATATTATACAAGCTCATTCCACCACGGGATCATTTCATATACACAAAGCCCATTGTGCTCTCCAATGACCTTCATATCGTTCAATTCTTCTGGTGTATATCCATTCACTTTTTCAACGGATTCAACGTGGTATATTTTTCCTGATAGATTCGATTTCAAAACATAACAGTCCTCATAACTCTGAGGATCCACCACCAGCAAGTTTGCTGGAATCCCAGTTATGGTAACAACCGCATTCTGCGCCAGTTCCTCTGTCACAATGATATTCCCCTTTTATCCTAGATATATTCCACGTCATATTCATATCTGTAGACACACTATCAGAATTTTATACGAAGATCGGCTTTCAAACAAGGATTTTTCTTGGATATTGCTAAATTTATGTGATTTTAGAATTTCAAACATCCTTTACTACCTGTTACACGTAAAAAAGATGAGTAAGAAAAAGGAGGCATTTCCCCTCTATCTACTCATCTGATTGGTTAATGGGAATATCCCAGCCGATCCACTATTCCGCAGGCGGAGTAAATGAACGGGATGCAAATTCTGCATCTAACATATAGAATGCGTTGCTATCTTTTTCAATACGTTTCAACTTCTGAATGATGCTATCGAATAAGGACTCTTCTTCGACCTGTTCATCAATGAACCATTTCAGGAAGTAGATTGTAGCATGCTCGCGCTCATCTGTAGCTAAATCAGCAAGGGCATAGAATTTCTTCGTGTTCTGTT
The DNA here is from genome assembly GCF_059445545.1 of Paenibacillus sp. Y568. NCBI lineage: Bacteria > Bacillati > Bacillota > Bacilli > Caryophanales > Paenibacillaceae > Paenibacillus > Paenibacillus sp. Y568. The sequence goes on from NZ_JCAIUM010000012.1 coordinate 40,248, forward strand.
GTTCGTGTGCATAACCGTGTTCAAACACGTCAAGCATGGAAGTATACTCATTCTTTGGTTCTGGTAATGCTTCAAGAGTTGCACGTTGTCTACGATCGTTAAGGAACTTATAAATTTTCATCGCATGGAATCGTTCTTCCTCTGCTTGTACCGTGAAGAAATTCGCAAATCCATCTAGACTTTCACCTGAGCAATATGCTGCCATTGCGAGATAGACATGTGCTGAATAAAATTCAAAATTCATCTGTGTATTAAGAGCTTTCGCTAATCCATCATTCATTGAACAAGTCACCTCTGCTTCTTATAATTTATGATTAACCATACTTATCCATCGTAACATGGTAGCCATTCATCGGCAAGAGGTCCATATTTCGATCATAATAATCCTTAACCAAGTAATCCATACTCATCTAAAGAGATAAATATCGACGTAATGCGGAGATCAATAGATCGTGATCTTCTTGATCAGGTAGTCCTGAGACCGTAATCGTACCTATCCGACCTTCATCCTGAATAACAAGAGGGAACCCTCCACCAGCGCCCACATAATCTACAAAAGGCAAACCATAATGTTCTTCTAACGTCGTTCCTTCGTTTTGTAATCGGAGCGCCACATGCCATGAACTGGAACCAAAGTGGTTCACTACATTATTCTTTCTCCGTATCCAATCTTCATTCTCAGCAACGGTTCCTTCCATAGCATGCAGAAATAATCGTTGCCCATCCCGCGTAATGTCTACGGTTATACGTTTCGCAGTTTGTCTTGCTTCCTCCACGATTACGAGTCCTAGTTGTAATGCCGTTTCATTAGTAAATGACGTGAATTGGAGTTCTTGTTCTTCCTTCTCCATCTGAGCTATACGCTGTTCAATCGTTAGGGTAATCAATTAGTCATCTCCTCTATCCTTAAATGTAATCACACCAATAAATCTTCATTTAATTGCTCGATGGATACCACTTTTGCATAACGATGATTCCAAATTTGTTGTGTATAGTAATCAGACAATGCTTTACCAGATAATACTGGATTATCATAGGTAGTCGTAGTATCTTCCGGGATAATAACATGGTAGCCGTATTCAAAAGCAACCTTGCAAGTAGCATCAATACAATACTCCGTCTGCATGCCTACAAGGATGATGTTTTGAATATCTTTACGTTCTAGATATTCTTTTAATCCGGTATTTCTAAACGCACTATTATATTGCTTATCAAACACTTTTTCGTTATCCATAGGTGAAATATCTTCATAAATACTCCACCCTACCGTGTTTCGTTCCAATTCATCACCCACACTGCCATCATGACGAACATAAACCACTTCGATACCTTGTACTCTGCAAGTAGAGATTATATTTTTTATGTTAGCAACCACGGTGTTTTCATTATACGGATGTTCCTCTACAAGTGCCGTTTGAACATCAACTACTAATAATACAGTATTTTTCATAAGAAATACCTCCATATATATAATCTTCTTATAATTATTCTATATGGTTGTACTCCAATATACTATTCTTTATTTCTTTACTAGAATACCATCCTGCAAATAAAGTACACGATCACACCACTCTAGCATCCGCTCATCATGTGTAACCATAACTGCCGCTTTACCTTCGTTCTTCACTTCTTCAGCTAACATTTGAACGACTTCCTTGCCGCGTTTGAAGTCTAGGCTAGCTGTGGGCTCGTCTGCAAATAATATAGCAGGATTATTCATCCAAGCTCTCGCAATGGCTACACGTTGCTTCTCACCGCCCGATAACTTCTCTGGGTAATGATTACGTCGTTCCCAGATGCCTAGTCGCTTCAGTAAATAGGATGAGCGTTGCTTAGCTTCACTTGAACTTAATTTCGCAATTTTAGCCACATATAGTAATTGTTCTTCCACTTTAATATAAGGAATTAACTGCGCATTCTGAAACATGAACCCGATATTATGCAAGCGGAAATCAGCCAGTTGTGCTGTATCTTTATCAGCAAGTGATTCTCCATTAATGATGACTTCTCCACTCGTCGGTGTTAGAAGTGCTCCAGCGGTTGATAGGAATGTGCTTTTACCAGAACCGGATGGACCAAGAATAGCTAAGAATTCCCCTTCGTTCACCTGTAAATTCAATCTGTTCAGAACGGATAGCGTTGAATCACCATCACCGTAGGACTTCGTTACATTTGTCATGATCAATTTAGCTGTCATGCTCCAACCCTCCCAATCGCTTCTAACGCATCAACTTTTGCTACCTTGATTACGGAAATAAGTGATCCGATCACAGACATCCCTACAAATAAGCAACTCGTTAAGGTCATTGTAGATGTGTTTAAACGGAACGGCATAGACTCTGGAAGGACCATGGACATACCAACGGTGAGTACAAGACTTATAACTAGACTTCCCACAGATAGAATCAATACTTGCCCAACAACACTACGTGCAAGGTACGATGTTTTCGTACCCATCGCTTTCAGAATCCCAAATTGACTTGTCTTTTGAATCGTGATGACATAGAAGAAAACAGCAAGAACAACCCCAGAAATTAAGAATAGGAACACCGTCATCATGAGTAATGATCCCTGTTCCTCCGCATAACCAGGAATACTAGAGATGGCTTCTTTTTGTGTAATTACATCCATATTATCAAGCTTACTCTGTAATAGCGTTGCTTGATCTTCAGAGACATGAAGTGCAATCACGTTAAATACTGTGTTCTCAACTGCTGATCCTACCTGATGGTTCATTTCCATCCATTCCTGATTGTTCATATATATTACGGGTGTGTGACTATAGGAGTTATCCTCAACATAACCTGCAACGGTCCAAGTCATGCCTGTCTGCTGATCGGAGATGGTACTTCCGATCTTAATCCCCGATTCTTCAAGTTTTCGATCGACGATCACACTACCTTGGGTTTCATTGGTAATGGCAGTCCCTTCAACGACGGATGGAGCAAGTTGACTCGTCATATCGACAGCAAAAAATGTGGCATCAACCTTTGCATCGTGGTCGATCGCTGTAACTGTGCTCATCTGAATACTTAATGGCGTAGCATGATCCTTCCCTACAATCGAACGAACATCTTGTAGATTCGATTCGGTCAACTGAGAGCGTCTAAATTTATGATCAGCATCCCCTTGAACAACATAATGATTAGCTGACATATTCTCAATTGCAGATGTGTTAGCATAGGCCAACCCTTTCGCTAAGCCAGTTACAAACAAGACAAGGAAAGACACCAATAACATAATAACCATAATCAATGCATATCGGGCTTTTGAATGGCGAAGCTCTCTTAATGATAAGTACATATAATCACCCCTTCTAATCTGTATAGACTCAGTTTAGAAGGTGAGTGTGAACGGAGTATGAATAACAAATTACAAATAAGGTAACAGAATCGTGAATGTCGTTCCTTCACCTAGTTTACTTGTGACTTCTATGGAGCCTTTATGTGAATGAACAATCTTCTGAGCAATCGACAACCCAAGGCCGTTACTAAGCGTCTCGCGAGTACGTGCTCGATCAACCTTATAGAATCTATCAAATATCATGGGCAATTCATCCTCTAAAATACCTTGGCCCGTATCAGATACAGTAATCATACAGAATCCACCCTCAATATTTGCAGATATATTAACCGTCCCGCCTTCAGAAGTATATTTAATGGCATTCGAGATCAGATTCATCCATACCTGATGTAGCAAGTTTACATCCCCATGAATCGTGATATCCGGTAGGTTTAGACGGAGTGCTATTTGTTTCTCCGTCAATTTCCACTCCATGATTTGAATCACTTGGCGTAATTGAGTGCGCAGATCGAACGGTTTCACTATTAAAGCATTGTCATCATAATCAAGCGAAGATAACGTAAGCAATTGCTTACTTAGTAAGGATAGGCGGCGACATTCTTCTTCAATTATGGATAGGTAATGATCCCGCTGATGTTCCGTTAATGATGGCTCTTTAAGTGAATTTGCAAATCCTTGAATGGAGGTCAGCGGCGATTCAATCTCATGGGATACATTGGCAACGAATTCCTGTCTAGATCGGTTCGTCCGTTCCAATTCTTTACTCATAGTCATGAAATTAGAAGCCAGTTGCCCAATTTCGTCACGGCGCCACGTGTTCAGCTTAATATCATATCTTCCTTTAACAATCTTCTTGGTGGCGTCCGTCAGTCTTGTTATCGGTCTGACGATATGTAGTGCAGTAATCATCACAAAACCTAGGCAGAACAGAAGAATTAACCCGATAATCATCGCGAAAAAAACACGCAGTTCGCCAAATTGCACTTCAGCATCTGGACGCAAGAATAACGCGTAAGATTGATCTTTTATTTGAAGTGGAACACCTATACTATTTCGTAATTGATTATCAAAGAAACCTGTCACGAACGCTTTATTGGGGAAATTAGCGACACCATGATACACTTCCCCGTCCAATACCTTTTGTAATTGTCCCTTTTCTAGATCCAATTCACGAAATGGATGTCCAAAAAATCGCCCGTCCCCTTCACCGTTACTTAAATAAATCTTATAACCCAGAGTAGCTACGCTTTGTAAATAGTCATCTACCGATTCCGGATGTAGTTCGTTAAATTGTTGGAGTTGAAGCGCCATTTCAGTCAGTTTCGAATCATTAACAGGCTTCAGCTTGATATGATAGTACATATTAGACATTAGAAAGCCTAATACACTACTTACGATAATGACAGAACAAAAAATAAGGCATATGCGTATATATAGTGATTTCATTAGGTCATTACCTCCACCTTATACCCTATTCCTCTAACGGTTCGAATCAAGAAATCATCTTGATAATCTGAGAACCTCTCACGGAGCCGCTTAATGTGCACGTCCACTGTCCGTTCGTCTCCTTCATAGTCGATTCCCCATACCAGTTCGATCAATTCACTACGAGAGAACAACCGTCCAGGATATTGAGCTAACTGTGCCAGTAACTCGAATTCTTTTACAGGCAATAGTAGTGTTTGTTGCCCATCCGTGACTTCATAATTCTTACGGTCTATGATTAGACGGTTTAATCGTATCTTCTCATCAGAAGCAATGGAATAACGCCGGAATAAGGCATGAATACGAAATAATAATTCTTCTGGCTCAAAAGGTTTCGTGACATAATCATCGGTGCCTCTTAAATATCCTTGTTCCTTATCACTGAGCTGCTGACGTGCTGTCAGTAATATGATAGGTATATCATAGGTTTCACGAATATATTGGCATAAATCTAGACCATCCATATTCGGCATCATGACATCCACAATCGCCAAATCAACGGTAACATCCTTTAATTTATGAATGGCATCTTCCCCATCATTCGCTTCAATCACTAGATACCCTTTTCTTGTTAATACATGTTTCAATAACATACGAATATTCGGGTCATCATCTGCAACCAATAGCTTTCTCATGTTTCACACCCCTACTTTACTCCACATTGAAATTGAAATATTGTTTCGGATATGGTTCATTAACTAGGCTGTAATGCCACCATTCCTTGCTATAAGGTTTAAATCCATACTTCACCATCGTATTCTTAAGCAGATTTCGATTCCCTGTCTGCTGTTTGGTTACAAGCTTCGTTCCATGATTAGAAACTTCTCCAAAGAAATCAAAGTCACCGCCCATGTCTACAACTTCCCTCGTAGATTTGTGGACAAGAGACAGATCAACGGTACTGCCTCTTGTATGTCCTGATTTAGTTGATATGAACCCAAGCTTGAATAAGTTACGCTTATCCAGCAACGGATAGAATTCCTTCTTCATCTTGATATCCTTTACATCTTTTGACCATCTGATAAAGTGATCTACCCCTTTTTGAGGTCGATATGCATCGTATATGATGAGGAGATATCCCTTTTTGTTCAACTCATCGCTCACTTTTTTTAATGCCGTAGCCCCTTTTAGCGACATAATCGCAAGCGGAGCCTTATAGCCATCAATTCGTTTTCCTACAAAATTATAATCCCCATAATATCTGATATCATAGTGCGCAGAAGGAATCATCTCATCTAGATATACAAACCCTTTAGGTAGGCTATTTTTCTTAGTGACCTTTTCCTGCGTAACTGCCTGGGTCTGGGACTCAGCGCTTATCGTCTGCTCTAGGTTAGCTGAAGATAGGAATAAACCAATTACCATAGCACCTACAGCGATCTTTAATCCCCATCCGAAGGGTTTCATTGGGGTAATCCTCCTCCAAAAGCCTCTTTTATAAGTTCTGCTCACTTATTCCCAAAATAGGATCGAACGTAAGCATCTTTGTCCCTATTTTATCAATAAAGAATCGATCGTGACTCACGGTAACTACGGCACCTGGAAAGTGAATCAGTGCCTGTTCCATGACCTGAATACTTGTTAGATCAAGGTGATTCGTAGGCTCGTCCAATATAATGACTGCTGCTCCTGAGAGTAAGCATTTCGCTAACGCCACTCTAGCCTGCTGCCCACCTGAAAGATTCCCTATCACTTTACTGAGATCATTCTCCGAGAATTGGAGCATAGATAGAAATTTATTCACTTTTTTCCGAGTCGCATTTAAGCCAAGCCCAGAGATGTTTACCGCATGACTAACCGTATCCTTAAGATCTAGTTCATCCCACATCCGGTTAAAATAAGCGTAACTAACGCCTCTCTCCCAGATGACCTCGCCCGTTTTCGGTTGTTCCTGTCCAGTGAGCACTTTAATGAGAGTAGATTTCCCGCTACCATTGGGTCCCACAATAACCAGACGATCTTCTTTCTGAATATCAAAATGGATGTTCTCAAATATGGTTCGACCGTCATACGTCTGCCCGATTGCCTTCACTTCACATAACTTGTCTGGGAACCGCAAATTTTCATAAATATCGGTGATCAGTACGTTCACCGGATGTGGATCAACCCGTTTCTTTATATCAGCTAACTTACGTGAGAGTCGATCTTTTGACGTTTTCTTCTGCGAGCGACTATCGATGACTTCGGATTCCATAACGAGAAGTTCCTCTTCCCATTCGAACTGACGATCCAACACTTTCTTACGCATCTTCTTCTTCCGTATGTAATCGGTATAGTTCCCTTCATATTCTTGAAAATGATAGTTCTCGATTTCAATTGTCCGTGTTACGACTCTGTCGATAAATTGCCGATCATGTGATACTAATATCATCGCACCCTTAAAGCGGTGTAGCCATTGCTCTAACCATACAATACCTTCCATATCCAAAAAGTTAGTAGGCTCATCTAGCAACACGACATCAGGCATCTCAATTAGCATTTTAGCTAGCGCAGCTCGGTTTCTCCATCCACCAGATAACTCATCCACAGGCTGATTCCTCGATCTATCATCGAATCCCAACTTATTAAGAACAGTGTCAATCTCGACAGATACATTCCATCCATCTAAATGCTCCATTTGTTCAAAAAGTTCCGCTTGGCGCTCTAATAGTCCATTCATCTCAACATCATCAGATACATAGCCTAGCTTTTCCCCGATATCCTTTAGCTCCTTCTCTATGAGAGCAACCTGTTCGAAGCAACCTTCTAACTCTTGTTGAACAGATAAATGCCCAGATAGTTCAGAGAATTGAGAGAAATAACTAATCTTAACCTGAGGATCCAATTCCACCTTACCGGCAGTAGGCTCTTCTTTACCCATAATGAGTTTAAATACAGTTGACTTTCCAGCACCATTTCGTCCAATTAAACCTATACGTTCGCCTTTACTTACACGAAAATAAATATCTCTAAAAATCATTGTGTCTTCATATTTCTTCGTTACATTCTCCAACCGAATAACGCTCAAGTCTAACACCCCTCTAGTTCTATCTATATCAAAAATAGTATTACTACGATCCAAGTGAGCTCTTTATCTACTCATGCGTGATTATAACACTAGAATGCTGTTCATACCTATTTCATTCCGTTCTTCAAACTCAGAGACTTCTATAGAATGACGTTCTTACAACAAGATACGACCAAGTGAATTGAATTCACTTGGTCGTATGATATCCTGCTTTGTATATTCTTAGGTTTTAAATCATAATCGTACTTGCGCAGAAAACGATTGAGAATGCATGAAGTAGCGAAGGTGACGGAATTGTCCTGAAGAAGCGATAGCGTTCGCCTTTACGCTCTGATTTCTACCGCTGCAGGCGGTATACAATCAAGAAATCAGAGCGTAACAGCGATCGGAAGGACAATCCGTCACCGTAGCGGAATTACTCCGTTACAATATCATAGATAAGTACAAGTGGCTCTGCATGGTCGCCAATACGAATATTATCGTAAATTTTAGTCATCACATCATCCACATTTTCACGATTCGCATGAATGGTTACCAGTGATTCTCCTGCTTTCACAGCATCCCCAACTTTTTTATTAAGCATAAGCCCTACTGCTAGATCAATTTCTGATTCTTTCGTTGCACGGCCGGCACCTAACAACATAGCAGCAATACCAATTTCATCGGCTACGATCTCAGCAACAACGCCATCCACTTTAGCAGGAACTTCAATTAAGTATTTCGCCTGTGGTAATTTCTCTGGATGGTCAACGACGGACGCATCTCCACCTTGGTTCGTAATAAATTCTTTGAATTTATTTAAGGCTTTACCATTACGTATAACTTCTTTCAGCATTTCTTCAGCTTCTTCAAGTGAACTTGCTTTATCCGCTAGGAATACCATTTGACGACCTAGAGCAAGGCAAAGTTCTTCTAAATCTTTTGGACCTTTTCCTTGAAGTGTATCAATCGCTTCTTTCACTTCGAGTGCATTCCCTATAGCCAGACCAAGAGGTTGACTCATATCAGAAATAACAGCCATCGTCTTACGTCCCACATTATTACCAATACTCACCATTGCATGAGCCAGTTCTTTAGCATCGTCAACAGTCTTCATAAATGCACCTGCACCCGTCTTCACATCGAGTACAATTGCATCTGATCCAGCTGCAATTTTCTTGCTCATAATCGAACTAGCAATCAGTGGAATAGAATCAACCGTTGCTGTAACATCACGTAGTGCATACAACTTCTTATCCGCCGGTGTAAGATTTCCTGATTGGCCAATAACCGCAATTTTGTCCTTGTTTACTAGATTCACGAATTCTTCTTTATCGATCTCCACATGGAAACCAGCAATGGCCTCCAATTTATCGATCGTACCTCCGGTGTGACCCAATCCACGGCCCGACATCTTCGCAACAGGAATATCCAATGCAGCAACAAGTGGTGCTAACACAAGAGTTGTTGTATCGCCAACTCCACCTGTGGAGTGCTTATCAACCTTTATTCCTTCAATAGCTGACAGGTCAATCGTATCTCCTGAATTCACCATAGCCATAGTTAAATCAGCGCGTTCCCGAACAGTCATATCTTTGAAATAAATAGCCATAGCCAATGCACTTACTTGATAATCTGGAATCTCATCATTCGTATATCCTTCAATAATAAAATTGATTTCCTCTGTAGTCAGTTCTTTACCGTCACGTTTTTTAGCAATTAGGTCAACCATTCTCATTGTCATTTCTCCTCATCGTTCGTATTTAATGTAGTAGTGTAAGACTTATTTCAAATCGGATAAAAAGCTCTTTCCGTGCTCTGGCATGGTGACTTCGAAGTTATCGGCAATCGTTGCCCCAATATCCGCAAACGTCTCTCGTATTGGCAGCTCATTTCCGGGTTCTTTAAACCGCGGAGAATAGACTAAGAGTGGTACATATTCACGAGTATGGTCCGTTCCACGATAGGTTGGATCATTCCCATGGTCTGCGGTGATGATGAGTAGGTCATCATCAGTCATCTTGGAGAATACCTCTGGCAAGCGGGTATCGTAATCCTCTAATGCTTCTCCATATCCTTTGGGATCTCTGCGATGTCCATACAACGCATCAAAGTCGACTAAGTTCAAGAAACTGAATCCTTTAAATGATTCATCAAAATTTGCAATGAATTTATCCATACCATCGGAATTAGAGACTGTACGAATGGCCTTTGTGACCCCTTCACCATCGAAAATATCTGAAATCTTCCCAATCGCAATGACATCCAAACCGGCATCTTTTAATGTATTCATGACTGTAGGATTGAATGGTTTCAATGCATAGTCATGACGGTTGGAAGTTCGTTTGAACTCACCAATTTCTCCAATAAAGGGTCTTGCGATAATTCTACCTAGCATATAGGGGTCTTCTAGTGTGATTTCTCTACAAAATTCACAAATCTCATATAATTCCTTCAAAGGTACAACATCTTCATGTGCAGCGATTTGGAGTACGGAATCAGCAGAAGTATATACAATTAATGCTCCTGTTTTCACATGTTCTTCGCCAAGCTCTTCAATGATCTCTGTTCCACTAGCTGGTTTGTTTCCAATGACTTTGCGACCCGTTTTCTCTTCAATTCGTGAAATTAATTCATCAGGGAAACCATCCTCAAATACTCGGAAAGGTGTATCAATACGTAGGCCCATCATTTCCCAATGACCTGTCATTGTATCTTTACCGCTCGATGCTTCTTGCATCTTTGTATAATAAGCCAGCGGTTTCTCAGCTACTGGAACGCCCTTGATCTCCTCAATATTGGATAACCCCAGCTTAGCCATAAATGGCATATCCAGACCTCCGCATTCACGGGCAATATGACCTAAAGTATTCACATCATAATCATCGAATTGAGCTGCATCAGGCGCTTCGCCAATTCCAACGGAGTCCATGACAATCACGTGAATTCGTTTGAATGATTTCATCATTAATTCCTACCTTTCCTATAGTGCGTATTTTTTATTGTATTTAAATAAATATACCAGCCACAATTGCAGAAAGAATACTAACTAAGGTTGCACCATATAGCAGTTTCAGGCCAAAACGTGCTACAACGTTCCCTTGCTTTTCGCTTAAACCTTTAACTGCACCAGCAATAATACCGATCGACGAGAAATTAGCAAATGAGACAAGGAATATTGAGATAATACCAACTGTCCGTGAAGAAAGATCAGTGTACTTACTAAGTTCAGTCATGGCAACGAATTCGTTGGATACCATTTTCGTAGCCATAATACTTCCTGCATCCACTGCTTCTTTCCATGGAACACCCATAATAAAAGCAAAAGGTGCAAATACGTAACCGAGTATTTGTTGGAATGACACTCCAAATATACCACTAAAGAGTCCGTTAATCATTGCAATGATTGCCACGAAACCAATTAACATCGCAGCTACGACAACGGCAACTTTAAAGCCATCCATGATATATTCCCCAAGCATCTCGAAGAATGACTGTTTCACTTCTTCTTGTACTTCTAGAATATCTTCTTCTTTGGTAACTTCATAAGGGTTTATTATGGAAGTAATGATGAATCCACCAAACAAGTTAAGAACAAGCGCCGTCACGACATATCTAGGTTCTAGAACTAACATATATGATCCGACAATTGACATAGATACGGTCGACATAGCCGACCCACATAATGTATAGAGACGGTGTTTTGGTAATAAATTGATCTGTTTTTTGACAGATATAAATACTTCGGATTGTCCTAGAACAGCAGATGCAACCGCATTGTACGATTCCAATTTACCCATGCCATTCACTTTACTTAGAATAAGACCAATGTATTTAATAACGAATGGTAAGACCTTAATGTACTGCAAGATACCAATTAGCGCAGAAATAAATACGATCGGTAATAATACGGATAGAAAGAATGTGAATTGTCCTTCGTTTAGTACACCACCAAAGACAAAGTTAACACCTTCAGATGCATATTCCATTAATTTTTCAAATACACTTGAAATAGCTTTAATGACAACATTTCCGACAACTGTATTTAATAATATTGCGGCTAGAATGATCTGTAGGATGACCATGGTGATCAAAGGCCGGTAGCGGATCTTTCTTTTGTCATTGCTTGCGATGTATGTGAGCCCAAAAACAATTAGTATGCCCAGTATAGTAATTAAATATCTCATGATCGTTCTCCTAATAGTCATTTGGATTCTAAGTTGATCGATTCAGTATGAAACGCTTACATCTCATTCATAAAAAGTGGGTTACTTGTCAGGTTACTTTTATTTCATATCAGAAGATTGAAACGCTCCAGGTAAAAGCTGTGACATGGTCCATTCTTCTGTGTTCCCGTGAAGATTAGTTAAATATATTTTGGTATTCTCATCACAAAATTCAGCTAACACTTGACGACAAGCACCACAAGGTGAGACAGGCCCTTCGGTATCCGCTACGACTGCAATCGCTTCAATAACACGTTCTCCTTCTGACACCGCTTTAAATATAGCTGTGCGTTCTGCACAATTGGTAAGTCCAAAAGAAGCATTCTCAATATTACTTCCAGTGTAAATCTTTTTATTTCCTGTTAATAATGCAGCGCCAACTGCAAAGTGTGAATAAGGAATATGAGCATACTTTCGAGCTTCTATTGCCTCTTGAATCAACTGTTCTTTCATTATTATTCCCCCGTTAGTGCTGCTCTATGATGAGCAGCACGGAATTTACACTATAATATTAGCAAGAATATTAGTAAGACGAAGTTGATTGCTCGCCTTCCATTATTTTCACACCAGAACTTGCACCGATTCTAGTTGCACCTGCCGCGATCATTTTTTGCATATCTTCAAGACTGCGAATAGCTCCAGATGCTTTCACGCCGATATTTGCACCAACTGTTTTACGCATAAGTGCTACATCCTCAGCTGTTGCTCCTCCGGTAGAGAATCCTGTTGAAGTTTTAACGAAATCAGTACCCGCTTTAACAGCCAGTTCACAAGCAACCTTCTTTTCTTCATCTGTTAGGATACAAGTTTCGATGATTACTTTTACAAGTGCTTTCCCAGCTGCTGCATCAACAACTGCTTTAATATCTTGTTCAACAAGCTGATGGTCGCCATCTTTCAAAGCGCCAATGTTAATGACCATATCCACTTCAGTCGCGCCATTCTCGATCGCATTCTTTGCTTCAAAAGCTTTCGTTGCACTAGTATTAGCCCCAAGAGGGAATCCAATTACTGTACATACTTTCACGTTCGTATTTGCCAACTGTTCAGCAGCATAAGCTACCCATGTTGGATTTACACAAACGGATGCAAATTCATATTTTTTCGCTTCTTCAGTTAATTTAGTAATCTCATTTTTTGTTGCGTCTGCACGTAAAAGCGTATGATCGATCATTTTTGATAAATTATCCATTTTGACATCACCCTTCTTTTATACGGATCCATAATTACATGTTTAGAATATCACCTATATGAACAAATGTAAACACTATCATGAAATTATGTTCATGGGATTTTTTTCTTGTTTTCCACCCTGCATAAGTTATAGAATATATTACCCAAAATAACTAAAAAACCTTCAAATCCAATATAAATATTGGTATTAAAGGCTTATTTCAACTTTCTATTTTATAGCAAAATATGCAATCTATTTGCTCTATTTTATTTATTTTAACAACGCTTGGGCTGTAAATTGATCCGTAATTAATATATTCGCATACTTACCTGCAAGCGCAGCTTGAATCGCTTTGATTTTACGTTGTCCACCTGCAATAAGAATAGACTTTTCTTTTTTTCTAAGTTCGGAAAGATCAATACCTACCGTACGATTATTGATTCCTTCACTACATATTTCCCCGTCTTTATCAAAGAATCGAGAACAGATATCCCCTGCCCCATGAAGAGCAAGTAATTCCTTCTCTTCTTCATTAAAATAACCTAGACGGAATAGAAGCGCATCTTCTTGTACCGTACCCACTGTAAAAGCAGCAATATTCGCTTGTCTACCTAATTCAATAATCCGCCCGATATGTCGATCTTCTTCTACCATTTGTTTTACTTCAACACTATCGAAAATAACAGGTAAGGGTAAATAGCGAGCCATAGTCTGGAATGCCTCTGCGAATAGATTCACAATTTCAGCTGCATAAGTATTCACTTGTGAATGACTTACGCCACCTTTTAATTGGACTACTTCTACGCCCTTTAGTGGTTTCGATTGTAGATTTAGAGCTACAGCATGCATGGTTGTCCCCCACGTAACGCCGATGATATCCCCATCTTGTACAGACTCATGAAGAAAATCAGCCGCCTTTTTGCTAATATGTTTCTTGATTTCTTCATAATCATTGAGTGGTGAATAACATAACTGCACAGTGTCTAAATGATATCGCTTCTTTAGTTCACTCGCTAAGATATCGATGTCTTCTCGGGGGTCAATAATATCGATTCTAACATACCCTTCATCTTTAGCATGCTGTAGTAATCTAGAAACCGTCGGTCGGGATACCCCCAATAAGGTAGCAATCTGTTGCTGACTATAATCTGATTGATAATAAAGTCTCGCCGCTTCTATACTCAAACGTTGCTTCTCAATGTCCATCGTTATCCAACTCACTTATTTTATTTGTCTCACTATGTATTCATTAATTATACATAGATCCTAAGGTTTTATATAGACATGGAAAAGAGTGCTTATTTCAACTCTTTAAAATTATCAATAAATTCACTGGGGTCCGTTCTAACTGTATAAGAATACACGCCTTGCAAGGTATGAAGATAGAGAAATCCTCCTTCAACTCCCATTTTTCGAAAAGACATATCTAATACATCCTTTATCGGAAACTCACGATACTGCGTCATGACTTTATGTTCATATAAATACATCGAACGATCATCCACGATCGTTGTTTGTTTAGTGTGGGTAACTTGCCTGTGGATTTTATAATACGATTGTTGGGCGATCCAATTCATTACATTATGGCTCCCTTCATAGTGTCCTGTAGTTCTAACACTATTTCTATTGTAGCTAAATAAGTTTCTAATGTTAAATTGTCTACATACTGATGTGCAGGACAGTACACTGTAGAAAGCGAATATAAGTCTTCTAAAAGAAATTAGGTAAGCAAGAAATGCACACCTACTAGACAGGTAGCAGGGGGGTCAATGGTTTTGAAAGTATTGGTTCATAATAATACAAAATTACCTATAGAGAACAAAGTGGATCAACTCACCGCTTGCCTTCATACTATTTTTGATCATGTTGCGTTCGAACTTCTATCAATTACATGTGACGATCTAGGTTATTCAACACCTAATTTAACGACCTCAGGCATCTTTCATCTTTATGGACATGTAAGAATTAATAATGAGCAACAGCCTTATCACATGAAGATATCCTTGGATGTAACTTTGGGATTTTTCCTAAAGTTACATCTAGATTAAATAAAGGAACCTGTCCATCACGTTACTCACGTGTGTTGACGGGTTCCTTTTTAAGAGATGACTATTATAATATAACTTTATTTCACAACATTAATCGTGATCGTTTCACTTGAAGTTACTCCCGCAGCGTTCATCAATTCACTACGGTATTCATATTTACCTGGTGCTTTATTCGTAATGTCTGTCGTAGCACTTTGGGCACTTGATGTGTTCTCTACGAGACTCTGAGTATCAATTAACACGTCATTCTCATACAATCGATATTCCGAGCCATTCGTTCCCCACCACATATTCATGCTCACTTTGTATGTTCCATCGCCATCCCAGTTATCATGTGATAACACAGATTTAGCCGGTGATGCTGCAGATACCGTAACGATCAACGGATCACTTGTGGTCGTTCCAAATACATTAATCAGCTCAGCTGTATACGTATAAGTGCCATTAGCTTTACCAGATATACTTGTCTTTGTATTCTGTGCTGTAGGAGAAGCATCACTTAAGATCTGTGTATCGATCAGAATCCCGTTCTCGTATAATTTTAGAATCGTACCATTATTTCCCCACCACATATTCATAGATAGGGTATAACTACCACCCTTAAGCCCATTCAAATGTCCACTATTATCGGATAATACAGGCTTTCCTGGCGCTCCAATAGCTAATGGATTGCGAACGGTAAAAAGAATGCTGTTCTCAGCTTGATTACCAGCTAGATCGATTACAGTGTATTGAATCGTATGAACACCTAAGCCAAGATCTGACGCATTCACTGAAGCGCCACTACTAATCTCTTGTCCATCTACCAATAGCTTTTGTGTGGATACGCCTGACAGTGAATCTGTACTCGTAAGTTCAAATTTCAGAACGTCCTCTAATTTCACATCCGCTATCGATTGACCTGATTGTGTTAGCACGACGGAAGGTGCGGTTCTATCAACTTTTACTTCCACCGATTGAGTAGATTCTACTTGACCAGAACTTGTTAACGAATAATATTGGATGGTATGAATTCCTTCCGTTTGAATCGTTACAGGTCCTGCATATACGACTTCTGGCTCGCCATCTATGCTATATTTCGTTGTAATCACATCCGTCGTGTTTCCCGTTGCTGCTAACAATAGGATCACATCGTGATTAAACCATCCATTCTCATTAGGTGATGAAGAGAACGAAGCAGTGGTGACGGGTAAAGTCGGTACAATCACACTAGTGAAATCACTAATCCCTCTAGGTTTCAATTGAAATACACCCTTGAAGATTGCTGAAATTCCTGTTACATCAACAACATCTCCTTCTTGATAAGGGAAATCTGCTAATGTTAAACCCGTACGTACATCTACTCTTACATGGTTACTTGTAGAACCATTGACCGCATCGAATTCAAAAGAACCCGCAGGTGTTGCAGATATTATGTTTCTAATCGTCACATCTTGGAGTTGAATCACTTGGCCTTGATTGACATCATTCACACTTACGGATACTACAGGAACGGGGAGTGAAGCTGTTCCAGTTTTTACAATAGCAACGGGATCCGTAAGCTCAATCTCTGTGTTATACAATGTAAGGGGTGCTGTTATTTTGACTATATCGCCTTTATGAAATCCACTTAATGTCTGAAATACATATATGCCCGCAGTATCATCTTGAAGATAAAATGCTTGGCCTCCAAACGATCCTGGCTCCGTTGTTACAACCCCTTCTAGAGTTACAACCGTTCCCTGCGCTTTACCGCGTGCTTCGGATACGGTAATTTGGCTTGGAATTGGATTGCCTTCTTCAGGAAGCTCTTCTGCAGGTACATCCGCTATTTGAACTGCGGAAGTGATGAGATTGGTACCATTCTGTCTCAATCTAAGACTTGCCGCTCCCAACGTACTTGGCTTAATACGTACCGTGAGATCTTTATAGGCTCGTCCACTACTATTCGATGTTAAGCTATATGTCGAGCTATAAGCGTAAGAGGCAGGCCAAGTTCCATCTTCGTTCTGAATCTTAGCAACCTGTGTTCCACCCGTTAAATAAATCCCCGTACTAAATCCTGATACGGTTGTGTTTGCTGGTAAGTTATCAACGACGACACGTATTTGGAAGTCTTGAGCATTAGGAAGCTGTGCTTGATGTACGAAACTATATGTTGCAGCTGCACTAGCTGTAGGACCTCCATATGAACCTGCTTTATATGTCGCACTGTCGAACCATTTGTACCCAGCTGAAGGAGCAGCCCATGGTTCCGCTTGAGGTTCTGTTGAAGTCTCAGGAGTCTCCATTGCTAATAACGGTGTTGGCTGATCAAGTTGTAAGTTGCTTACTTCACTTAGACTTGTATAATCTTCTTTTTCAGACAACCAGTTAACCATGTTAACTAGCAATGTGCCGTCATCTTGTTCTTTAAATCCATCATAGGTTGTTTTCTTCGCACCTGTTTCTTCACGTAAATACTTAGGAGTTGCATCTTCAACTGGCGATGAATCACCAATAAAGCCTGCCTTTCCTGCACCCAATTTGGATACAGCTACATATGGACCTTCAGCTACTCCACCACCCTTATATACCCCTTGATCTACAGCGTTACCCCAAGATAGGTTAGTAGTAGGAAGATATACAATACCTTTTGATTTCGTTGGATCAATAATCGCGAGTGTGGATCCTGCGTGCATTGCAACTGTGGATACACCCGAAGTAATACCGAAAGCTTGGTCTGGTGCTACGATTTGATTCGCAGTGATATCCCCTAAGGCATTATATCGGAATCGAATACCGAACTTCGATCCTAACCAGTCAGAACTCACGACATCCTGCATAGCCGCAGAGTTACGTTCTTCTGTACTCATTCCTGAAGCAGGATCGTTCCAGGCTCCGCGACGATAGCCATTCATCGCCTCAGATCCATCCCAACGATTCTTGTTACGATCTGCATTATAATGATCTCCGATAAAGAAGATACTGTTACCTTCTCGTACATATTGTTCCATAGCTACTTGCTCACTTTGTTTGAAGGGAACATTTGCTTCAGCAATAACGAATACATCATAGTCTTTCAAATCAGCATAGGTAATAGGAGTTGACTTGCGAAGTTCTTTCACATAATAACCATCATTTGCGAGTGCATTTCCGAAATCTGAGAAAGCTCCATCGATAACCCAGTCTGCTGCACCGGCTGTCTGCGCATGAGAATTATCGAAGAGTACCTTCTTCCCTGCATTGTCATTAACAACTTTAGCTTGGATGAACGGTGCCGGATCTGCTGGACCCTCCGCCAATACAGTTGTCATACCACCACTTAAACCCACATGAAACGATAGTGCCATAGACAACACAATTGCCGACTTCGCTAGCTTAGCTTGAAAACTAGTAAACTTTCTCATTTTATTCCTCCCATGTGTTAAAAGACTAGTATTTCAATTTCAGTCTATCATGAATTTATTTCTAGAAGTTAATATATTTGTAAATTAAAAGGTTAATTTTTGCATAATTTGTAGTGAATTATTCTACTTTTTTAAACTAACCTTTAAACATTCCGTTAGTAGAATATATTTCCACTCTTTTTTATCAAAATTTAATGAAAGAGTCATATTCTATTAACATTTTTATTATATTCTAGTATGAACTTATTACATGAGTAGAGGAGGAATACATCATGATGAATGAATTACAAGGATCGATGTGGATGACATGTTTTCTTCGTAGTCCAGATCAGGAGAAAAAAAATAGTATTGCTAGCGTGATAGAGTCCAACGATATGGAAACCATGGAGAGTATTCGCTTTCATTTAGGTTTAAGGAATCAACTGCATTTACTTAGGAGATGAACTAGCTGAGTATCATTGACTTGAATAACCAACCTTATCACCTTACAATCATTCCATTTAAAATAACGAAATAGACATATTCCAAATTTCTGGAATATGTCTATTTATGTGTATCCTAGCAACTAACCATTATTATCTAAAAACCATCTACCCCTTGATTTCTTAAGTCCTCTACGACAAGTCTAGCAAGTTCCTTCGCTCCCGCACGTGTCGGATGTAGTCCATCAGCTAGAAAAAGAGCACTTGTTGCCTCAGGCCCAATGGCTGTGTAATACGCCGAACTGAGGATATTCAAGTCAACAAGTAGTGTATCTTCTTCAGCCGCTAAAGCTAGAATCGTATTCCTATACCACTTGTTCTCAGCTGAATGAACGCCGTATTCATTGAAATCAGTAGCCAACCCTTGCGGAGTGGATAAAATAACTGTTGCACCCGTTGCTTTTATTTGTTGAATCATATCTTGCATATTTTGCTTGAATTCTTCTTCTGTAATCGTACTCTTGCGATGATTATCATTAATCCCTAATTGCAGTATGAAATAATCATCTGGTTTTATATATTTTACAATAGCTTCTAACTGACCATCATTTCGAAAGCCTCTTGAGGCTTGTCCTCCAGATGCCATATTTCTAATTTGAAATTTATCTTTTTCAAGATAGCGAAATAACATTTGTCCCCATCCACCACGTTCACTGGTCATTAATGGATAGTAGTTAGATACAGTTGAATCTCCACCTACATAGATCGTTCTATTCGTAACCAGATCTTCTGACAATTGAACAATCTCTAGAGAACTTATTGTAGAGGCTGTACCTTTTGCACTTGCAGTAACAACTAAGTTTAATTGTCCATCCGTAATTGGAATTTGAAATTTATCTTTCGGATTTGTGCCCGTCATATCCATGATTTGATATACTTCTTCGGCTACGACATTTGATTTCACGGTATCTCCTAAGGTAACCGTCACCTCATAAAGTCCATTGGGTAGGTCCATGTTAAAAGTGTCTGTACTCTTCGTTCCCTCTGTCATAATTTGAACAGCATCGCTGTGAAGACCTTTCGCAGATGACAACACATTTTTCAAGTTTCTTGTTGCATTAAATCCATATCCTTTGATTCTCGTATATCGATCCGTTGCTTTAACGCCTATGTAACCCGATGTTACACTACCTCCACCGAAGTCAAACTTATACGACGAGCTTGCTTCTGCACTAACATGTTCATCAGGCATCGTTCCTACTACTGCTGTCGTAGATAATAAGATCGCACACATTAACTTCAGTATTCTGCCTTTTTCCACTAGTAGTCCTCCTCATGAATGACGATTCTTGTCATTCCCGCTCACTTAATATCAAAATATAGAATGATTTCAATTTCTTAAGAATACCACAATATAACAGAATACAAAAATTTAACTTGAATTAAAAAGGACCTGACGATTCGATGACCGTCAGGTCCTATGTTTAACGGCTAGATTTGTATATCAGTTTTTAACGAAGGCTTCTTCGTAACCTAAACTTAGTTTTTCGGAGCTTTAACCCAGTCAGCAGCAAATTTCTCTAAACCTTGATCTGTCAACGGATGTTTTGTTAGTTGCTCAATAACACTATATGGAACTGTTGCAATATGAGCTCCTGCCATAGCGACGCGAGTCACATGATCTGGATGACGAACAGATGCAGCGATAATTTGTGCATCCAAGTTGTGAATACGGAATAATTCAGCAATTTTGGATACTAACAATACGCCATCTTCTGAAATATCATCCAAACGACCTAAGAATGGAGATACATAAGTTGCACCAGCACGAGCAGCTAGAAGCGCTTGGTTCACAGTGAACACTAAAGTAACGTTCGTCTTAACACCTTTTTTATTTAAATAACGACAAGTTTCAAGACCTGCTATATTCATAGGAACTTTGATTGTAATATTCTTGTCCCCACCATTAATCTTAATAAGTTCATTTGCTTCCGCAATCATATCTTCAGCCGTAAGTGCATCTGGGGTTACTTCCGCAGATACAGATTCAACATCAGGAACTAATTTCAATATTTCTTCAATACGATCTTCAAACTTCACGCCTTCTTTAGCAACTAAAGACGGGTTGGTTGTAACGCCTGAAAGTACACCGATTTTATATGCCTTTTTAATATCCTCAACATTTGCAGTATCGATAAAGAACTTCATGAACAATTACCTCCTAGTTTTTAATAACTATTATATTATAATATTAATTATCTTTAATTTCTACTTTGTACGACAATTCAACTCACTAAAGCTTTCTCATTTCCCTGTAATTTTATTCATAATTTTGACGTATAAATCTTGCTTAGTTCACGATAAATTTTCCCCTTCCCTTACTCTCCCAATGCTTTTATCAATTTAACATGACTTCACTTCAATCTATATGCACGCTCGTAAAATGGAATATTTTGTTTGTTGGTAGATAGTTATTAAGTATAATATTTCCATATACTCTTTTTACACAAATAACCCTTTAGACTCATCAGTGGGAGGTTTGTGAAGACTCCTATGGGTCTAAAGGGTCTTTTTCTTGTGATTACGATCGTAGTCACATCACATTCGGGAGACATTTTTCTTCTTCATCATATGATAGATATTGCCGAACATGCCGGACAGGATACCTGTAATCGGGAATATCGCCCAGTTAACGTCCCAGCGCTGATAGACAAATCCTGTAAATAGGAACACTGCCGTCGCCAAAGACCATACCACAGCGTTTACAGCTCCAACAATCCGTTCTTCCTCCTTCTTCTCTGCAGCGATGTGCGGATCTTCTAGCAGCTTCCTATAAGTTCCCTGGATAGTTCCATAATAGACGAACAGGAACACCGCTACTGCTGCAATGAATAGAAAGGCAGCAACTCCATAAGAAGATAAATCATCGTTGATATAGGAAGTCGCAAAGATAGATACCGGGGATAATATGCACAAGCATACCCCCGTAATCAAAGAAAGGCGGTAAGTTGGAGCGTAAAGGGTTTGGTTACGCTGAAGTTCCATTTTGAGAGAATAAGGTAGCTGAAATCCTTGCTCCAGACCTTTAAAACGTTCAAGTTTCATTCCGCTATAAATGAACATCCCAACCGCTACAGCGACCATCACGAACATTCCGATCAGCCCTAACATTGATCCTTTATCAGCCATATCCGCATTATTTTCAAAGATTGTACTAAGCGTAATCAGTAGCGCTACTCCCCATGCGCAGAGAACAACGCCGATTCCGGTCCATAAACCGTAGCTACGTCTAGTAGACACATAGGCGTGAACTTCTTCTTCTGTCAGCACAGGCAGGACCTGATCAGGTCCTGATGTTTGGATGCCAAGCTCAGCAGTCAGCTCCTCAATATTACCGAATTCCGAAATGACGATGCCAATCGCCTCATTCTCCGATTTACCCTCCCGCTTAAGCTCGAAATACTTCTCTTCCATCCCTAACAATAACTCCTGCTTCAAATGCTTTAGTTCTGACGTCTTTGGCAGCCCTGCGAACATATTATCCAGATATACTGTGATCGTCTCCATACGCTATCACCACTCTCTGATAAATTGGTTTACTACCTCCTGTGTAACCTTCCATTCTTCGCATTTCTCCTTGTAATAGGCTAGACCCAGAGGGGAAATTCGGTAATATGTGCGCCGCTTACCGAGACTCTCATCCTGATAAAAGGATTCAATATACCCGTTCTTCTCTAGCCGGGTGAAGGCAGAATATAACGTTGTTTCCTTCATGACATACTTCTCCTGCGTCAGCTGCCTGATATTCTTTGAAATCTCGTAACCGTAGGATTCCCCATCAAGCAGCATGTAGAGAATCAGCGTATCATTGTAGCCACGAATAACATCACTGCCGATCAAAATGATACCCCCCTGATTACTTCATCTGTCGTAGTAGTTGAAGTATATCATAATTACTACGACAGGTGAAGTAGTAATTCCATAAATAGGAAAAAAAATCCCAAACCCCACTTGGTTCGGATTTTTTTTGTTCACCTGTATGTAGTTGGAGTAGTATGGGTCGACGTTAAATCAATTGTTTATTAATTTCAAGTAACATGAAATCAGCAAAGTCTGCTAACAGCACCTGATCATGCTGATTCTCATCCTTCACTCCGTTATATTCATTCAAATACATCTGAACCAATTCTTGATATTCGCTAGGTAAGTTATGTACACCCCATTCTCCTCCTTCTCTTTTGGAAGAGATACGTCCCTCTCTTATGTAAAGAAGTACTCTACACAAGTTTAATGTGGTATACATTGGATTATTCACAATTTCCTCGTCGGCGTTCTTCACATCGTAATGTATGGAAGCTAGATAGTATTGTCTTGGAACTGGAGGGTAAAGTTCTTTAAGCGGTTTCCCGTATAATGTTATTCCTCTGTGATAAGCAACAGCAATTTGAGAAGCTAGATCTGCATCTTCATAATCACTACACAGATAGTCTTCTTCTCTCCGATAATGTTCACGATGATAATCCGAATAGTGGAACACACAGGGTGTTGGGTACACGATTGATTGTAGTGAAGATTCTAGAACTACACTTAACTCAAGACCATGTCCGATGGTATCATGAAATACGACAACTTTACGTGCAAGCCTCTTCTTATGCTCATCTGAGCAATTTTCTTTGATTACCACTAATAAGTCGATGTCACTCTTTAATGGATTGAAACATCCCATGGCCAATGAACCATGTAAGTAAACGCCTAATAAATTGTCACTTAAATCATCAGTAAACAAATCTACCAATCGCGATAAATGTACTTGAGTTTGTGCTGTGATCACCCTTCATCCTCCTACCTATCTCTCTAATTTAAATATTTATTATAGGGCTAATCATCCATTTTTGGTAGATAAAGAATAATTATAGCAGTACCATATTCATAAGCTCATACAAAAAAAGCTCGCGTGATTTACACGCGAACCCTATGGATACCTATAATATTTATTTCTGATGTGCAACGATTACACGTTTGATAAAGAATGAAACAATCAGACCCACGATCGCGATCACCATGGCAAATATGAAAGCACTTTGTACGCCTTGCGTAAATGCAGGGAGTATATTGGATGGATCTTCAGGATTGGATACACCACTCAAATAACTCTTTTGACCAGCAGCCATGATACTTACGGCAAGAGCTGTACCAATGGCACCCGCTACCTGTTGCAACGTATTCATGATAGCCGTACCATCTGGATACAAATCACGAGGAAGCTGATTAATTCCATTCGTCTGAGCAGGCATCATAATCATGGAAATCCCAATCATTAATGTGCTATGAAGCACGATAACGAAGACGATTGTAGACGTAGCTGAGATACTTGAGAAGAACCACAGCGAGACACTAATAATTACAAGTCCCGGAATAACCAACCACTTCGGACCATATTTATCGAACAACCGACCCATAATGGGTGACATAATTCCGTTAATAATACCACCAGGGAGAAGTAATAACCCGGCTTTGAAAGCCGTATAACCTTGACCCATGATCAAATACATTGGAAGAACCAACATACTAGATAAGATAACCATCATACATAGGAATACCATAAGAACTCCCATAGAGAACATTGGAAATTTAAATGCTCGTAGGTTAATCATTGGTTGCTTCATAGACATTTGACGAATTCCAAAGAGTACAAGAGAAATTACACCTATAATGATAGCAATAATAACTTTAGGACTACCCCATCCTTCACTCTCACCTGCACTACTGAAACCGAATACGATGCCTCCAAAACCAATCGATGATAGGATAATGGATAATGCGTCAATTTTAGGCTTCGTAATCTTGGTTACATTCTGCATATATAGAATTCCACATATTAGAGCAATAATAAGAACTGGCAAAGCCAACCAGAATATCCAGTGCCAGCTTAGATTCTCAATAAGAAGTCCTGCAATCGTTGGTCCTATAGCGGGTGCAACCATAATCACTAGACCAATCATCCCCATGGCAGCGCCACGTTTCTCTGCCGGAAAGATAATTAATATCGTATTAAACATAAGTGGCAATAACAATCCAGTTCCAACAGCTTGGACAACTCTTGCTGTAAGCAAGACTTCAAACGATGGAGCTAGTGCTGCCAATAATGTACCTAGAATAGAGAAACATAGTGATGTTATAAATAATTGTCTTGTTGTAAACCATTGAAGTAACATACCTGATACTGGAACTAGAATTCCTAACGTTAGCAAATATCCTGTTGTTAACCATTGTGCTGTTGCCGGTGTGATGCTAAGCATTGTCATTAAATCGCTTAGCGCAACATTTAAAGCTGTTTCACTAAACATACCGATAAATCCACTTAATAGTAATGCAATCAGGATCGGTAGTGCCCTAATTTTTTTAGCGTCAATCTGTGGTGTACCTTGCATGGTTCCTTCCAATCTGTCCATCCTCCTAGTAATCTCTCTCTATTTAAGTAAATATGAAACATACTTTGATGCGGTTATGAGTGGTTTCTCATCTCGGTTAGTAAGGGTAAGTATAAGAGCTCCTTCAAGCAGAGATAACACGATAGAAGCTACCTCCGTGGATTTCACTGTTTCCATTCCCTCTTGTTCAAGTTTCATAGCAATAAGATCTTGCCAATCTTTAAAAACAGCCTGAGAGTCTACTCTTAGTTGCTCACTAACACATGAAGTCTCAACAGCTGTCCAAAAGGAAAAAGGAATACACCCCTCGAACTGCGATTCAACCGCTTCCTCACCGACATTACGAATGAATAATTGTAATGCCTCTTCAGCACTACTCGTATCTATAAAGCACTGATTCAACTTTTGTAACACCACTACACGTGTACGTGCAATACATTCCGAAGCTAGCTCTTCTTTCCCGTTGGGGAAATAATAATATAATGATCCCTTAGGAGAATGACTCTCCTTAACAATCTGATTTAAGCCAGTGGCATGATAACCTTGTGTGGAAAAAAGTCTTGTAGCAATGTTAACAATCGCATCGCGTGAATTGGACTTCTCTAACACATACCTGCCCCCCTTTTTTTGTATATAACAATCGGTCTATATAATTTATACAGGATAAGATAATTGGAGTCAATCCTTTTTTAATTAAAATTTTAGATATAAACACCCCACCTCATGGATGGTTCCAAAGGTGGGGTGTTATTTGTAATGCTCTATTTTTTCAAAATGCTAGTAAGATTCTATGATCACACGTTAGCTTTCAAATGAAACCATGTGCTCACGAAATCTCCATGCAAAGATGGGATATGTAGCCCACTTTGCATCAATCGATCTCCCCCGAACGATACTTCTTCCTCACCGATGGTGTATTCAAATTCAGGGTCAAGTCCTTTTAATCTGACTTTCTTCAATGGTCCATTCGGTTCAGCCAACACTTGGAAGTAATAGACTAGCGCTTCGCTCTTATCCTCAGACACGAACATCCAAGACGTGTTATTTCCTTCAAAAGGACTCTTCAAGCGATATAAGTCTCCTTGTTGAACCAAAGAACGTATCTTCTTATATTGTGCAACTTGCTGCTTCACGATCACTTTCTCTTCATCTGAGAAGGAGGTTAGATCCATCTCATATCCGAAGTTCCCAGACATCGCTACATCACCACGTGTCACAAGAGAAGTAATCCGTCCCACTTGATGATTAGGTACATCAGATACATGGGCACCCATGGTACTCACGGGATATACGAAGCTTGTGCCGTATTGGATTTTTAAACGTTCAATGGCATCCGTATTATCACTCGTCCACGTCTGTGGCATGTAATATAGCATTCCTGGATCAAATCGTCCTCCGCCACTCGCACAACTCTCAAACAAAATATGTGGAAATTGTTGTTGCAATTTCTCTAATAGACCGTAAAGCCCCAACATATAACGATGAGCTGTTTCCTTTTGTCTAAGAGCGATTCTCGTTGCCGATCCAATCTCCGTCATGTTACGATTCATATCCCATTTCACATAGGAGATCGGAACGGTTGAGAATATTTTGCTCAAAGATTCAAACAGATAATCACATACCTCTTGTCTAGATAGATCTAAGATCAATTGTGTCCGAGCTTCTGTCCGGCGTCTACCTTCTACATGAAGGCACCAATCCGGATGTTTACGGTAAAGATCACTATCTGGAGATACCATCTCTGGTTCGAACCACAATCCGAACAATAGGCCTAATGACTTCACTCTTTCCGCTAAATTAGTAAGGCCTTCTGGTAGTTTATTACGATCTTCTACCCAATCTCCAAGAGAAGTCGTGTCCGCGTTTCTTTTGCCAAACCATCCATCATCTAGAACGAATAGCTCTATACCAAGCTCTGCTCCTGATTTAGCAATCGATACAATCTTCTCCGCATTGAAATCGAAATAAGTGGCTTCCCAATTGTTCACTAGAATAGGTCTTTCCTGATCTCGATGAATCCCTCGACAGAGACGTTTCCGATACAACCGATGGAAGGTTCTTGACATGCCACCTAACCCTTCTGAGGAATATACCATGATCGCTTCTGGGGTCTGAAAGGACTCTCCAGGTTCAAGTAACCATCCGAAGTCAAAGGGGTTAATCCCAATAGATACGCGGGTAGAAAATAAATAATCGACTTCTGCTTCCGCTACAAAATTACCACTGTAAACCAAGCTAAATCCAAAAACATCTCCCTGATCTTCATCGGCATGTGGAGAAGTTAACGCCATAAATGGATTGAACTGTGGACTACTCGCACCTCTGCGACTTTCAATCGTTGTCACGCCTGCTTCTAGTTTTCTTCTCTTTACATGTGTCTCTCTCGACCAACCACCTGACAAATAGACCATGTCATAGTCGCTATCGACAAAATCAACACTTGCACTTAAGGCTCTCTCTAGAGAAACAGATTGACTTCCATTATTCACAAATTGTACAGAACGACTTATGGCATTATGATCTTCAAACACCGTGTAGCTTAAGTAGACAGTCATCCCAGAGTATTTATCCACCAATTCGATCTCCAGTGTCTGCGATTCCTGATCCGACTCTACATATACAGCGGGTAATCCAGCTAACTTCGGCTTACCACCGGTAATTTTATGCGATTGATATACCAATTCTGTAATTCGACTACCATCTTCAAGTTTCACTTGATAGGCTGGATTTCTGAAATCACCAGTTCCATATTGCGGATACTCTTGTGGGAGACGATCTGTCGAAGCATTGTCAGGGTAATGAAGTAAGCGGTTTAAGTTCCCTTCATTTCGAAGCTTCTTTCCCCAGTACACGTGAAGTGGATAACCGTCGTTATTTAATTGAATGATGTAACTCATATCTTTGGATTGTAGATGGAAAATTCGGTCTTGTTCTGTATAAGTAATTGTCATGTAAGGAACACCCTTTCCTAGATCACTGAATAGTTGTAAGCGAAACCAATGGGTTCATCATACCTCTGTCCACCACTTCCCGTAAATGGAATCACACTATATCATTATGGCATTATGCTAGATCCATATGTTACTATAGAATAGGCATTTAATAACGAAAAAGGGAGACCTAATCGCATGATAGAATACCTTTCTAGAAACTTGCAACATACTGATTTACATTTAAACCAATATGGCATGGAGCAATGTTTTCCAGAACATGCGCATGGGCCAGCAGTCCGAGATCATTATTTAGTTCATTACATACTAAAGGGTTCAGGAAGATTCGTGGTTGGCGATCAAACGTATCATCTTCATAAAGGGGAGGGTTTCCTAATATGTCCTGGCGTCGTTACGTACTATCAGGCAGATAAAGAGGACCCTTGGGAATATAGTTGGGTGGGATTTCATGGGCTTCAAGCTGAATTCTATTTAACACAGGCAGGACTAAATGCGATACATCCAACATTTCGATATGATCGAGATCAAGTATTAGTTGAATACTTAGAATTAATGACGAATACAAAAGAACTAAATACCGCGCGGGATATGAAGTTGACGGGTCTACTCTACCTCATCCTTTCTCTTCTTGTTGAATGTGCACAAGTGGAATCCAGAATAGACAATAAGGAGAACCGCAAAGAGGTCTACGTTCGTAAAGTGATCGATTTCATCGAGATGAACTACTCTAGTAAATTCACGATCACGCAAATAGCTGATTTCATTGGACTTGATCGTAGTTATCTTTGTTCTATTTTTAAAGAGTATATTCATTCAAGCATCCAGGAATATCTCATTCATTATCGCATGAACATAGCATGTGAACTCATGAATAATACACAATTATCTATCGGAGATATATCGCGTTCAGTAGGGTATGATGATCCTTTATTATTCTCCAAAATGTTCAAGAAATTAAAAGGATCATCGCCGAAATCGTATCGGAATACGATGTGACTCTACTCGAATAAGGATACTAATGGATCTCTTATGTTTTGTGATAACAGACTATGTAATTGACCTCTATGATGATACACATGGGATACAATCTCTAATAACCATTCATATCTCGTATAGGATACTCCCCAATGGGGTTCAACATTTTCCCTTCATACATGATTGATTTTTCTCCTTATTTCTTGTCTAGTCTCTGAAGTGTTTCAACAACGGTAGGGGTGAATCTAAGCAATTGGGGTTGATCTACTAATCTAAAATATAAACTTCTCAACAAACACTTCTTATTCATGTATAGAATATCATCTTCTGGAAGTTGTCTTATCTTCTTCTTTTCACCAAATTTTTGAATCCAACCTTGAATATCATGATCTTGAATTAACTCTCGATTAAGAATACTTACAATAGCACTAACCATTCGCTCATCTTCTTTATTAATATAAACATAGTTATTCACACAAATTTTCGGTTGAATGGCATCTAGCATCTCCATTAGGTCTGCACTTTCCATATACTGAGATTGAACGATATCTTCAAATGCATCGGATGCATGCGCGGTTGAATGTGCCCACCCCTTCCCTTCCACATATCCTCTGAGATCTTGCTCAAGACCTATGTATTCTATCAACTTGTTCTTGATTAACATAACCTCTTCTTTTGATAAAAAAGATTGTTCTCTGTCCTTCCCCATAATTAACGGTATGATTAGTACAGAGAACGCTCGCGTGAATACAGAATCGGTATCTTTCTCTCCTATTCCGTAGAATAAGTGTTGTTCATCCAAGCAGATATGTAGCAGTTCACTTATTTGTTCATTTGTAAATTCACCATGATCTATCCACGTTGCGAATGTTGAATAGATTAGATTATCACGCAATTCAGAATCAATATCACCAATATATTTCATCATTTCTAGTGCTATCTCAAATGCATTCATGGACCCTGATACTTTATATTCATCTTTCTCAATTTGAATCAATCTTTCTTTTAACTGAACATTGTTCATCATCTATATCCCCCTGTGAATCATGTTTAGGATGAGTTACCCTTTACTTCAACAATATGTTCCCTTTAAAGACATTACCATAAAACCCTTTTTCTAGCAGTGAAATAAGTCTACATAAGAGAAAAGCCGTCCTTCTAATGAGGACGGCTTTTTCATTCTTCTACTAGACTCATATCATAAATTTAGGATTACCTTTGTGTGTAACCATTCGTTAGAATGTGAAGGGCTTAGAAATTGAAATTATCTGGGTCCGAACCTACACGGATATTCTGGTTAAGTCCGTTGATTTTGTCCATATCTTCCGAAGAAAGTTCAAAGTTGAACACATCTGCATTCTCGATAATCCGGTGTTCCGTAGTCGATTTAGGAATCGTAACAAAACCATTCTGTAGATCCCAACGCAGGATCACTTGAGCAACCGTTTTACCGTGTTGATCTGCAATCTCTTGTAGCGTAGCGTTGTCCAATAGTTTACCTTGCATCAGTGGTGACCATGCTTCTAATTGAATACCCTGTTCCTCACAGAATGCACGTAATTCGAGCTGAGCTAGACGAGGATGGTATTCCACTTGATTGATCATCGGTTTGATCTCAGCATCTTGTAGTAAATCTTGTAGATGATGAACTTGGAAGTTACTTACACCAATGGCACGTACACGTCCATCTTTATATAGTTTCTCCAGAGCTCTCCAAGTGTCTTTATATTTCTCTTTTACCGGCCAATGCACCAGGTATAGATCTAATGTTTCTAATCCTAACTTAGTCATCGTATCCTCAAAAGCTCTTAATGTTGATTCATATCCTTGGTCCGCATTCCAAACTTTAGAAGTAATAAATAGATCATCACGTGTTAGACCTGATTCTTCCAACCCTTCACGCACCGCTTGACCTACACCTTCTTCATTCTTGTATGCAGCGGCTGTATCAATACTACGATAGCCATGTTTAATCGCCGTTTTTACTGCTTGAATCACTTCTTGTCCATCTTGAGCTTTAAACACACCTAGACCGAACCATGGCATTTTCACTCCGTTGTGAAGCGTTGTTGTATCTTGTAAATTGTTTGGCATCATGTGTGAACCTCCTAAAAGTTTTTGATTCTTACTACTTAGAAACACTTCGAAAAAAGTGAATCGAAAGCATTAACTAAGTTTTGAGCGTTACTCCAGCTAATACCTCGAAAAAACTACTTCGAAAGCATTAACTCACTTATGTAGTGATACTTCAATTAATATACGAGTCAACGCTAATTCGAAAGCATTAACTAGTATTTGTACTCCTCTTTATATTACACTTAAAAAGAGGAATAGACCCAAGCTTTACTAATATTTATATTAATAATATTAAAAGGTGGTGTCAAATCATGACTACAATCATATCAAAACAATGGTTACTCGCTCGACTATATGAAACAGATCTCGTGATTATAGATTGCCGATTTATTATGGGTATGGCTGACGCTCAGGCGGGACGTATTGCGTATGAAGAAGAACACATTCCTGGAGCAGTATACTTTGATCTAGAGATGGATCTCTCCAGCCCCGTATCACAACATGGAGGTAGACATCCCTTGCCTGATATGGATAAGTTCATCAGAACTCTTGAGCGCGCAGGAATTAATAATGACTCACGTATTGTAGCCTATGATGATCAAGGTGGTGCTATGGCATCTCGTTTCTGGTGGCTCTTACAATATATAGGTCACACCAATACATACGTCATGAATGAAGGATTTACGAATTGGAAGCAAGCAGGATATCCTTTGACGAATAAACAACCTGTACGAATTCTCCAGTCCTTTACCGCACATTTGCAACATGACATGGTGGTTTCTATGGAAGATGTCAGAAAATCTAGTAACAATCACACCTCTTTCCTTATCGATTCCAGAGAACCTAACCGCTATTTAGGTTTAGAAGAACCTATTGATGCTATCGCTGGTCATATACCGGGAGCTATTAATAGATTCTGGAAAGAACTAAAGATGGAGAATGGTACTTGGAAGTCAACGGAAGATATTCATGAGCATTTCAATGATATCCCGAAAGACCAAGATGTTATCGTCTACTGTGGCTCAGGCGTTACCGCCTGCCCCAACATCCTCGGCCTCCATGAAGCTGGATATACAAATGTGAAGTTGTATGCAGGAAGCTGGAGTGATTGGATTAGTTACGAGGGAAATCCGGTGGCTATTGGGGAAGAGTAAAGGTGAAGAGCTCCCGTTAGATGCGGGCTCTTTTTGCTGAAGTTATTTTGGGCGCATTTTGCATGCAACCCCATCTGAAGTTAATTTGAGCACATTTCGTATGTAACCACATGAGATTCGTAGCATTGTCTGTATCCGGATCATTAGTAAACGGCTAAAATTATTTTTCACCTTAAATAAGTCTCTATGTCCTTGCAAACGGATAACATGTTTTCTTTAGAAGGCAAATGATTGCCTAAAATTTCAGTTTCTCTAATAGTCGAGGAGGCAAGGAAATTCTTGCTCTTGGAAAAACCTTCTACCCCACCAGCGATTGAGCGGTTGCTTGTTTAATTGTATTCTTAAGTGCGGTTTATATAGATAAATTATGATTACGCTTCAGAAATTCAAGCATTATTTAAGCATTAAATGTGTTGACTATTCTCGGTTTCTCTAAAGGAAGTCCATGGCTTGTATGAGGAATGACAGTAACTTCAATACCTTTCGATCCCACAACAAGTACATGTGTGAGAGCAAAAGGCGGGTATATAGACATACTCAACCTGCCATAAACGTAGGATCCATTATCATCTCTGCAATCTTCAGTATACGACCACAAGTTATAGTAACTAATTGTTTGTCTTATGACATAAACTATGGTGTATATTGTAATTTAAAGAATAAAACGAAAATAAGAAGAGAGGTCTTTATGTGGGATCGTAAAGAAATAAAGCAAAGGGCTAAGGCTGTACTCCGCACATCGTATTGGAAGGCTTTTGTGGTGAGTTTAATTCTAGTCTTTATCGGAGAAGGCTCTGGTATCCCAAGCTTAAATAATAACACGGGATCATCAGCCCGTTCAGAAATGTCTAGCTCGGGTCTGTATTTCGATTGGGAAGTGTTAGGTCCTTATCTTTTAATCGCATTAATCATAGGTATCATCATCGTAGTAATTGGAATTGCATTTCATATCCTTATCGGTTCTCCACTTACCGTAGGTTCATTGCGTTACTTCAAGCAATCTGCCGAGGGTGAAATCCGTATGGGCAATATCGGCTATGCGTTTAACAAGGACCGGTATTGGGCTATAGTTCTAACCATGCTCTGGAGAGGTTTTTTGAATTTCTTATGGTTCCTGCTACTGATCATTCCAGGAATAGTAAAATCCTATGCGTACAGTCAGGTACCCTACATCCTTGCGGACAATCCGAACATCGGGTATAAACGTGCAGTAGAATTAAGCAAGCAAATGACACACGGCAATAAGGGCCATATGTTTGTGCTTGATTTGAGTTTTCTTGGCTGGATTCTGCTTGGACTGCTGGCACTCGGCATCGGCGTCTTATTTGTTCAACCCTATATCAATGCCACGAAGGCCGAGCTTTACTTGGAATTACGCCAGAATGCGCTTGAGTATAATTTGACAACAGAACATGAACTCCGGCTAGCACAGACACCATTTTAGAATCGTATTGCTATTCATTAATACCATGATGGTGTCGCTGAGAGCGGTAGGCATCAAGTGTTGCAGTAGCTCCACTGTCTTTACATGTAGTTATGACCTACCGATAAATGGATGTATGATTACATGCGCAACAGTTAACTTAAATCAGCATTGTAATCCGCAACCGGCTTAACCAGTTGGTTGTTTACCCAGTACGCTACTGAATATTAGGCAATAAAAGAAAGAACAGATCTTGCTCAATACAAAGTACAGATATTACAGCTCTCATGCTCATTGCCCTCTTGCAACCCTACGTTTGTTTGATCATATTCTTGAGTAGATCCCCTGGGATAGAAAGAGTCTGGTTACCCTCAATCGCTGGCAAAATAGTAAACTCCTCAGGATCCAGACCTACCATTTGGAGTGATTGGATCAGTTATGAGGGAAATGAGATTGTGACCGGGGGGAGTCTAAAGACGGATAAGTCTTGTGGGACGGGGGTTTGTGGGATGTAACAGGTTGTGAGTACGTAACCTGTCACATCCCTTTTGGCATTTCTCTGCAATACCTTGCAACCATGAAACAGACGAAAGTAAACTTAGCTGCTTCATTGCGCTATGTTATCAAAAAGAACGGCGGTAAGGACACATGGCATTGTCCCGAACCGCCGTTTTTTCTATCCGGATACCCTATTTCAGGCAGGCATATATGATATTTTTTAATCGCGGATGTATGTAAGGCTCTTGACTGTTCACCAAATGTTGCGCATACATGACGGTCAGCTGAGACTCGGGATCGATGACCGCGAGGCAGCCAGCCGCGCCGCTCCAGCCGAATTCCCCGAGTGGGGACAGGCATCCGCTGCCCACTTTGGAAATATGGGTTCTGACACCAAGCCCATAGCCGTAACCTGCTTGATAATCCCAGTTGTAATCGCCCCGCGTAAGATCGGTTAGGTGGTCCGTCCGCATCAGATCGACACTGGCAGCTGACAAGAGGCGCACGCCGCCTGGGCTTGTACCGCGATTGGTCAGCGTGTTCAAGAAAAGCGTATAGTCGCTTACGGTCGATAGCAGGCCGGCCCCACCGCTCTCGAATTCCGTGCCGCTACGATACCAATCTCCATCCATAAGTACGGCCTTGCCGAGTGCATCATTGTATTCGTATTGCGGTACAAGGCGGCTCTTCTGCGCTTCGGACAGGAAGAAGCCGGTGTCGCGCATACCGAGCGGCCCGGTAATTTCTTCGCGCACATACGTGCCGAAGCGTCTGCCGTCCACCTCTTCAACAAGCGCCGCAAGAACGTCATGGCACAAGCTATAGTTCCACCGGGTTCCCGGCTCGAATAGCAACGGTTGCTTTGCGAGGGCAGCCGCATATTCTCGGGTCGGCAACCGACCATTTGTGCGTTCCGCAGCTTCCCGGATGACTGGCCCATTGAAGTCGTAAGAGAAGCCGGCCGTCATTGTGAACAGGTCGTGTACTGTGATCTGCTTCTCCGCCAACTTCGTTTCAGTTCCTTCGTCCGTCTGCGTACTCCGCACTTGCATTTCGGCGAACTCCGGCAGATAGGAGGAGATCGGATCGCTAAGTAGCATCGTTCCCCTTTCAACCAGCTGAAGCGCGGCCGTACACGTCAATATTTTCGTAAGTGAATACAAATAGATGATCCGGTCCTCATCGATCGGCGTCTTCGCTTCCAGATCAGAATAGCCGGCGCGGTAACGGAATACTATTTCATTTCGATGCATAACAAGTACCTCCGCCCATGGAATACGCCAGGCAGTGATGTGATCAATAAACCGGGACAACGATGTGAAGTCCATAATACCCCTCCTCTACTGAAAGTCTTCATTTCATTATTTTACAGGACTGCCATTCTTGCAAACTACTGACTATACATATTTACAACTAGAACGATTGGTATGCCTGCATCAATTGGATAATTCGTGAGGGGCAAATAGTTCATATTATTTGACCCTCAAGCAAGGTACTACCCTTCCTTAAATAATAAAAGATAAAGGAAATATGGAGCGCCGATAAACGCAACGACGATTCCGGCTGCGATTCCGTTCGGCTCCCATAGATTCCGGCCTATCGTATCCGCTAACAGCAGTAGCCAACCTCCGATCAGTAGTGACACAGGTATTAACCGCTGATGTCTTGGTCCGACCAGCGCTCTAGCAATATGCGGCGCCATCAAGCCAATAAACGAGATACCTCCGGTAACCGAGACGGCTGAAGCCGCCAGCGCGACCGCTGTCAGCATCAGGAGGATTCGGTCTCTGCGGATCGCTACACCGACCCCGACTGCCGTTAAATCGTTTAACGAAAGCAGATCCAGCGCTCTTGATTTGTACAATGCGTAGGGAATCAGAATGATCAGCCAAGGCAGCAAGGCCACCACAAACGGCCAGTCTGTTCCCCAAACGTTGCCCGCTAGCCACTTGGAGATGAAATCCACTTTGAGTCGATCAACCGAAGACATGAGAACGACCATTATTCCGGAGAGAGCCAAGGAGAACCCGACTCCGGTTATGACCATTCGAATCGGTTGAATACCTTGGCCCCGGACGTAAGAGAAAGCATAAATAAGAATCGCGGTGCTTAGACCTCCGATAAAGGCCATAAGTGGAATCGCGTATATGAACGAATCGACGTTAATCGGGGCAAACAAAAAGAAGACTGTAACGCCGACTCCTGCACCCGCATTAATACCGATAATTCCAGGATCGGCCAGCTCATTACGGGTAATCCCCTGTAAGATGACGCCGGATAACGCAAGTGCCATGCCCGCGAGCAACGTAATCAACATCCGGGGTAGACGGATTGAGAACAGCACGAAATGGTCTTCGAAGGTTCCATGACCCATAATCGTCGGGATAAGCCTATCAT
Organism: Paenibacillus sp. Y568; assembly: GCF_059445545.1. Lineage (NCBI taxonomy): Bacteria > Bacillati > Bacillota > Bacilli > Caryophanales > Paenibacillaceae > Paenibacillus > Paenibacillus sp. Y568. The sequence goes on from NZ_JCAIUM010000012.1 coordinate 77,165, forward strand.
ACGATACAGGGGAGGACCCGATGCCCAAGCCTATCAAAATAGTTGCCAGAATAAGAAAAGCTATGAACGTAATGATGACCTTTTGTTTACGAAGAAACCTTGAATTAATCATGAGAACGAGCGCACTCCTTTCCGAACAATGAACAGAAAGAACGGCAATCCTAGAATAGCCACAATAGAAGCAACAGGCGTCTCGAATGGGACATTGATCATCCGGCCTAATGTATCGGCGAATACCATAAAGGCACTACCGACAATCGCGGATAAAGGTAGAACAATACGGTATTGGGTACCAACGAAGACACGTACAAGATGCGGAATCATCAGACCTATAAACGCTAGATTGCCGACGAGTGAGACAGCGGCACCTGCCAATAACGTAATCAGAACGTAAAGCGCAATCCTGACTTGCGTCGTTTTCAGGCCAAGTCCAATCGCGGTCCCTTCATTCATGCTAAGAATTGTCAATTGCTTTGATAACAGAATAGCAACTACGATACAAATCACGATAACGGGAGCGATCGTCTGGATCTGTTCCCAAGTCGTGCCGATCAGTCCGCCGGAAGTCCACATGGCCACGCTCTTGGAAATTTTATAGCGGAGGCTAATACTGTCTGCCACCGCCGCGAGTAGCGCCGAGACGGCCGAACCAGCCAACACCATTCGGAGCGGGGACAAATTCCGTTTCCGCAGGGAGGTAATGCCGAACACCAGCATCACGCTGAATGCGGCACCGATAAAACAAGCCACCATCGTTCCGAAATAACCAACACCGGGTAAAAATGCAAATGTAACGGCCAACGCAGCATTGGCGCCAGATGTCAGGCCAAGCAATCCAGGGTCGGCGAGCGGGTTGCGGGTCAAGCCCTGCATGATCGCACCGGCAACGGCCAGAGCCGCTCCGACCAGTACGCCGCCGACTTCGCGGGGAAGCCGAAGCTCGCGAATGATGGAGATATCTTCACCCGTCGCTTGCGGATTGCTTATGGCGCTCCAGATGTCGGCGAGCGAAACATTCTTCGCCCCAAGCATGACGGCCAGGGCGAACATAACAACAAGTATAACTAAGCTAAGGAGCATCTTGAACGCAACAGAGCTTGATAGCTTGAGTGGAGGCTTCATTATCATCTCTATCATCTATTCCTTCTTCGCCTGCAGAAAAAAGGAACGCATAGAGCGCTCCTTCTTATCTCTGGCACATGGTTTAATTATTCATTTAATTTTTAAGCTGACGGTTAGTTCCCCAACAACGACTTGGTGATGAAATTAAGCTGATAGTCGAGCGACAGAGCGTCGTTGAAATAGAACGTAGTTGCGTCTACTTCATAGACATGATTATTCGCAACGGCTGGGATATTCTTGTAAGTCGAAGTCTGCTGGAAGGAAGCATCACCTGCTGAGTCTTTACTATAGATAACGTAATCCCCCATGAATTGCGGCAGAATCTCCAGAGACAAATCATAATAGCCTTCTTTGGCCGTCATTTCTTTGACCTTGTCTGGCATCTTCAATCCCATGGCCTGATAGACGATTTCCGTGCCGCGTCCCCAGCCATTTCCGAAGGTGTACAGCGATTTCGAATCCCCTTCGATGATGGTGACGGTACTGTCGGCGCCGATCTTGGCTTTGATTTCCTCACCGGCCTTCTGAGTTCGTTCCTTGAAATCGGCGATCCATTCAGCCGCCTTCTGTTCCTGGTTAACAGCTTTGCCGATCTCCAGAATCTGCGTTAGATAATCAACCTTGTTGTAGGTGTATGTAATGAGTGGAGCAATTTGCTTTAGTTTATCCGCATTCTTAACATCCGACATAGCGATGATCAAGTCCGGCTTAACGTTCAGAATACTTTCCTCATTCTCATCGGATACTTCGGCGACGTCTTTCAATTGATCCTGAAATTTAGGGTTTGCTTTAGTCCAGGAATCTACTCCAACGATAGGAACGTCTAATGCCAATAGATTGCCCGCATATCCAGACAGGATGACGACACGCTGCGGGTTCGCTGGAACATCGATCGGACCGTTCTCCGATTGATAAGTAATAGTGTCGGAACCATTGTCCTCCACAGATTTGCTTGCATTTGGACTTGTTGAGTTGTCGGCATTGGCGTTATTGTTCGCATTGCTACCGCAACCACTAACTACTAGAACTACCAATAAGATAAGGGGCATAAACCATCTCTTCATTAATTGCAATCTCCTTTTGAATGAATTCAGCTTGATAAAGATTTAAAGATAAAGAAATAAAGATAAAGAGATAAAGAAATAAAGATAAAGAATGATGATACTGATGATACTGATGATACTGATGATACTGATGATACTGATGATACTGATGATACTGATGATTATGATTAAATTAATAATGATAATCATTATCATTGTACTAATATCAAATTCTAACTTCTTGCCGTTTATATGTCAATCGTATCTTTTTATCATATTTTTCCCCTGTCTTCTGTCTCGTGTTCCCTGTACCTTGCACTATCTATTTTGTGTTGACTCGTTCTGGCTGTGAACCCATAATTGTAGCCACCCTTTCGTCAACAGGTTAGGCCCAATTGCAACGAAGGAGCTTGGAAGAAAGTACAAGGACCCGCGTTGGACGCGGGTCCTTGTACTTTCCTGGCAAATCTGGGGTTTGATTTACCTTCGCAGTATCATTTTGTATACGATTTTCCGCATACATTGAGCACATTTACCTTCCTGCTCCCACCATGTATATGATTTTTCGCATACATTTGGTCCGATTACGCCCCAGCCCCCACCATGTACTCGATTTTTCACACACATTGGGCCAATTTACCTTCCTGCCCCCACCATGTATTCGATTTTTCACACACATTGGGTCCGATTACACCCCAGTCCCCACCATGTATTCGATATTTCGCATACATTGAGCACATTTACCTTCCCACCCCCACCATGTACTCGACTTTTCGCATACATTGAGCACATTTACCTTCCTGCCCCCACCATGTATTCGATTTTTCACACACATTGGGCCCGTTTTCCCCACCACCCCCACCATGTATTCGATATTTCGCATACATTGAGTACATTTACCTTCCAGCCCCCATCATGTGTTCGATTCTTCGTATACATTCATTCATTCGTGTGTCAGCATTCACCATTAAACCAAATCTGGACTTTGGAGTGTACCTATATACTCATAGTAAATTATCCGCTGAGATGCCCCTCTAGCCACCGGACGAAATTTACCTTTATCCACCAACATGCGGCAGTATTTGATGACTGTCATCGTATGCAACTCCAGCTCTCTCGCGGCATCAGCCGGGCGGAGAACACGTTGGTGACGAATGGATGCTCGCATCAAATCACGCTCGATTTTGGAATAGGCTCTCTCTGCTGTGTTTTTCGCAGACTTTCCCGCGGACAAATAAGGAAACAGGATGTTCCGCAGCGCAGAGAGGATGAAAGACGGATTTTCTTTCAGTTCATCCAATGAAATATAGAGCACTGTGCAGTCCTGTGACTGTAAAAAAAGCCCGCGGTTCAGATCCATCCTGTACTTGCTCCGGTCTGTGCCATGCGAGCCAAAGTCCATAATTTCAAATGCAATACGCGAGGCTCCGACTTCCCAAAGAATATCCACAAAATAGGATCTTCCACGCCAATCCTTAACTTCGTATTCCGGATGTAGTCCGTGAAAATGCCCAGTAAGCGGCCACCATACCTGCTCTACAAATAAGCGATTTCCGTAACCATGACCGCGTTTTAATGCATCGAGCCGTTCCCCCTTCCTACGTTTAATATGACTGCTCAACCATCGCTCATGTTCACTCTTAAACCCCATTTCCTTCCCCTCGCTCTACAACGAAATATGTTAAAAATCGCACAAAACCCCGTCTCCTCCCCTAGGGGGAAGAAGACGGGGCATTCTTTGCCACGCTTACTTATGTCTATATAGTGTGCCACATTTTTTGCCGCATTTGCCTATGTCTATACATATTGTGCCATATTTTCATTGGCAAAAACAATACGAAATTGATACCTAATCGATAGCGGAATCTCGCTGTCGATTACAATCATATTACGTATTGATTCTCAGCCTCGTTATACTTTCTGCCAATCAACATAATATCTCCATCCGTTACACATAGAGAACAAATTCTATAATACCCAGTGAGCTTGTAATTGATTACGAAGGGGTGGCTAACCCTAATCCTCAAGCTCATCAAGTTTTGCTTCCAGTTCAGCCAACTTACGATTCTCTTGATCCAATACTTCTTGAAGCCCAGCGGCTTCTGCTCGTTTCATTTCTTTTTTGACAGTCTGAATCTGTTGTTCCAAATAGTGAATATCAGCTTCAGTTCCTGAATTGTTCCAGATCTGAGAATAAGTCATTTCTAACCTCTTTCTTGTTAACGTATATTTCCAAAAGGTTCATTAGAGCTTCAGGAGCTTCTTTTTTTGTCTACACACAGGTTACCACTTACGATTCTATTCAAGCCAAGCTGATTTTCATTTATTGCGATCAAAATAGACATTACTCAAGCACCACACCACTCCGGGAGAATCTCCCTTTCTGCAGACAACAACGCGCTACTCCTCAACATTCCCCGTATATCCAAATAAAGTGATGCCACCTCTGGAATCTAACTAATTCTCTTACTTCTCCTAAAAAAGATCAAGAGTGACTTCCTGTTTAAATTTTCGCCCAGCGCTTAGAGTATTAAAATCCCTTATTCTTATGCACATACACCGATAGGAAATAAGATACCACAAACATGACAACGGTAAAAATTAATGAGGAAATCCCTACCTCAATGCCATTGAAAAACATGATCCCATATCAACCTTAGTAAAATCCACGGCAAAATCCGAAGCATCGCGTGCGTTTATCGGCCTAAAGGCACCGCATATTGCCAGAGTTTTGGTTGGAGTAAGACATCAGCGATTTGTGCAATGTCCATTTTAATCGGAGGATGCTGTTACTTCTGGCAAACCTCGGTGCGATGTTTTTTTATGTCCAAAAGTCAACACCCGCTATATATCCGTATGAACATTTAAAGGGAAACCACACCATTGTTAGATCCATCCATGTGTTGCTGTGAATTATGGATATCCATATAAATTCCATAAGAATTTTATTAAGATTTCATTAAGATATGAGGATTTAAATAATGATAGGATGATAAAGGATACTTGGTAAGTAACACAAAAAATAACTAAAAGGTAGGTTGATTAACGATCATGAACAAGAATTAGCTTAGCTTATCAGGTCTATCGCAATAGTCTCCTTCATTTATATAATACCGTGATCAGATGAGGAGCTATCAATGTTCTTGCAAACAGATAATTGTATTTTCATTAATTGGACGACCAAAAAGGAGATTACTCATGTTATTTACTATTAAACGTACAAAATGGCTGTATATTGCACTCGTTGCGTTGCTATTGTTGACCACCTGCTCTCCATTTAGCGTGGCGGCCGAATCTCCGCAACCGCAGGTAAACCAAACGGGATCTGCTACTTCTACCCAATCTTTGAACCAACAACGCTATTCAGATGTTCCAGCTACAGCATGGTACGCAGAGGCGGTTAACACTTGGGTTATGCTGGAAATCCTCAATCCAAAGCAAGGAGATAAGCTGAGTCCCCAGCTTGTTATGACACGCGGTGATTTCGCTAAGTATCTTGCGATCTCACTAGATATGTCCCCCTCCAAAAGCGCCTCAAAGTTTAAGGATATGCCTGCTGGAACCACATTAACCGGGTATGTTACCGCCCTCTATGATGCTGGGCTAACAAAGGGTTACAAAGACGGTACGTTCCGTCCGAACTCTAAAATTACAAGAGCTGAAGTGGCGAGCTTGATTGCTACGGCCAAGAAGCTGAAGCCAGAGCCGCAAGTCAGCAGCCAATTTCGTGATGTACCGCAGAAAATCTGGTATGCTGGCGCAGTAGGCGCCTTGACAAAAGCGGGTATTGCGTCTGGGAAATCGAAGGATAATTTCGCTCCAAACGCAAACATTGTGCTGGCCGAAGGGATAACTCTGCTTTATCGCTCCTTCTTCAGTCCGTCCATCATTCAAGACATTGGCACTGACGGCACAATTAAAATTGACGGGCAGACCTATCGCGCGGGCGCATCGGTTCAAGGTATTTTTCAAGCATCGAATAACGTTGCTTTGCACAATGCGGCGATCCAGTTCACCTATGTTGGAGATACGATAACGTCTGTTGAAGGGCTGATTATCGGATACAAAGACGCATTAACTGGAATGAATGCACCTATCATATTTGATGCCAAAGGCAACACCGTCAACGGAACCGTAATCGTGAGCTCCAATCAGGTTGCGTTGGCCCACTTGGAAGTTAAAGAGGATTTAAATTTGACCCCGGCCGTTCAGTCGGATTTCTTTGCCTTCAATGTGCTCGTTCAAGGCAAAACAGTTTTCCTAAAAGATAACGATCGTCCCAAATCACAGGTTACAAATATATGGTTCGAGCATAGCAATCTCGGCCAACTAAATTTATTTAACAGCGCTCTAGTGAAAAAAGTTGATATCAGTGCGGACATAACGTCCCAATCAAACTCCAAGTCAACGGGAGAAGTTCGCACCGTGGCAGATAACACATCCTATAAAAAAATTACTACCAGTACGAACAAGATGTCCCAATCAGGCTTCAAGTCAATGGTAGCAGTCAGCACTGTGGCTGATAACACATCCTTGAAAACGGTTGATATCAGTGCAGACATAACGTCCCAATCGAACTTCAAATCAATGGTAGCAGTCAGCACCGTAGCAGCGACAGATTACATATCCGTCGCCCAACAACTTTATATTGCATACTTTGGTCGTCCCGCCGATATCGAAGGCCTTGAATTTTGGAAAGGTCTCACTATTGATCATCCTGTCGATATTGCGGTTTTAAACAGCTTTCAGGCTTTCCCAGCTAGTCTGGAATATGAAGCTCAATTCGAAGATAGTACCGCCCAAATCGTTGACACCATGTACCAGAATCTATTTGGAAGACAACCAGATTCGGCAGGTCTTGCATTTTGGACAGCATCGATTGCCGCCGCAGGCACTGGTACAAACTCCACAACCGTTGGCAATTCAGCTACAGATTCGAGCCCTTTGCAACTTACTGTTGAAAACATAACTGGCACAGTTACGGCGGCGGTGAATACCGAACTCAGCGCCGATACGTCCACTACGCTTGATACACTCACCATTCAACGTGGCGTTGCCGTGGAATATTCAAGTCAAACGCCAATCGGTACGCTGATCATCGATAATAAAGATACCCTTGCCCCTTCGCTAATTAACCTAAACAACACAGCCTTTTCCGGCTTGGTGAACATAGGGCGAACGATCGTAAACGATAATGCAGGGGTTGTTAACCTGAATGTACAGGGGTTGCTCGGAACACTTCAGACAACTGGAGTCAATTCTCAGCTTGTTCTGGGAGCCTCCACTTCTATCACTAATCTGATCGTTCCATCGGGAGTAACCCCTACATCGTTTTTCGTGAATGGCAATGACTATTCTAAAGTGAAGGCTGTTAACGGACAATCAACGACACCAAACCCAACACCAAACCCAACACCAACACCAACACCAAATCCAACACCAACACCAACACCAACACCAAATCCAACACCAAATCCAACACCAAATCCAACACCAAATCCGACACCAAGTCCAACACCAAATCCAACACCAAGTCCAAATCCAACACCAAATCCAAATCCAACACCAAGTCCAAACCCAACACCAAGTCCAAACCCAACACCAAATCCGGATCCGGATCCGGAATCAGGCCCAGTCCTGGAACCGAATCCTAACCCAAATCCAAACCAAACGGTGTAATTCCTAATTTGACGATCACTACAACTTCGATCACAATCGCAAGTAGGTTTAATGGCTGGCGTCGTGAACGCCCGGGTCGCACATATGATTTCCTCTTGCACAGTGTTATGAATGAATATCGTAGATACAACTTCGATCACAAGTGCAAGCAGGTTTAATGGCTATGGCAGGTTATCACGGGCGAGACGAGCAAATCACTTAGTACGGTTCTTTTTTAGAGATTTAAAATTCATCTGTCAAATCTCGAATGTTGAATCTCTTTTTTTGCACAAATACTCACCTATTCATATATCCCCCATTCATTATTTATTTGTAGCCTGGAAAGGTACTATAAAGTGGCATCCATTCGTGGTATTCTCGAAATTAAGCGGTGCTGCTAACAGGTTTCAATTCAACCACTTTAGCGGATGAGGTTTGGAAGATCGTGATGTTATAAGTAATACTTTTAAGGCGTCGATTCTAACGATAGTAAAGGAGAGTTGTAAAGATGAGAGTTCAATTAGAGGGTATTACCATATTGTCGAATGATGTCTCGCGGTTGGCTAGTTTTTATCGTGACGTTCTGGGTTTTAATATCATTACTGATGAAGGACATTATGTTGAATTTGAAAATAACGGGGTTCGTTTTGCGATTTGCTCCAAGCCATTAATGGCAGATAATACGAACAGTCATTATTCCTTTATTGAACAAAGTAACGGTCAAGCCTTTGAACTTAATTTTCAATGTGAAACGCCAGATGATGTCTATAGAATATACCAGGAAATTATCTCAAAGGGAGCCACATCGATTACAGAGCCGAAGTCAATGGATTGGGGGCAAACCACGGGATTCTTTGCAGATCCTGACGGCAACATTCATTCCCTTTTTGCGATTAACTCTATTGTTGAAGAGCTAGCATAGGAACAGGTTATACCACCTCTCTAAAACCTAAGTGTACTTTCAAAAATATCATTGCATCACCCGCCGAAGTAATCCTTAAATACTCGATTTCTCTCAGAATCATTTGAGATATACGTTAGCAAAACATCAGAGTAGACGCCCTTTGCTTTTGGGTAGGTCTACTCTTTTTTATGTTGTATTTCTCTTGAATATGGTTTATGTTTTGATCCTTTTTCTGTATAAGTACAGCATTATGATGCTAATTTTGTGTGTGGCTAGATTCATTTTATTTTCTATTGTGAATTTTTCATATGTTGAAATATTATTTCGCAACTCTATCTTCATCTCATCCTATCATGTTTGTTTAGAAAGCCCTCATGTTATGTAATCCTCTATTATAACACTCATGTCAGAATAACTATTATTTTGAACCACTAAAATTGGCGTTGATTATTATCACGAAGCAATTAAATATACAAGTAATTTCGAAATAATCGATTCAATGCCCCTCCTCTACTAAGTAACTGACACAATCAAAAGGCCGGAATTCCTCTAGATTGAGGAATCCGGCCCTTTTTTTGTTGTGTCCAAGGAATAGCAACAAATATTCAATTGGATTATAGTAGTTGACTCAATTAACTTGTTCATTCAAATATCAACACTCTGAATCTCCTACTAATTTGAATCAACAAAAAGTTTAACGAGTCTTGTGATGTTTAAATATAGTTGAGAATTACATTTCACCTGAATTCGTGTTCATGATCCTTCAAAGGAGGAATACAAGGTTTGGTGTGTTTCAGTTCCTTTTACCCTTAATGGTGAAAGCTTGTCGCCAATTGCCGAGCAACTTTTTCCCCCTGGCCGATACAATCGGGAATGCCAACGCCGTCATACCCCGATCCACAAACCAAAAGTTGCGGATACTGCTTTTCTAGCGCCACCCGCAGATTGTGGACCCGTTCCAAATGCCCAACCGTATATTGCGGCATGGCACTATTCCATCGAGTCGTAAGTGCAAATTCAGGTTGGGCTTCAATGCCCATGATGGCTTTCAACTCCTGTTGAACGCCGTCCGCCAATTGGCTATCGCTCCAATCCACCGGAGCTTCAGCACCTAAACGTCCAATATATCCCCTTAGAAGCACCTTGTCCTGCGGTGCGGTATGGGGCCATTTGGAGGATACCCAGGTGGATGCGGTAATGAAACGACCTTCGCTTCGCGGAACAACGAAACCAGAGCCTTTCAAATCTATATCAAGCGCATCTTTCTGATATCCGAATACGACATTGGCTACCGTCACATAGGGGGTCTTCTCCAGCCCGTCGGCCTCGGGCAATCCCCCAAGTAGTTTGTAACTTTCATAAGCAGGCAACGCAAGAATAACGCCGTCTGCCACTAAGGATTGGCCGTCCTCTAGCGTGATGCGGTATTCATCCGCTTCTCGCAAAATTTTTCGTACCCCACACCCTTTCTGAATTTGCACACTGGATGCTACCAGCTCCTGCTCCAAACGTTCTACTAAGGAAGAAAGCCCGTTGCGAAAAGAAAGGAAGAAACTTTTTTGTACGATGGGCGGAAGTTCAAAGGGGAGTGGAGCAGCATGCGTTTTCCGGGGTACCTTTTTCTGGGCGAGCATCCCGAGTATCAGGCTGCGGTACTTTTGCTCCATTTCGGAAAACTGCGGAAACGTTGACAGCAAGCTTAAAGACTCGGTATCTCCTGCGTATATTCCGGCCAGAAGAGGCTCCACCAACCGGTCCAGCACCTCGCTGCCCAATCTTCTGCTAATAAAAGAACCCAACGCTTCGTCTCCGGCTTCCCGCTTGCGGGGAAGGAACAGATCCCCTGCCGCCCTGATCTTCCCTTTCATGGAAATCAGTCCGGTTTTGATAAACGGCCCGACTTCAGTCGGAATGCCGTAAGAGAGTCCCTTTGGCATTTTCGCCAGTTTCCCGTCATGCAGAATGTAATTACTTTTTGCCGCCGGGTCGGTTCCCACTAATTCGCTTTCCATCCCCAGTTCATGGATAAGCCGAATAATCGGAAGTTTCCTACCTAAGAATGAATCCGGTCCCTGTTCAATGACATAGCCATCTTTACGTGATGTGCGAATTTTTCCGCCCAAGGCATTGCTTTTTTCCACCAAAATAATGTTGGCATGAATATCCATTGATTGACACCATTTATTCACATAATACGCAGCGCTCAAACCACTAATACCGCCGCCGGCTATCACAATTCGTTTTTCCAAAACGAACAACCCCCGTTTTCTTGTACGTTAAATATCATTAAACATGGAAGAAGATGCGAACCTCGTCATGATTCATACAATTGAGGATGCTCTCCCAGACCCTATGCCGCCGAATGAGAAAGCTCGAAATATCGAATAACAGGAACAAGCTGCGTAATGAACATGGCCCAGAATCACTCCGGAATGTCATTCGACAGCTTGTTTTTCGGTTATTCATGCTTCTATTGGGACTCGGCACCTGTCAAATCACTAGCCATCGCCTGCGGGATGTATTCGCAATACGAATCACTTTCCAGATAGTCCCCCGTAAGGGCATAAGCTCGCGACCGTGAACCTCCGCAAAGTTCTTTGAAATCGCACACGCCACATTTGCCCTTAAGCAGAGATTTGTTGCGCAATTCCCGCATAACCAGCGAATTACGGTAAATATCCACCAAGGATTGCTCCCGTACATTACCGCAGACAATAGGCAAAAAGCCGCTAGGATAAACTTCGCCAATGTGACTGATAAACACAAAGCCGTCTCCATCATTAACCCCTTTGGGCGCCCGTCCCAGCAGATCCTCCCGTTTCAGGGGTTTTTCTCCCGCTCCCGCTATAGGCATTCCCGCGTTTCTACTTGCTCCCATCATAGCTTTCTTCTGCTGGAGAAAGACTCTTCGGTAGTGTGGAGCTTCCGTTGCTTTTACGCCGTACGGCATCTGGCCTTGCAACTCCGCCATCCATTTCATCACCTGCTCATGCTCTGCAGGCGAAATCATATCTTTCTCCATCCCTCGGCCTGTAGGCACCAGAAAGAAAACGCTCCACAGCACCGCGTTCATTTCCCTCGCCTTTTCCGCGATATTTGCCAAATCGTCGATATTGTACTTGGAAACAGTCGTATTGATTTGGATTGGCAGCTGCAAATCCTTTAGATATTCGATCCCTCTCATCGTCATTTCGTAGGAACCTTTTGTTCCCCGGAAATGATCGTGAATTTCCGCCGTTGAGCCGTCTAAACTAAAAGCCCACCGGGACAAGCCCGCTTCTTTCGCCTTGCGGATCGCAACTTCCGTTACCCGTGGCGTGGCGCTAGGTGTCATGGATACTGTAAGCTTTTTCTCTTCCGTTGCATATTGGATCAATTCAAACAGATCCGGTCTCATGAGCGGATCCCCACCAGTAAAAACCAACAGCGGACTATCCAAATTTGCTATATCGTCGATCAGGCGTTTGCCTTCCGTCAAAGAAAGCTGGTGCGGGTCTGCTCTATATTGAGCTTCTGCTCGGCAGTGTAAACATTTCAGGGCACACGCCCGCGTTACTTCCCAGATCACAATGAACGGTGACTGATTATAATCTCGATCTTGCCGAACGAGCATTCTCCCCATCCCTTTCTTTTTTCATGTACCAAAAATACCATAGCCCTCTCAACCCAATTGTGTTTCTCGTCACAATGTCACATTCCGTTTGCAAACCAAATAACGTCAAAAAAAGAAGTTCCCCAACATACGTATACGAAATACAGATATGATTTGATCTTTATTAATATAGACACAGCGGTTATGTTGCTAATATTGTTGTGACTAGATAGATAAATTCTGTAATCTATTGTGAAATTTTCATATGTTGAAAAACTAATCTACACTTTCACCTCCATCTTCCACCCATCTAATCCGATAACTAAGCAGCTGACACAATCAAAAGGCCGCAAGCATATGTGAAATATGCTTGCGGCCTTTATCATTCATTCATAAATATCAGATCTAGAAAAGAATCGATCAGCTGGGTGGAACTATCCAATCCTTTCTCAGATTCAGAGTGCTCTGATATATTCAGTTCCACCAGACCATGAATAAACGCGTACATGATTGCAGTGGACTGATTTGAGGATTTTCGGATATTCCCTGCCTTTTCCAGACACTTCTCTACTACCGTAAATATAACAAAAGCGGATTGAGCAATTTCCGGATACATTTCTTTATCCCATTGCTTACGGAACATCAATTGATAATGCTCTGGATTGTTAATGCCAAAATCATAATAAGTAAGCAAAATTGCATTCAAAAACGATCGTGGTTCGTTCGTGTTGTCGCTTAATTGGCGAATACTACTATTCAGTAATTCGAAATTTTCGGCTACAATGGCCGCCAGCAAGTCATCCTTATTTTTGAAATGTCTGTACAATGCACTTCGGGACAAGTTTATTTTTTGGCCGAGATCACGCATATTGATGGCATCGATTCCTTGCTGGTCAATGATTTCCCTTGTGACCTGAATCAGCTTTTGTTTGGTATCGTTATTATTTTTCATATATCCCTCTTGTGAAATAGATTCATTTTCCTTACATAAAAATTCTACCCCACTATGTTGACAAAGTCAACGTAATGAGGTTATACTCAATTCATGTTGACAGTGTCAACAAACTAAACATCCTTTTACTAACCATAACCAAGATCCTAAGGAGAGTGTATGAATTGAGTTCAGAACAACATCAAACGGTTATTATAACAGGCGGAAATACGGGATTAGGCTATGAATGTGCTAAACAGATTGCTAAATCTGACAACAACTATTATGTTGTTCTACCTTGCCGCAATGCGGCTAAAGCCAAACAAGCTGTAAATTCCCTTATACAAGAAACCCAAAACAACAACATAACCTCCATGGAATTGGATCTTTCATCTTTGGAATCCGTTAGAAATTTCATTGGAAATTTGTCCAAAATGGATCTCCCGCCCTTATATGCACTTGTATACAATGCAGGTGTACAATTTATTGATGATACACATTACACGAAGGACGGGTTTGAAAGCACCTTTGGCGTAAATCACCTTGGACATTTTCTCCTGGCTAATTTATTACTTGAACAAATGATACCTGAAGGCCGAATCGTGATTGTCAGCAGCGGAACCCATGATCCATTGAAAAAAACAGGTATGCCAGAACCTATATTCTTAAATCCTCAAACATTGGCCTTTCCTAACCCAACTAATGCAAACGAAGTAATCACTCTTATTGGCCGACGACGCTACACAACTTCCAAGCTATGTAACTTATATTTCACCTACGAGCTATCCCGCAGAATAAAACACGACACGGATAAAAAAATCACCGTCAATGCTTTCGATCCGGGAATGATGCCAGGAACGGGCCTCGCTCAAAGTTATACTCCTATTATGAAGTTGGTTTGGAACTATGTTTTGCCTGTTTTAACTTTGTTTTATCCGAATGTGAATACCGTACGCAAGTCAGGAAATGCATTAGCCAATTTGGTAACCGATAGTCAACTTGACCAGACTACAGCAAAATATTGCGAAGGCAAGAAACAAATTAAATCTTCCAATCTTTCGTATAACAATGATAATTGTAGTTCTCTATGGAAGGCTAGTGTAGAAATGTCTAAATTAACACAGGCTGAGACCATTCTGAAAGTCTGATAATATAAGAGTTGATGAATCTGGAAAAGGTCGGTTGGTAAAAGGTGCGCTATGTAAGAAGATGGAGTGATGGGATTCGTTATGAGGAAATCCTATCGCCACTGGAGAACAGAAAATACAAAGAGCCCGCGTAGCTCTTGTAATTTCACCCTTCGATGCAAGGCCATTACGGCTTCTTCCCAGGGCTCGAGGAATGGGGCTGCCGAATTTCAGTTAGAAGTTATCGTCAGACGCGCGTAATTTGTATTGATTAACGATAATAGTAAATGTAAAAAACCACTTAACCAACAGAATATTCTGCTGATTAAGTGGTTTATTGTAGAATGATATACTCGGACAGTCTATTTACTACGAATGAATAATAGCATCCACTTTTGCTTGCGGCGCCTTGTCGCAGCGTTTACATACCTTTACACCCGTCCCATCACTTGTGGTTCTTGGATAGAGTAGCTTAATTCGTGTGCTCTTACAGACTGGGCATGTACCGCGACCACGAGATGGTAAGTTCCATAGCGCATGTCCACGTTTTGTTTTCGCCATAAATATGTTCCTCCCTAAACTATGAACTTGTTTCTTATTTCAATTATGGATAAATAATCCATACCATTCAAGGTAGAGAATATGTTAAATAAATCTTTCCAAGGGTAAGAATCAGGTCTGACTCTGACTTCCATCAGGAAAGCGTTTGCAACCTTTTTGTAACCATTACCGTCTTAAATGTATATTAACTAAAGGTGGTGCAAATCTGTGTTCAACAAGAAAATAGGAATAGTCAGTTTAATGGTTGTCGTATTATCTTCTACCGTACATGTTCCACAAACACAAGCGGCGCCCGCGTTAGACACCGTACAGTTTCAAATTAACCAACATGCATATACGAATGGATCGGGACAACATTCCTTGCCTATTACTCCCTATATTCTTCAAGGCAACTCCATGGTTCCTCTTCGAGCTTTGGCCCAATCACTTGGTGCAGCCGTCAACTGGGATCAAGCTAACCAAACGGTAACATTAACAGGACAACCTTTCGGGCAGTTGAAAATGAGAGTTAACACGACGTTTGCGGTGAATGAAAATGGTGAACAGGTTGAACTTCCAGCAAGCATTAGGTTGGTACAAGGAAATCTGTTGGTTCCCGCCAAAAGTATTGCCTCTCTTATGGGAGCAACGGTGGAGTGGATCCCCTCGCCAAACACCATTACCATTTCTAAAAATATCGAAAACAGCGATAGCCTTCATTTCAACTATGACTTCAATACTGAAACAGAAGGCTGGGAAGGAGATTTTGCGGACCTTCCGGTCGATTACAACAAAGATATTTACGAATTACAACACACCAGAGAGCTTCTGCCCATTGATGGCGACAATAAAACGAATTATGGTCTTAAACTCAAAGGATCTAATCGAAGTGATGATCTATTCATGTTCCTCATTAAAAAGGTCGAGAACCTTACTCCGAATACCGAGTATCATGTCAAGCTTGATTTCAGTATGTATACTAGCGTAGCTGGTGGTTCATTTGGTATCGGGGGTGCCCCAAGCGAGTCCGTGTATGTGAAGGCAGCAGTGCTCAACAAGGAGCCTATGGCAGTTCAATTGGATGATGGCAGTGGGCTATACTACCGTATGAACATCGACAAAGGCAATCAATCCATGGGTGGCGCAGATGCAAAAGTATTGGGAAACATCACAAAGCCAGACTCCGATAAAGAAGGTTACCAACGCAAGAATTTCAGTCACACCGCTACGGTCACGACCAATGCCAATGGTGAGTTATTCCTACTTATAGGAACCGATTCTGGATTTGAAGGTCTTACAACGTTATATTACGACGATATCAAGTTAACGGCGACAGAGAAATAACGAATAAACAGATAAAAGGGGCGCACATCACGTATACATGATGTGCGCCCCTTTGTTTTGCTCCAATTTCCTCCACTACTTACTCTACTGCTGGCAGTTCCGTACTAGTTACACTAAGTTTCTTGGACTCAGGCCATAACGCTCGACGAAACAGGATCCCTCCCACGCCGATCAGGGTAATCACCAAGCCAAGAATCAAAAAGATACGGGCAGGACCGGAATGCTGAACGAACAGGCCTCCCACTAGTGGCGCTCCTATCATCACAGCACTCATCATCGTACTCTGAATCCCAAACACGCGTCCCGTCATATGTGGAGGTGTTTCTTTTTGTAGACAATAATTAAAAGTAATGATAGAGATCCCGTTGCCTGCACCCAATATAAATCCCAACAGAAGTACAGGGATCACCGTAACTCCCAACTGAAGTAGCCCTAGTCCTCCAACAGCTATGCCGATTAGTATATCCGCACTACCCATACGCCGACCATAACCCGTTTCTCGATTCGTCTTATTCATAGCCATAATCGTGATCACAGCTCCAATACCGGATGCTGCCACCATCCAGCCCAGTAGGGATTCATTATTCGGAGCAATTAGCCGAAAAAGACTGGTGAATTGAAAATCAATCATCTGAATAGCAAGTATGCTAATGAGTCCATAGAGCATCATGTTCAGTAATAGCTTACTACGAAATATAAAACTCCAGCCCTCTCTCCACATTGTGCCCAGTGGAACCCGCTCCTCTTGTGCTCCGGCTGCATGAGCCTCGTTCCCAGACTGCATATTCTTAACGGTAAGTAACAACAAAAAAGAACATACGCGCAAGCCACTATTTAGCAGAATACACCACTGCGGCGTAAGCATAGATAGTGCGAAGCCACCCAGTAATGGTCCAGCGATCTTAGATCCTTGATTAACGAGTCCGTTCAGCGAGGTTGCTTGAAGTAATTGATCTTCATGAACAATGCTACGGGTTAATGATTGCTGAGCCGGTATATTTAAGGTCGAAATAGCCGCTCGTAGCATTAGCAACGGAAGCAGCCATTGCATATTGGGAGCAAACAATACCAATAAGGTCAGGATCGCGGTGAGTAGATCGTAAATGCGCATGAGATTCAACTTATTTAGTCTGTCAGCAGCCACGCCTGCAACAGAACCAAGTAAAATGCCAGGTAGCGCCATGGATACCGGAATCAGTGCCAGCATTAGCGGACTAACTTGCCAGCGATACCCAACAAGCACTTGAATGGCCAACACGTCGAACCAATCTCCAAAGGTAGCTGTGGCGAATGCGCTATATATGCGCATGTACATTTTGTTATGAAGCAGGCTTGTTCCTACCTCTCTTGAAGCATTCATCATTCATTCCTCTAAAGTTACGAATTATAAGCGTATACAGCTCATATTTGTACTATAACGGAGGATTGTCAGAGGATTGTCAGAGGGTAGTCAGAACCTTTTGCAGTGTCCTTTCCAAGGGTTGTGCCAGTCGATTCAACCCTAATCTCTCTTGTTCTTCTTCCAACATCCTTATGTACTTACGGTTTAAGGATTCCTTGCAAGGGATCCTATTGCAATAGTATACAATACGGTGCAACGCACACAGAAGCATAGGTACGAACCCAGACATAACCAGTACCTGAAGACCCTCGTCTAACAGGCTCTCTGCTTCTTTCCATGCCTTGCTCCGCAAATTCCACAATCCCTTCACCACATTGTAACTACCGATTTCTCGTAAAAAGGGATTAACCAGCAACAGCGCATCAATTCGCTTTGCTATCTGTTCTAATTCTTCGTTCGGAGCTCCATCCACGATATGAACAAACATCTCTGTGATGGCTGTTACTGGGATGAAATACTCATATCCTGGTTCGACGATAACTTCATGTGTCAACTTTAAACGTTCCAAGGCCTTGTTCGTTTCTCCTGTAAGCGTATATAAATCTAGTATATTAAGAATCTCCAACTCCTTGTGCTGGGAAGCAGATAATAGATTGCTCTTAAGTATATGTTCACAGAAAGATAGCTTTGTCTTGGGATCACCGCTGTACATATAAAACAGCAGTAACCAGTACAATCTTTCATCAAATCCCACCTCATCCGTATTCAACAGCCACTCCAAATCACCTTGTACAAAATGAATACATATTGAATAGAATGGGTCCATCTCATAGCCCAGTATGTCCTGCTGGCGGGCAAGAGTCAGCATCGAATACCCTTGACCATATCGATGGTATTTCCCTAACACTTCCATCATTGTCTCGTGCAGTTCTGTATCCTTTATTGTTGGATTGGCTAACTTCATTGCGGTATAATCTTGTACGCACAGACTATACCCGATGCCTCGAACTGTCTTAAGTTCCAATCTTTTCAGAGCTCCTAGCTTTTTGCGCAGACGATAAACATGATCATCGACCGTTCGCTCTACGGGATATTCTAGTGGCCACACTTTCTCTAAAAGTTGGTCTCGGCTAAACACAAGTCCCCTATTTCGATGTAGAAACTGAAGGAGAGCAAATTCCTTAGGTAACAATTCTATCTCTAGGCTCTCTGCAATCAACTTATATTCATTTTCGTGAAATTCCAGATACATGTAGTAACCTTCTTCCTAACCGTTTCATCCTACACACATTATAACAGCCAACCATATCTATGAAAGGAACTAAATTTGCTAGGAACAGCGATGTGACCAGTAGATAGTAGTAAGGTTATTGGGAAACGTGGTCGTGTACGGGGCACAATAAGACATCGCATGAGCGATGCCTTGGGTCAGAAGATGTATTAATTATCGGATGGGAACCCTCAATGGACCCTCATGTGTATGTGCGTGGAGTCTTTATAAAAACGTCTTGTTATACCTGTGGAAGCAATCGTTGCTGCACCAAGCTTATGTTTAGTATATCTGATTAACGTGGTTAATGGATTATTAATCTCAATTTTTTACGAAAATACTCAAAAAAAAAGATACCTCGTTGCACTAAATGCATGAACCATTTAGCACAACGGGTATCCTACAGCAGGATTTCACTTTGTTGATGCATCTACTTTCGCTTGTGACACCTTGTCGCAACGCTTACACACCTTAATCGATGTTCCCGCTGTTGTTACTCTTGGATAAAGCAGCTTAATTCGCGTACTATGGCAGATTGGGCATGTGCCACGTCCTCGTGATGGTAGAGTCCAAAGTGCATGTCCACGTTTTGTCTTTGCCATGAATAAATTCCCCATTTCAGTAATTTCAATTTCTAAATGATAGAACAACGAACGATATAGAATGATGCATTAGTCTATTGCTATCACTTTATCGATCGAACAGTCCGTCGTGTCCGTCACACAACTTATGTTTTCTATCTATTTATATGTAGCCTATAGAAGACTTATGATCTTGTTCATTTCACATTTTAGCCGTTAATTATCCCAACACCAAAGAAGAGAAGCCGCTTATGCGACTTCCCCTCTCTAATATTAAAGTTATTACTCGAACAACCTAAATATCCTATCAACTGGTTTAAGCATCTTCCCACTTCTGTTTAACGAAAAGCTCATACAACTTCACAACGATGATTTTGACAATCATATATACGGGAATAATGACGATCATACCAATAATACCGAAAGCATCACTAGCAACCATGACTAGGATAATCGTCGTCAGAGGATGAATATCTAACTGTTTACCAAAAATATACGGTGATATTAAATTATCCTGAACTTGTTGTGCAACTAAGATCACCACTAACGACCAGATCGCAACTGAAGGTGATTCAATCAAGCCAATAATGACAATCGGGATCGCAGAGAGAATTGCTCCAATGAATGGTATGAAGTTCATAATAACAGATATCACTGTCAACAGAAGCGCATACGGTAGACCAATAATAAGGAATCCAATATACATTAGAACACCAAGCGCTACATTGACGACAACCCTACCCACGATGAATCCACTAAGGGCATGATCAATATCTTTCATAACTTTACGACCTTCATCACGAAAACGCTTGGGCATGAAACTTACTATTTTCCGTCCAAACTTGTCTCCCTCTTTCAACATGTAGAACAGAAGAATCGGAAAGGTCAATATAATGACTGCGAAATTGGAAACGAAAGAAAACATGCCTGCCACGTAATTAGACAATAGCGAGAATCCTTTGTTCAGATATTCAGTCAACTGAGTTAAAGGACTTGTATCCTTTGGAAGTATCGATGCTAGAAATCCATTCTGTTCTAATTCTTCTAACTTATTACCAAAAGAAATTAGCAAATTCGGAGCATTATTTACTAAATTGTAAAATTGAGTACGTAATAATGGAAACACTACAATAATAAATATGGTGATTAGGATAGCAAACACTAAATAAATAATTAGAATAACCAATGACCTATTTAGTTTTGGACGTTCCAACTTATTCACTAGCGGGCGTAATAGGTAATAACAAAAGGTGGCTAACATTAATGGAATCATAATAATACTCATCAACGAGAGCAAAGGTGTAAAGATGAAATCCACAAGCGATCCCAGATATATAATGATGAATATCAAGACAACCGCAATGCATAATTTGATGAATTTATTCAATGATCTCAATTATTCTCCTCCATTTCATAACGTTGACCACTAAAGATTACGAAAGTTAACTAGTGGATTCAGATACTCTACCTCTTCTTCCTTTCAACGATAATACGAAACATAACATTAAGACAATCGCGGCTGATACATAAGGAAAATTAATATCTAAGTCGAATAAAAATCCTGCAACGATAGGTCCAGCAATATTCCCAAGACTTGTATAAGCCGAGTTCAGACCCGCTACATACCCTTGTTGTTCAGGGGCAACTTTAGACATTTGTGTGCTTATAGCTGGACGTAATACATCCATTGCTAAGAAGACAATAAACGTAACTACAACAATCAACCAATACTTGTGTACAAAAAGAGTTAAGAGTACGAATATGCTTGACATAATCAAGCTAAAGGAGATTACATTCTTCTCTCCAAATCGATTCAATATCCATCCGAATACGGTCGCTTGTACAACAGCACCAGATATGGACCCAAACGTAATAATATAGGCGATATCTTTGGGTGTGAAACCGAACTTGTGATCAACAAACAGACCAAAAACAGTCTCATAGTTCGCTAACCCGAAAGATGCAACAAATACAATGATTAAACTTAAAAAGTAAGGTTCTTTATAGGAATGTAACAACTGAACAGAAAGGCTTTCTCTTTTATCTGTCTTTATGACTTTCTTACGTTTGTCTGCTGGTAAGGATTCAGGTAAAATAAGTGCAGTAACTAATGCTGCTACAGCACCTGCTATAGCTGCTGCATAGAAAGGAACTCGTATACCATACTCGGCTAAAATTCCTCCGATCCCTGGACCGATGATGAACCCCGTTGTAATAGCTGCCGTAATGAAGCCCATCCCTTTAGCCCGTTCTTCATCTGAAGTAACATCGGCGGTATATGCCATGACTGCTGGCATAATGCACGCTGCCCCGATTCCCCCAAGAAATCTAGCTAAAAAAAGTAAATAAGTCGAACTAACCGATCCAAATAACCATTCGGATAATGCAAAGATAATCATCCCTAACACAATAATTTTTTTCCGTCCCCATGTATCTGATATTCTACCAGCCATTGGCGAGAACAATAATTGTGTTAACGAAAATGCTGCAACAAGCATTCCAATAATACTTCCACTAATATGTAGTTCCGTCATATAAGTAGGCATGATGGGTACAACTAAACCGATACCTGTAAAAACTAGAAAAATGTTAACCATCAGGAGCAATAGTGCGCCCCTATTTCTTAATAATAATGTCATATAAATAATCCCCCGAAATATCGTTTTCTCTTGATGTGATATACTTTAACCTTTTATACTGAATGTTCGTTCTACAATAGGAACACATTCTATCATTCTAATTAAAAACTAGTCTGTTTCTTTTGCAATCCCATATAGAAAGACTTTAACTGCTAAATGATATAGGGAGAGTGCATCCTTTTGGTTTAACTTACGAGACATTTGACTAAGCCCCATTGTTAAACTTTCAAAAATAACCGAAAGACTCTCAACATTGTTCGCCTTGAATTCACCGCGATCTATTCCTTGTTGTATCAATTTTTGATAGAAGTTAAGATGCCCATTCACCATTTCCATTATTCTTTCTTCAACATCACTTGCCTTCTCTTCACTATTGAAAAATTCATCTGCTGCTTTGGTTAAGGGATGGTTTAAATCTTGAAGTACCATTTGTTCAGCAACCCCATACATCTTGTCTGTCGTTGTTTCATAGAGTGATTCTTTTTCTTTCCATTGTTGCTCCCATTCCTGATCCCACTCATCGATTAAATAGAGAAACAACCCTTCCTTACTTTTAAAATGATAATAGATATTTCCTTTACTACTACCTGTTGCTCCTACGATATCTTCAATCGAAGTTGCCTTATAACCCTTTTGTACAAATAGGCTTCTTGCAGCATCCGCAACTCTTCTCTTCGTATCTTCACTTTGCAACTGCTTTTTATTCACATAGTTCCACTCCATTCCGCTACTTAACGAATAGATCGCCATCAATTATACTGAACGTTCATTCAGTATGTTAACACAAATAATAAATTTATATCAATAGTTCAACTAATAACAACATTTACAATTCACTTATATTGGGTTAACACTGGCATAACACTTTGATATTTTCGCTTATTTAATACATACTTTATGTTACGCATATACTTGTTCAATATACTTTCGCTAAGGAGATAGCATTCATGATCCTTTTCATCCATCGTAAAGATCTGCGCATCAACGACCTTCCAGCTTTTGATGCTATACGATATGCCCAGCGTCCAAGTCTGCATGTACTCATTCTTGACTCTTTTCTATTGCGGAATCACAGGGGACTTGAACATAGTGGTGTTAATTTCCTTCATCATGTTAAATTACTGCAACAACAATATGATATCTTAGGCAAACACCTTCATATTTTATACGGAGAGCCCTCTGTGGTCGTTCGGCAACTCTTACAGAACCACCCCATAGATGAGATCATCATTCATGCTGATCATACGCCCTATGCGCTGAAGCGTGACCTTGATCTTCGGGAGACCGCATCTTCACAAGGAGTCAAGTTAACTTCCTATGAGGATGGGACACTGGCTGATCTACAAGACTTCACACAGTGGAGCGGGCGAACTGAACCTTATAAAGTGTTCACTCCATTCTATCGGCGCTGGCGTGTCTTTATCAGTGAACAGTCAAGACCCCCTTATTCCGCAACGCTTAATGATCTAGAAACTACTGATCTGGCCGACGAGACGAAGAGCACATTTCCTATACCAGAAGAGATAGCAAATCTTTTGCGCGGAGAAAATCAATCAACGATAGAAACAGATCGTGATCATCCGTTTCAAACGCTTGAACAGTTCTTCAATGTAGGGATATACGACTATTCGAATAACCGCGACCAATATGCCAAGGATGGGACTAGTCAAATAAGCCGTCATTTAAATATCGGGGCTTTATCAGTACGCGATATCTATTATAACCTTACAGGCGTGGATGAAGATGCACATGCCGAGGCATGGCTGCGACAACTGGCGTGGCGTGATTTCTACTTATACCAAGCTCAATTGAATCCAGACTACTTTAGATATGAGAAGATATTCGATTTCTCCGATCTTAGTACAGTTCATTTCCCCGCTTGGGCTGAAGGACAGACAGGAGTCCCAATCATTGATGCTGCGATGAGACAACTTAATGAAACCGGATGGATGCCTAACCGGCTGCGAATGATCACTGCGATGTTCTTAACGAAGAATCTAGGATGCCCATTTATTTACGGTGAACGTTATTTCCGTCTGAAATTAAGTGACTACGATAACGTGTTGAACCGTGGGGGATGGCTCTGGAGTTCATCGTTAGGATTTGATGCATCCCCATACTTCCGAGTCATGAATCCCGTAACTCAGTCTCAAACCCATGATCCAGAAGGAACCTATATTCGAAGATGGATGCCTGAACTAGCACACCTATCCAATAAAGATATTCATCTTCCTCAACCTGAAGCTCTAGTTGACCTCAAAGGCTCCCGTGCCCTTGCAATTGAGACTTACAAACGAATTCTTAATTCCAACAAAAAAGGAGAGAATTAATAATAATGAAACAATGGAAGAAAAGGTTATTCTTAATAGCACCTTGTCTTTTATTCATCGTTATTATCACTACAGTGCTAATAAATGGTCGCTCCAATTCTCTTACACAAGAACGAATAAATGAATTACGTACTCAATATCCTGTCACGAATAAATATTCTGAGAATATTAATGCCCGTCCTCTTAGTTTTGAAGAAGTCCTAAATAATACAGAAACCGTTATTATAGCTGATGTTGTGGATGCTTTACCAAACTATAAGTTAGATATCATTGACTCTGGAACACCTGAAGCTCAATTAAGAGAGAAAGATCAAAACTTGGGTATACCTACTTACCAACCTTCTTTTACACCATATGAAGTTATCGTCGATACAATTATTCTTGGTGAACCCGTCCCTGATCATATTAATCTTATATACAATGCTGATTTCAAAGATATGGAACCCAACTTACAACCTGGAATGAAAATAATCACCGCGATAAAAAAGCCATCTAAATATCCTGAAGGAAATTATTTCTTTACGAGATATGGAACCTATTACATTGTTAATGACAACTATGTTTTATCAGCATATCAGGAGGATATGGCTAATATTGATAGTCTAGCTATGCGGATGAATGGTCATACAGTCAAAGCTTTAATCAAGGAAATAAAAAGGTTAAAAGAATAATCTTTGATAGCTATAAGGACAGAAGCACGTTTTTCGCGCTTTTGCCCTTTTCTTTTAATAAGGTCTTTCTAAATTCAGTATTAAGGCCTTAATAACTTCTCTTTCACCAGAACTAACCTCATCATTAGTACTCAACTGTTTCAATTCCTCTATGATTGGTTTCACATCCTGATAACGAAGATTGTAGGCAATATATTCAATAACCTTTTTCCTTTGACTTAAATCAACCGTATCTGCTAACGCTTTAATAAACTCATCTCTGTCTCTAGTAAATAACCCTCCAACAATTGCTGCAAAAGATTCGCTCCATGCACCATCCAATCCCTTCGTAGCCAGAATAAGATTCGGGAAATTGGCAGCATCGATATACTTTTGGTTCAAGTAAAGGAATTCTATTAGTTCCATGGTTTGTTCACCACTCGTCTCATTGTATGTATGCCAGTTGATGTTAGCGATTAGTGGTAGTATTTCCTTCATTTTCTCTTCAATATTGATTTCTTTAACGATAGAATATACTCTCTCTTCTTTCGATTCTGTTACCTTAGGCGACTCCATTGCTATGGTATTTACAGGTTCTGCTGGTTGAGTATTATCAGATGCATTTTGTGAGGTACAACCTGTCATCATGAAGCACATTAAGAATATAACTATTGTGATACTCACGCGAATAGATATTTTCATCGTATTAACCTCACTTCATTAATATTTATGAACAAGAATAGAACCATGTCTAACACGCAAAAATTGATCTTTAATGACGTTTAATTTCATTCACTCCGGTTAGATGATCCGATAAATTAACATACTCTAAATTTGACATACGGATATAAATGTTGGCTTAGTCTTAATCAAGCTATTGCTTACATTCAAAAATCGAAGCCTAGTTAACCGTTCCAACTCGAGTGGTAATTCTTCAATCCCCGTGTAACTAATGTTTAAACACTCTAATTGCTTCAACCTACCTATTTCAGGGGGAATGCGATTTAATAATAAATCGTACTTTTAGGTATACATACCGCATACTTCCTCATGAGCAATGGTGTAAAGATAGTCCGCTCCATTTGAATCCCAAAAACATAGATCCTCCAGCATATTCGGTTGTAACCAGTCGTATAAGCCATTAACTGCTTCCTTCAACACACTTCCAGCATCCTTACAGCACCGATATTTATAGTAAGTACCTTCGAAATAGTTGGACCCACTCTTTCTCTGCATTTCCTCCATCGTACATTGTTCTATTAAAAAAGGCTCTAATTTACGCATCAACTCAACGTATCGTTTTCTATTTTCTGTGGCGGGATCCATCTCTGAAAGGACGAATTTATCTGTACGTTCAACCACAAAATCTATGAGAAGTTTGTAGGCTTCCCCTTTGGGATCTGTGTAGAATCTCATTTAATGTGATACCTCCGGACATCTGTTTTCTCCAATATGTACGACATGACACCTTGATTAAGAAGCGATCTATATTAAAAACGCTTGCCAGTGTATATAGTTTGATGAAACCATGAATTATCGTTATCATCCCTCGTTATTTAAAAAATCAAAAAAAGGACAGCGATTACTCGCTGTCCTTTTAAAATTATTCAGTCTTTTTTTTTAAGGACAAGTCTCCGACTTGAGGTACAACCTTCACTTCTTGTGGATTGATAGAATCATGTTCAGTACCATTTCCCAATAGCCCAAATCCATTCCATCCCCAAGTAAAGATTGTATCATTACTACTTACCACACTATTGCTCATATACCCAGCTGAGATGGAGCTGATTGAATCATGTATAACTGACTTCGTTGGGAGTAATCTTGTAGTAGTTGAACCGTCACCGATTTGACCATACCCATTGAACCCCCATGCCCATACCGTACCATCACTTTGAAGAGCCATACTATGAACACCTCCAGCAGAGATCTGAGTGATATCATTTAGCGTGGGAACCTGTATAGGAGATGAATGATTCGTCAAGGTTCCACTCCCAAGTTCCCCATAACTATTATCTCCCCATGTCCATACCGTACCATCCTTTTTTAGCGCAATACTGTGGAAGATTCCACCTGATAGAGCCTTAACGTCATTTAATCCTAGAATCTGTAATGGTGTCACATGGTTCTCTGTCGTGCCATCACCTAATTGAGCATATCCATTAGATCCCCACGCATACGCCGATCCATCACTTTTAACTGCCATACTGTGAAAGTCTCCACCAGAAATAGACGTTATAGAGTCCAGACCCGCTACTTGTACAGGAGTTAAGCGATTGATAGTCGTTCCATCGCCAAGTTGACCATAGATATTTGAACCCCATGCCCATACCGTTCCATCCCTTTTTAAAGCTAAGGAATGTTGTCTGCCTGCTTGTATTGCTATAATATCGGTTAACTCTGCAACTTGAGTAGGAACAAGCGAATTCTTAACGGTACCGTCACCTAATTCCCCTTCCGTATTTGCACCCCAAGCCCACACTGTGCCATTCTCTTTAAGGGCTAGAGAATGATTCTGTCCCACAGAAGTAGCTATAACCGAACTCATTTGGAGCGTTTGTACAGGAACGAAGCTATAATCGGAACTCCCATCTCCTAAATTCCCTTCCTTATTATTACCCCACGCCCAAAGCGTACCATCTCTCTTGATCGCTAAAGTATGCATCGAATGAAAGCTTCCCATCGAGATTGTTGTTCCAACCTGAGAATCCTCTTTTTTTAAGAATACAGTCACCGAATTACTCGCTTCTGATTCATTTCCTACAGCATCTACGGCTTTCACAGAAAAAGTATAAGATCTTCCAGCCGTTAATTCCGTCATGTTCACCGAATACGTCGCGGAGAATACCGTTGTTACTAAATTTGAGTACGTTGCTGATGTAACACTCGTGATCACCGGAATCTCCTCATACACTTGGTAACGGCTTACTCCGATATTATCTGTTGCTGGTGTCCATTCAAGGCGTATACTGTCTGTCATATTCCGAGTCCATGACAATGTGGGTGCGCTGGGTGATTCCAGATCAGATAATTCTAGGTTGTCTTGGTCCGCACTATTGATCAATGCTTCATCGTTTAATTCGATAAGTGTGTCTAATAAAGCTGAACTCCCTTGTGCTTGAGTAGTTGTCAGGAGGGGAGAGAATAATTGAATTGTTGTGAAACATATAACAAGTAGCCATTTTTTCTTCATAATAGTTACAGTCCTCCGTAAATTTGAGATCTTAATTTATGACTTTACTCAATTGTAACGCCTGCACTGGCGTAGCCACTTACTGTATTTAACAGAGTTAAACCCGTAGCCGTTGATGAGAAAACTAACATTAGGCGGTCACCAGCTGCTACAGGTATGTTTAAGATTGGCGATGTCCCTGATGTAACAGAACCAATTGATAGAACCCCTGTTAGTGGTGGCAAGTCTACAGATGCACCTGAGATAGGATTAAATATATTGGAATTAGATGTTGATTTATATAATTGCGCATGGATGGTTAAAGTTGTCCCTATCATCGCCATAGCAGTGGTATTGCTAAAAAAGCCCGAAATGCCCGTAATACTCCCATTACGTGGAACTACAAACGCATAATTAATAACCGCTGAAGGTGACCCTGTAATATCAATGCTTCCACCAACATCAGTAAGTGAACTGTTCGAGCTTCCATTACCAAGTACACCTACACTACCAGGTAACCCTCCCATTATAGTAGTCATAGTGATAGGTGACCCAGAAGAAAACGGAAGAATACTGCCTGCCCCTCCACCAGTTCCAGCTGGGCCTGCTGGGCCTACTGGACCTGTAGCTCCTTGAATTCCTTGGATTCCTTGCGGTCCTGTAACACCTATCGCTCCTGTTGCACCTATCGCTCCTGTAGCACCAGAAGGTCCTGTGACCCCTTGAATTCCTTGAATCCCTTGCGTTCCTTGTGGTCCTACTGCACCCGTAGCTCCCGAGTTCCCCTGAATACCCTGTGCTCCTGTTGCTCCTGTAGGACCTATAGCTCCCGTGACTCCTTGAAGTCCTTGGATCCCTTGCGCTCCTGTTGCTCCAACTGCACCATCAACACCATTCGCTCCAGCCGCTGCTAGAACTGTATAATCGGAGGAACTACCTGGCGTACCGGATGGCGATGTTTTGTTCACTACATATGTGCTGTTATTGTAAGTTACAACTTGATTCACCAAATAGCCTGATGAGGCCACAAGATCAAATGTAAGTATCCCATTTAAACCTGCTCCAGCAGGACCTGCTGGCCCAGTTGCTCCCGTTGCTCCTGTGGCACCTGTGGCTCCAGAAGCACCTGTTGATCCTGTAGCACCTGTTGAACCTGAATCACCTTTGTCTCCTTTAACACCTGGAATTACGATTTCACTTATTGGAGTTGCTGTTACTTCAACGAAATAAGCAATGCCCCCAGAATATACCAAAGTGACTGCTTGTCCTATTTCTATAGCTGTACCAATCCCATTCTGACCGTAAACAAAAGAATCGGAATTTAGTTGAAGTTGTTTAGTCTCTCCACCGTTGTTTGACACGGTAATACTATCAGAGGTAATCTTTAAGACCGTTCCGCGTACCACCCGGTCTTTTAGATTACTAGCATATTGTTCTGCATTTCCCAGTATACTTGCCATCTGAGATCGAGTCATTGAATCTTTTGGTTTAAAGTTGTTGTCTGGATACCCACTAATGATGCCTAATTTAACAGCAGCATTAACATACCCCACATTGGATTGTGAGATGAACACATTATCACTGAAGGATGAACTGCTATTGCTCAATGTTAGAGCTTCGTTCTCTTTACCTAATGTACGAATAAGAATCTTTGTAATCCACTCGCGGCTTGCTGCTGTCTTGCCCCATGAAGCAACCGGTGTCCCGATCTCTTCACCAATAACTACTAGTTTCTTATCGATCGCCAGTGAGAGCCAATCTTGAGCCCAATCATCCACTTGTAGACTTAACTTGGTCGTATTTGTAGGTGGGCCCTCTATACCAAGTAGACGGATCATCATAACTACAGCTTCTTGTTGACTTACGGGACTGTTGGGATTGAAAAGACCCATTTTGTCCCCTTCAACAATTCCCAAAGCAGCCGCTTTTGTTATATTTTTATAAGCCCATGAACTCGGATTAACATCTGAGAACTTCGAGGTTGCTGCGCTGGCAACGCCTACTCCAAAAGACTGTAGACCCGTAAGACTACCTGATAATTGAGTTACTAATAGAAATGCCAACATGGTTTTAGCAATAGGTTGCTTCTTATCATTCGCATGTATGTAATTCCTATATTTCTTCAAAGCTCGTTCTTGTTTTTTTACATTCTTATGGTTCAAAATAGAAACCTCCAATGAATTTATATTAGTTACTCATCTCTTCACGATAAACATTCATACTTGTAAAATAGTGTCGATTCGCCATAACAATATTATTTGTCGGAACATATCCTGCTGCAACTTCGTTATGACGACTAGCCTCTTCATATTGAGCCAACCGATCGTAACATAGACATAATTGCAGATGAGGTATCCAAGTCCAATAGTCATGCATCTGAAGCGTCCCTTGATCAATAGGCCGACCTATTTCTGTTGCCTGTCTGTACCACGGAATTGCCGCCTCATAGTCCTCTTCGTATATAAAGTAGCTGCCGATTCTACAACAATTCTCTGCCCTCGGATAAGAATATGCGAAAGATAATAGAATCTTATCCTTAGCTTCACTTGTGCGTCCAAGAGCATGCAAAGCATCCGCCGCACGCCCACAAGCCACAATCTTGTCTTCGACCCAGCCCGTAGAACTCTCTAGAAATAACTCGTACACTTTAACTGCCCGTTCCCATAATTTATGATCTGACAATTCGTTGCCATAGTAATACAGATCCCGTGCAGTGAACCGGACCCCCTCGTTCTCTCGTTGCTCATAAATGGATAGATTTCGTTGAACATTCGTATGTTCACGCTTATGTGTTATCGAAATATCAGAATGAAGGATTTGACCATGAACCTCTAGATATTCGTGAACAGCTCCAATCCACTGGAATCCTTTGTCCCGTTTCACAAGGCGATTTCTCCGAAGACTCGAAGTTACATTATTATCTGTATCTAAACCTAGATTGTAATGCATAGATACTGCGTCTATATCCCACTTTAAAGCGTTAACAAGTTTGTAGAAATTCGTAGCATCCTCAGGCAGCATAATATCATCTGCATCCATCCACAAAATGAACTCTTTAGTTGCCAGACTAAAAGCATAATTGCGTGCTTTGCCGAAATCATTGACCCATTCGAAATCGTATACTTGATCGGTATAACGAGTAGCAATTTCCTTCGTACGATCATCCGAGCCTGTATCGATAATGATGATCTCATGAACGACATCACATATGCTTAAGAGACAACGATCTAACGTTTGTTCCTCGTTCTTGACGATCATACAGAGGCTTACCGTTATTGGATATTCCCATTGATCCAACGCGTCTGTAAGATCCATTCCCCATTTCTCGAATGCTCTCTTTTTATTCGTCTGCAACTGCTTAACATACCCTTGTGGATCATTATGTACCTCTAGTTGTGTAGCCGTATGAACGAAACAATCTTCAGAAATATAGAGACTATAACCTTGTTGAAGTGCACGATAACAAATATCGTCATCCTCATAGGTCTCCAGACCAAATCGTTCATCGAATCCTCTCAGTTCTGTGAACGTTTCTTTACGTATTACAAAGAGCTGACTAAGTATCCTCGTCACTTTTCTTGTTTCTCCTGCTCTAGTAAGAGTCATAGCATGAGCTACCCTATCAAATTGTTGTAACGATTCACAGGTATAGGGAACTCTTTGACTGCCACTAACATCATTGGACATCGGTCCAACCATACCTGCATCACTATGCTTAGCCAAACAGGATAACAAGCAGGTTAACCAGCGTTCTGACACACTAACATAATCACGAAGAAAGACAATAATATCACCAGTTGTCGCCCTTGCTCCAGCGTTATATCCTGATGCTACACCGATAGGATTATGAGCTGTTATCGTTCGAATTGTACATTGCTGTTCTAGCCACTCTCCCATAAAAGGTCCACCACCATCATTGACGACTATCAATTCATAAGAACAGTCAGTAAAACGTTTAATGCGGTTGAGGCATTCTTTTAAGAACTCAATATGTTGAGCTAACACAACAATACTTACCTTCATGTCTCCCCTCCATTACGACATCGAATCTCACACATGTCCTATATGTATCTATGATATTTATCATACTCTAACACATTATTTGTCATTTTTGGAGTATTATTTTGGTAATTATTGTTTCTTTTACACGTTTTTTGACTGAACATTTCTATTGTTTATAACTATAATTCTATTTTTTGACGAATTTAACTGTACCTCATAAACTTGCAACTCAAAAAACTCAAAAAACCACAGTTCATCGTGGTTATCGGAGTTCGATATTTCATGTTAGCAGTTAATCCGCTTCACCACTCAGCCGGTTGAGAAATTGCATTGCACGTTGGCTTTTCGGATGCACAAGGACGTCCTGCGGTGGTCCTTCTTCTACGACATGACCATCTTCCAATAATATAATCTGATCTGCGACATCTGCCGCAAACTTCATTTCATGGGTAACAATAACCATCGTCATCCCTTCCGCTGCCAATTGTTTAATCACCTTCAACACTTCTCCTACTAATTCAGGGTCAAGTGCCGATGTGGGTTCATCGAACAGCAGTACCTCTGGTTCAACTGCCATCGCTCGAGCAATCCCTACGCGTTGCTGTTGCCCACCGGACAACTGATGCGGATAGTAGTCCGACCTATCAGCAAGCCCCACCTTATCTAGAAGAACCAACGCACGTTTGCGTGCTTCTTCTTTCGATCGTTTCTGTACCGTGATCTGTCCTTCCATCACGTTACCTAACACAGTCATGTGTGGAAATAGGTTGTACGACTGAAAGACCATGCCTGTCTTTCTACGAAAAGCTACAATGTTGTTTTGTGATATTTTCCTCGATTCTGTAAAACTCAGCTTCGTATCACCAAGCGCTATACTCCCACGATCGGGAATCTCTAGTAAGTTAAAGCAACGTAATAATGTGGTTTTCCCTGAACCCGAGGGACCTATAATGACAAGTACTTTGCCATCTTCTAGCTTCACATCAATCCCTTTTAGTACATTTATTTCGCCAAAATATTTATGTAAATCAAGGATCTCAATCAATGGGTTCTCCTCCTTTAACTCGCAGAGTATCTAGACAACCGTCTCTCAAGGTAGTTCTGTAGTGTAGACAGAACCGTACAGAATAACAGATAGATGATACCAACTTCACAATACAACAAAAGTGGCTCGTACGTTGTAGCTACGATCTGTTGTGACGTTCTGAATAATTCCATATACGTGATACTTGCTGCAAGCGATGTATCTTTAACTAACCCA
Source organism: Paenibacillus sp. Y568 (assembly GCF_059445545.1). Lineage (NCBI taxonomy): Bacteria > Bacillati > Bacillota > Bacilli > Caryophanales > Paenibacillaceae > Paenibacillus > Paenibacillus sp. Y568. The sequence continues at coordinate 110,673 of NZ_JCAIUM010000012.1, forward strand.
ATGAACGTGTTAGCTAGAGGCGGAACGGATACCCTCGTAGCTTGTGGTAATATAACTCGCCGCAGTGCCTGTCCCCTTGTCATACCAACAGAGAATGCAGCTTCCCATTGCCCTTTGGATATGGATTGAATAGCAGCACGCACGATCTCTGAGGAATAGGCACCGACGCTAAGCGAGAATCCAATAATAGCTGCTGTTAATGGTTCCAATGTAATCCCAATGGCCGGTAATCCGTAAAAAATAATAAATAACTGTACAAGGAGTGGAGTCCCACGAATGACCCATACGTAGAACCGAAAGATTAACTTAAGAATCGTCCATGAGGAAATACGAACAAGCGCGGTTAGTACGGCCAATAATAACCCGATGACAAATGAAATCAATGTTAAGGGAGTGGTAAAAGCCACCCCCGCTTTAAGCAGAGGTAGCAATGAATCCATGATGATTTGAATTTGACGTTCATCCATTGTCAGACATCCTTCTTGGATCTTTTGGCATAAAGTTAGCCTTAGTCCCTCTATTATTTAGAAACGTCCTCTCCAAAATACTTCTCAGAAATGTTTAAATACGTCCCATCCTTTTTCATTTCCGTTAGCGCTTGATTAACTGCTTGGACAAGTTCATCATTCCCTTTGAGAAATAAGGCAGCGCTTTGAGATCCGTTTGCAACTTCATCGACCTGCTTGATCTTCACATCAGGTTTTTGTTTCTTTAAATCTAGATAGGATAAGCTGTCATTAACGGTTGCATCAATACGTCCCGAGCTCAATAGATCAACGGCTTGATTAAATCCATCAACAGCCACAATTTCTGCGCCATTCTCACGAGCAATCTCGGAGAGGTTACTAGTTAGGGATTGTCCCGACTTTTTACCTTTTAAATCAGCAAAGCTCTTAATGTCCGTATTATTCGTACTGACAATTAACGATGCCCTAGACACAATATAAGGATCAGAGAAGTCATATTTGACTTTACGTTCATCTGTAATAGACACCTCATTAAAAATCACATGAAACCGCTGAGCGTCCATACCCGCAATAAGCCCGTCCCATTGCGTCTCAATAAATTCAGGCGTAACGCCCATACGTCTCGTTATTTCCCTCGCAATTTCTACATCGAATCCTGTTAGATCCCCATTCGAATCATGATATGTAAACGGGGCATAAGTACCCTCAGTACCGATACTAAGCTTTCCGCTTGCTTTAACGGCATCCAGACTATTTTGTTTAGCTGATTCTTCCGTGTTTGGGGTACCGTTATTGGTGTTATTTCCACATGCTACAACTAGGATCATCGTTATTGAAAGTAGAAGCATCATTGTCCATCTCTTCATTGTTATTATGTTCTCTCCTTCATAAGCTGCTTAGCCTTTGTATTGAGCCAAAATTGCTGTTGCCATCTTACACGTTCTGTTGACAGCTTCCTTAGGTCTTATGATCTTGGCATCTTGATGTAATGTGAAAAAATATTCCGTTACATGGTTAAGGTCAGTCTCCGGAACAACAATTTCTACGTATCCAGTTCCGTTATCATGTTCATGAATATGTTGTTCTAAAAATTCATTATCCCGACATTTCATTACACCTTCACGCGTTAATTCAACATGAAACTGAATTGTAGAATCGTAACTTTTTTCATTCTCCTGATTCTTTAACCACTCTTTTAACGTTGGTAAATGTAGACTCTCCAAGTTCGATTGTTCAAATTTCATGTCACTAATGCGATCTACACGTAAAGTAATGATTGTATCTTTAGGAACATCATACGCTAGGGCATACCACAAACCTTTTGATGTATACAAACCGATGGGAATTACCTTTTTCACGGATTGTTGATTCTTTGATTGATAACCTATGATTATAGTGTCCTTTTTTCGTGAATGTATAAATATTTCTTTTAAAAAGTGATTCTCGAAATGTCGATGTGGCGTAAGAAATACAATATATTCACTTAGATCGCTTAATTCACTTCTGAACTTAACTTCGGTCTGATTCATTAGTTTATTCCTGACCGCATGGTAATCGGCTTGAAAAGGTAGTCCTTGGATATGTTCAATCGATTGATAAGCAAAAAAAATGCTAAAGACTTCATCATGAGTAAAAGAAATAGGAGGTAATAATCTATTAGGCATGACTCTATAACCACCACCTCTTCCTGCTTCTGAGGTAATGGGTAAACCCAGTTCGGATAACTCCGCAATGTACCGTTGAACCGTTCTTTCTGAAATGTTAAATTGCACGGCGATGTCCTTGGCATTAAACACTTTTGCTTGATTGATATATAGCCACACCGCATTTAATTGCTGAAATTTATTCATATAGACCTCCATATTAAACGTCAATTATTGTCGTGATTAGATTTTATGATGATTTTAATACAATAACAAGGAGTGAGAGAGTTATGGAAAATAACGTAAGACAGAGAAGAATAATTTTAGATCTAGCGGTTACTTTAGATGGGTTTATTGAAGGGACGAATGGAGAAATTGATTGGTGCATTATGGACACGGAGATGGCGTTCGGAGAATTTCTGAATCAAATTGACACCATTTTTTATGGTAGAAAAAGCTATGATTTATGGGGACAATATCCTCCCAAAGAGGAAGACTCTAATACTGACAAGGAACTTTGGAATTTGATTCATAGTAAAAGGAAATATGTTTTCTCCAAAACACAACAAGCGACTGATGATCAAGCAATATATATAAATGATCATATTCTTGAAGAAGTAACTTCATTGAAGAACAAGTCAGGTAAAGACATCTGGCTATATGGGGGAGCAAGTCTCATTACAACTTTTATACATTTGGGGCTTATTGATGAATTTAGATTATCTATTCACCCTGTTGTTTTGGGAGAAGGCAAACCATTGTTTATTGATGTAAAACAAAAGATAAATTTAAAAATGGTGAATACAACTACATTCTCCTCTGGGGTTGTACAAATTACTTACCATTGGAACGGATAAATTTTAAATATTAATAGATTTCACGAAAGGAAAATGAGTCCCTAGGACGAATTAAATACTATGTCATATTTTAGTTTAAAAGGCATGGTGAACAAGAGGATGCGATTCAAATTCGGTAACTGCTCGGTGCAGTTGATATAATCTGATAACAGATTGTACCGGGCTATAGGAAATAGTTATCAGTCAACTGCGCCTCATCACAGGATTTACCACAACATTGTGAAATGGGGATGACAGTATGAATACTAACGAATTAAAGAAATTGTGGCAATCGGAAGAGCAAATGACTTTTAAAGGCTGGGATTTCTCTTATATTTCAGAACGGACGACAGCACAAGATCCACCTTGGGATTATAAAAAAATCGTTACCACCTATATGAATCCATCCACAACGATGTTAGATATGGGTACAGGGGGTGGTGAATTTCTGGTCTCTCTCGCTCCGCCAGCAGGATCAACCTATGCTACTGAGACATATCTTCCAAATGTAGAGTTATGCCAGAATACACTACCACCTTATGGGATTGAAGTTAGGCAAGTGTTCCATGATGAGGAGTTACCCTTCGAGGATTCTTTCTTTGATCTAGTTATTAATAGACATGAGTCGTTTTCTGCCAAGGAAGTATTCCGAATACTGAAGCCTGGGGCGTTGTTTGTTACTCAGCAAGTTGGTGGGCGCAATAACCGTGAGCTTTCCAAATTTCTGTTGGGAAATGATACGAACAATGTTCATGCCGAGTTCAATCTAGAAGAATCGAAGAATGATTTAGTGACTGCTGGATTTTCGATATTGGATGCAAGAGAATGTTTCTTATCTCGTCGATTTCACGATATTGGTGCGTTAGTCTATTACGCGAAGATCATCGAATGGGAATTCCCTGATTTCTCAGTGGAAAGATGTTTTAACCAACTATATTTACTACAAGATAAAATCGAACGAGATGGCTTCGTTCAAACAAATGAACATCGATTCCTAATCAAAGCGGTCAAATCTTAAGTTTTCTCATTTCGAGTTATAGCTTGAATATCACTAAAAAGAACCAGTCTTTACACGAAAATAACGTGTAGACTGGTTCTTTAATTTCATTGTCGCAAAGCCTTTCTATTAGCTCGACAACAATAAGAATAGCTTTAATTGCGTACAATCTCGTTCAACATAAATTTCTCAACGACCTTTGCAACGCCATCTTCCATGTTCGTATCGGTGATATAATTCGCAATTGCTTTAATATCGTCTGGTGCATTTCCCATGGCGACACCTAGTCCGGCGAATTCAATCATCGCTTGGTCATTGTAGCTGTCTCCAATAGCAATAACCTCTGCTTGTTGAATATCTAGCTTCTTGATCAGATGATGCAAACTTGTTCCTTTATCTACACCCGCTTCGGTGAACTCTAAGAAATAGGGTTTTGAACGTACGACATTCAACTTACCTTCGAGTTGTTGTTGCATTTTCTTTTCCAAGTTAACCAATCTTTCTGGTGCTCCTACCATTAACACCTTTACAACAGGTTCTTGAATGGCATCGATGAAATTTTCTGCTTCTATAATGTGCATACCTGTGATTTGGCCTTCAATATCCGTATACTCATTGTTTGCTGGTGTCACGATATCGTCCCCAATATAGGTGTGAATCCCAACCTCTTCTTTTTTACTAATATGGTATAGCTCATGCACCGTTTCAGGTGTTAATGTGCTACTGAATAATTGTTCGTTGGTGGTGCAGTTTATAATTTTGGCTCCATTAAAAGATAAAATAAAACTTCCGTATTTCTCTAACTCTAATTCCTTAGCAATATGTGTCATTGCAAATGTAGGGCGACCTGATGCTAGAACAACTTTAACCCCTGCCTCTTGTGCGTCCATCAATGCTTTCTTCGTGCGTGGTGATATTGTATGATCATCACATAATAACGTATCGTCCAAATCAAGTACAATCATTTTATAGGTCATTATTCTACGTTCCTTTCTATATATCTAGTAGTATGAGTGCAAGTTGTATAACGCTAAGCCTCTGTGGACTCTCCCAATATCAATCATTCATATCATAAAGTGAACTATATTAATGCCTAGCACTATCTTTAATGATATCACTAATTGGCTTCTTACGTCTCTCAAAGTTTCGTATTCTTCCTCAATAGGAAAATTCATCGTATTTGGTTTACTTCTTTCCATCCCATTCACTGTAGAAACGATCTAGATAATCTAACATAAATTGATGACGGCCCATAGCCAAGGTTCTGCCATAGTTCGTATTCATCAAGTCTTTTAACTTCAGAAGTTTCTCGTAAAAATGATTAATAGCTGTATCTTCACCATTCCGGTATTCTTCTTCCGTCATATCTTTCCGAGGATCTATGGAAGGATCATGAAGTTTCCTCCCCTTTGCTCCGGAGTATGCAAAGACCCGTGCAATCCCCATTGCCCCGATGGCATCCAGACGATCCGCATCTTGCACAACTTTGCCTTCAAGAGTTGACATTGGAGGTTTTCCGCCTCCCTTGTACGACATCGTGGAAATGATCTGCATGACATGTTTAATCGTGTCCGCTTGAACCTCATGATCTTCCAACCAATGTTGCACTCTCTTTAACCCAATTTCTTCACTAACGTTTAATTTAGGGTCTGCAATATCATGAAGCAGAGATGCAAGTTCACATACGAAGAGATCTGCTCCCTCTTCTTGTGCAATCACTTTTGCCGATTGAGTCACACGATAGATGTGATACCAGTCATGCCCACTGCTCTCATTCTCTAATTCTGTTCGTACGAAATCCATTGCTTGTTGTATGATCGTTCTCTGAGATATAGCGTCCATTTTCAATATCCTTTCGTCAAAAAACCAGCATCCCACTTACAGGAATACCGGTTCTTCTTACTTTTTATTTTTTGGATCTAATGCATCTCGCAGGGCGTCGCCCACAAAGTTAATCGATAATACGCTCAATATGATCATGACACCAGGTGGAATCCACAACCAAGGTTGTGATGTCAATACGGTTAAAGATTGAGCACTAGCAAGCATGTTCCCCCAGCTTGGCGTAGGAGGTTGAACACCTAGGCCAAGGAAACTCAATGCTGCCTCGTCCAGTATAGCACCTGCTATTCCTGAGGTAGCATAGATCAAAATAGGAGCCACCGTATTAGGAAGAATATGCGAGAATAGTATTCTCGGCGTTGAATATCCCAACACTACACTCGCCTTCACATACTCTGTTTCTTTAATCGCTAGTACATTACCTCTAACTAAACGTGCGACACCTGGCCAACCCAGCACACCTAATATAATGATCATATTCATAAGTCCTGGCCCCACAATACTTGCAACAACAAGAATAAGCATAATATAGGGAAAAGCCATGAACACATCTGTAATTCTCATAATAAGGCTATCAACCCAACCACCGAAATACCCCGAAATCAGACCCAGAACCGTCCCAATAACGACTGCTATGAGAATGGATCCGATCCCAACAGATAAAGATACTCTAGCTGAATAAATAAGCCGACTTAATTGATCACGTCCGACCTGATCAGTACCCATGAGATGTTCCGCTGATGGCGCAGCACCGAAACTTTCTGTCACCGTAGTAGGATCATAAGGTGCGATTAAGGGTGCGAATATCGCGCACAACGTGATAATGATGATCACAATAAGTCCTGCAACGGCAAGTTTATGCTTCTTAAACCGACGTGCAAACAACTTTATGGTACTTTCATCACCCTCGGGCCATCCCATTCCCATATCCGGTTCCAATTGCGGTTCTTTACGCCCTGTGAAGTATCTTTCAAATAAATTCATTAAACCGCCGCTTTCTATTTACTGTATTTGATTCTCGGATCAACCAGGGCATACGTTATATCTGTCAACAGATTAGCTATGATGACAATGACGGCAGCCGTCAGATTGAGCCCCATAATCGTAGAATAATCACGACTCATGATGGAGGACATCGTCAATTGACCAATTCCAGGCCACGAGAAGATCTGTTCAATGACAACAGCTCCACCAAATAGAATGGGAATTTCCATACCGAGTACTGTGATAATGGGAATCAAAGCATTTCTTACAGCATGCCTATTAATAACTAAAGTTTCTTTAAGTCCCTTTGCACGGGCTGTACGTAAATAATCTTGTTCCATAATCTCCAACATACTTGAACGAACATACCTTATGTTTCGTCCTGCAACATTAGCCGTAAGTACAATAACCGGCATAATTAGATGCAGTAATATATCTTTGAACCCACCTCCACCGCCAAGTGATGTCATTCCACTCGATGGTAGAATTTTTAACCACAATGAGAAGACAAAGATGAGCCCGAGTCCAAGAAAAAAGTTAGGTACAGATATGCCGAGAAAGGAACCTGTTACTGCAGCATAATCTAATTTGGAATATTGCTTTCTAGCACTCAATATGCCTAGTGGTATGGCTATAGCCACTCCGATGATTAAGGAAACTCCCATAAGCAATAATGTAGGTCCCATACGTGAGACGATCATATTTAGAACAGGTTCATAAGTAATCATCGAGAACCCTAAGTCACCCTGTAGCAAATGTTTCAACCAACTGAAGTATTGGACATAGATTGGAGCATCGAGACCTAGCTCTATTCTTTTTGCAGCTAATGCTTCTGCTGGAATCTGTGGGCTAATCAGCATGTCAACAGGACTCCCTGGTGCCATACTCATAATAATGAAATTAATAATAGTTACGCCAATAAGAACTGGTATCGCAATAAATATGCGTCGTATAACGTAATTAAACAATGACAACAACACCTCGGATCTTCATCAGTGAGAGAAAAAACAGGCAGATGAGTGCAGGCTATCTCCTAACAACTCAGGCTCCTGTTCACGACATATGGCTTGAGCCATAGGACAACGAGTATGAAAGCGACATCCCTCGGGAGGATTAACGGGACTAGGAACATCTCCCTGTAACACCATTCGCTCTCTATTTCTTAAATGAGGATTAGGCACAGGTGAAGCATCCATCAATGCTCTAGTATAGGGATGTTTGGCATTCTGAAAAATATCCCGTGTCGAGCCAAGCTCAACAATCTTCCCAAGATACATGACCGCGATCCGGTCACTTATATACTTCACCGCACCAAGTCCATGTGCAATAAAGAGATAAGTGAGGTTTAATTCCTTCTGTAGATCTTTTAACAAATTTAGAACTTGTGCCTGTATGGACACATCTAGTGCAGAGACAGGTTCATCACAAACGATGAGTTTCGGTCTTAAAGATAGTGCCCTCGCTATCCCAATTCTCTGGCGTTGTCCCCCAGAGAATTCATGTGGATATCGGTTCTTACTATTCAGTGGAAGCCCAACAAGTTCCAACAACCTATCTACCTCTTTGGATACCTCTGAAGTCGCTACAATTCCATGAACCTTGAGAGGTTCACTCAGCAGGTCAATTACCCGCTTCCGAGGATTCAAAGAAGAATAAGGATCTTGGAAAATGATCTGTAGTTGAGATCGAAGGGATACCATTTCTCTGGAAGAGTATCCAGCGATATCATTCCCATCAAAAAGAATACGTCCTTCAGTTGGTTTCTCTAAACCTACGATGGCCTTCCCAATGGTCGATTTCCCACAGCCTGACTCGCCGACTAATCCAAGTGTCTCACCTGAATACAGATTTAAGTTTACCCCGTCAACGGCCTTCACATTGTCAACTTTACGTTTAATAATCCCTTTACGAATGGGATAATAAACTTTCAAATTCTCTAAAGATAGAAGCGGTGAGGGTTGGATAATATTCTGACTATTCATATGCTTCCTCCCACACCCCATCCTTTATGTTACCAACTTCCCAGCAACGAGTATAATGATCTTCTTTCGTTATAGCCAGTGGTGGAAGTATCTCTTTACATTTTTCCGTCGCAATAGGACACCGATTATAGAATCGGCATCCTGTAATATACTGGTATCTCGTTGGAACAACGCCAGGGATAGACTCAAGCACCTCATACTCTTCTGTATCTATACGAGGTATGGATCTCAATAATCCTTTCGTGTAAGGATGCTCAGGTTCATCAAACAGTGTAAACACATCTGTTTCTTCCACCACTTGACCCGCATACATAACGAGTACACGATCTGCCATTTCCGCGACAACACCCAAATCATGTGTAATTAGTAAAATGGCTGTACCTGCTTCTTTGCATAAATCCCTCATGAGTTGCATGATCTGAGCTTGCACGGTTACATCCAATGCTGTTGTAGGTTCATCAGCAATGAGAACCTTAGGTTTGCAAGATAGTGCCATGGCAATCATAACCCGCTGTCTCATCCCACCAGATAAGGCTAATGGATATTCATCCATGATCTGTTCTGGTCTGGGTAAGCCCACCTTCTTCAACATTTCAATCGCGCTTACTCGAGCTTCCTTCTTACTCAGGTTCAAATGCAGCATGATCGATTCACACATTTGATACCCAATGGTAAGAACCGGATTGAGAGAAGTCATGGGTTCCTGAAAGATCATAGAGATCTTATTCCCACGAATTCCTCTCATTTCTTTGTCATCCAGCTCTAATATATTTGTACCCTCAAATACTACTTTTCCACCAACAATGCGACTACCTTTTCCTAGGAGTTGCATTACTGACAATGCTGTAACACTCTTTCCAGAGCCCGATTCTCCCACAAGTGCAAGAGTTTCCCCTGGCCGTAGGCGAAAACTCACATCATCTACACTTATGACCATTCCTTGGTCCGTGTCAAAAGCCGTTTGCAGATGACTGACCTCGAGCAAATCATTCATCTCTGTCATCACCTTTTATAATCTGATTAACCCATGATGTTCAATGCTTATTTAACATCCCATTCATTCACATTAATGAACATACCAAAGTCCTTAGGTTTAGCGCCAGTTACTCTATCATTTATGGCACCCAATGCTTTAGTTGAATAGATGGAAGGCATAGGAACATCTTGAGCGACAATCTTTTGAAGTTCACTATAGTATTCTTTGATCTTCGCTTCATCTGTTTCTGCTTTTAATGAATTGATCAGTTTATCTACTTCTCCATTACTATAACCATTAGGATTACCTTTTTGTAAGAAGTATGCTACGTCAGGTAACGGGTTGATAGGTGTTAGAGATACCGTTAGAATACCTAGATCGTAATCCATTTTCACAAGCTTATCTATAAGTGTGGCAAGATCAGCCAATTGAATTTTCACATTAATGCCAGCACTCTTTAAATTCTCAGCCATAATATTAGCAGCGTTCTCTAGTGTACTATCTCCTGATAGAACAGACAAATTAAGTGTTTTGCCAGTATCCCATCCAGATTCCTTCAATAGACTCTTAGCCTTCTCTAGATCATATGAAACGGGTTTAAGGGTTGGATCTACATATGGACTGTAACTTGTAAAGAATCCATCCACGACTTCGCCATTTCCTTTAAGAAGGTTATTCACAATAAGTTCGCGATTAAGAGCATAAGAAATAGCCTGTCTTTGTCTAGCATCTGGAACAGATTTCTCATTGATATACATAAACTGACTTGCGATAGCAGGACCATCTACTGTAGTTATACCCTCTAATCCTTTAATCTTATCATAATCGTCAATAGGAATGACACCAACAGAAGGAATATTCATGTCAATTTCTCCACTTTGAAGCTGTGTAGAGATGGCTGTTCCCTGTAACACCTTGAAGTTCAACTGCTCAAGTTTAGGTGCGCCTTTGAAGTAGTCTTTGTTGGCATCCATCTGAACATAATGATCTCTACTATACTCAACTAGTTTAAAAGGTCCATTGGTAACTGTTGGCTTTTGCATATAAGCACTAGTATTAATACTCTCAGGCGCAATATCCTTCAATGCAGACTGTGGTACAGTCAGTAGATATCTACCGATGGTGTCTTTGAAAATATTCAACGTTGTAGCAGACTTCGTCTTCAATTCTAATGTATGCTCGTCCACTTTCTTCACACCCGAAATTTCTGTCTTCCCTTCAGGCAAATAACCTGTATCATCAAGGCCTTCTAATATACCAAATGTATAGGCATAGACAGAAGCTACTTTGGGATTAGCCATCAACTTCAACGTGAATATCACATCATCAGAAGTTACAGGAGTGCCATCTGTCCATTTCGCATTCTCATTCAATTTAATCGTAAATGTTGTATTATCTGTCGTTTCAATTGAATCTGCAAGCATTGGCTTGAAGGTCAGATCTTCATCGATATCAACAAGGGGTAAGAACATTAGACCCGTAACATAAGAGGACGCTAGCCCTACAGGTGACAACGGATTTAGACTGCTTGGGGAGTGTGAGATTCCGATATTAACAACCTTTTTCGAACTCGCACCACCTGTACTTGATGTACTAGTTGCATTACCACAGGCTGGCAGAATGAATAATGCTGCGACAAGCAAAGTAGCAATTGAATTTCTCATGGAAAATTTAAATGACATTTCATACAACTCCCTAAAGTTATTTGTACAAACCTATTTACGAACGAAAAACCACTTGCTTCTCTCCTGCAGTCACTTCAAAAGGTAAGCGATGATGTGCAGGCGGAAGTGGGCAGTTGAAATGATATGAAAAGGCACATGGCGGCAAAAAGGACTTATTAAAATCCAACATGACCTTACCATCCACATCAGGAGATACAAGAAGCATTCGTCCCATACCGTAAGATTCCTTACCGTTCGTTAAATCACCAAATACGATAATGAGTGCACTACCCGAAGCAAACGGAGTTAATCGATACGACACGCCCTCTTGGATGAAATGAATATCTCCTGGAGACTGATGTTGTCGTATACTTCCCTCTTCATCGGACTTATGTTCAAACCCTACTGTTCTATCATTATCATTCATTACAAATTCAGCTGCAATGATCCATTGCTCATTATAAGGGAATGAAGAGATCCCTTCATACGACCTCATGGCTTCCGAATTTGTATCATATACGGCTAATAGATGATCTGATCCTGGTTGTGCAGTTGCAACTGCCGTCAATGTTTCTGAGAACCGAACGATAGAATGATCACTTTCTAAAGTCACCATACCATCAACAAGCTGCCCGTCTACAAGGATCTGGTCAGCAGCCGTTGCGCGGAGTGTTAGGCCAGAACGGCCTGATGTTGGTGCCCATATCCCAGGGATCCCTTCAACCTGCATCGATTGTTGAATTGTATGTAGCCCAATGAGAGCAAGATCACCTTGATACTCCGCAACGGATTGCTCCCGGGCTGTTCTCCAATCCTCTAAAGTTGTCATATGCAAAACCTCTTTTTACTTTTATTGTCTTAATCTTAAGCTTCCTCTTGAACAATAAAACCAGAGACTAACTCAATAAATGCTTCGTGCTCTTCAATGAACGGCATATGTCCACTGTGCTCAAAGATAGCGAGTTTGGATTCCGGTATCAAACGATGCATCTCTTTCGCTTGGGACACAGGAGTAATCCAATCATATGCCGCACCAATGATTAAAGTCTGCACAGGCAACGAAGTCAATTTAGGACGAACATCATATAAAGGCAATAAGTTCTTGAATGTATAATTAGCCACCTCAAGTGATCCAATAGGACGATTTCCCGTTTCTCTCATCACTACTTCATCATGGACATGGAAATAAAGATCATAACAAACATCCCACCAACGAATCGCATGGGCTTCATCCTCAATACGACCTTCGAACATTTCTGGAATCACGGCTAATTGTTCAGAAGAAGCATGCTTTGATGCATACTCAAGTGCATCTGCATAGAAATTCCAACTTGGTGCCGTACATACTAGTACAAGCTTATCTAATGATTCAGGATATCTTGTAGCATATACCTGCGCTACCATTCCCCCAAAGGAATGACCAAGAACAGATATTTGACCAAGACCCAAGTATAGTCGGAGTGCTTCAATATCATCGGCAAGCTGATCAAGCGTGCATGTTGTTAAATCTACACGATCAGATTGACCATTGGATCGTTGATCCAAATAAACAATCTGCATATGTTCACTCAATGGAGTCAACCATGGTTTGAAATCAGAATGATCACTACCTGGTCCTCCATGAACCGCAAACAAGACGGGTTTCTTTTTCATACTTTCACCTACAGGTACATAACCGGAACCTTCTACATCGAAATAAATACGTGTGTCGTTCAAAGATGCAAACATAGATATACACTCAACTTTCTCTTATGTTTAGAAATAATTGGCCTAACGATTGAAACATATTAGATATATCCAACTAAACTCATATGATTTATTAAATAATAATTATATTATCTTTGTCAATGTTAGTTATATCACAGCGAGGTGGTAAATGAAACTATATGGCTCTAGGGTGACACCATATTTCGACATCTCCTACATTTCATTAGCATAACTAGAAAAATAATAATATATCATGAATATAGCTACATTAATACCCCTTATAGACATACATTTTCTTCACCTATCATGCATCGTAATATTTGTGTCATACCTGTATTTGTACGTATTTGGATAAATCTTATAGAAAGGGATTAATTACTCTGCTAACGTGTAGAATGATATTATAGAAGAACGCAGTTAGAATCCGATTACTTTCCAAGTGAGGGGTAATATGAATAAAGGTAAAGTAGCAAGGTTGATTGATTTCTCTAAACAACTATTCAAGAAAATACGTGCTGACGATGTTCAAGCCATCAGTGCTCAATTAACCTATTATCTTATTCTGTCTTTCTTTCCATTCCTCATCTTTATAATGACCCTCATTGGTTATGCCAACATTTCTATGGAAGAAAGAATTACGGGTCTTAGGGAAATCATACCTATTGAAGCAGTGAACATTATTGAAGATATTGTAAAAGATGTTTCTCTAGGAAGAAGCCAAGCTCTACTCTCTTTCGGTATGTTAGCCACATTATGGGCAGCCTCAAGGGGCATCAATGCCGTTGTAAAGGGACTTAACAAAGCTTATGACACTATTGAGAATAGGGCATTATGGAAAGTAAGAGGTATTTCCATACTAGCAACTGTCGTTCTTGGATTTGTGATCCTGCTTAGCATCCTTCTACTGGTATTCGGAGGTTGGCTAGGAGACCAAATTATTCTTTTATTTCATTTCTCAGAACGAATTCATCGATTGTGGAATTTACTTCAATACGTAGTTCCTTTAGTCGTCATGATTGTTGTGTTCACCTTGCTATACATGTTCGCACCAAGTCGCAAAATCACTTTTAAAGGAGCACTTCCTGGAGCCATATTTTCAACCTTTGGTTGGATTGCAACGTCCTTCTTATTTTCACTCTATGTCAATCAATTTGGGAACTTCACCAGAACCTATGGAAGTCTTGGTGGGTTAATGATCTTACTAGTGTGGCTATATATAAGTTCCATTATTATTCTAGTCGGGGGAGAAATTAACGCCACTCTAGTCTACAAACGGGGAAGGTAATATCCTATAGATTACCTTTTCAACCTTTTTATTTAGTGCTACTATGTAAAGATTGTAGAATTCACAAGTAAAGGAAGAATTACCATGAAGCTGCGAATCTTCAGGAAATTAAAGTATGATAGTTTGCGTTTATTGCGCATCAAGAAGTCCGATCACTACATTTCCATTGGTTTTATTGCTGGTTTTTTCCATTGTTGGTTTCCAACCTTTGGGATTGGCATTTTGCTTTCCTTAGGTCTTGCTCGACTACTACGTGGTAATATTGCTGCTGCTGTTATTTCAGGTTCATTAGGAACGATTGTGTGGCCAGGATTGTTTTATTTGAACTATAAGATTGGTTTCCTTTTACTCAGTCTTTTCTACTTCTCTTCCTTTCAAGGGAACAGCTTATCGATTGCTAATCTAGACCCACCTGATATCTCCCCTCACTATCTCAGTAGATTTGGTCATATGGGGATGAATTTTGTAGTAGGTTCAGTTGTGAACAGTATTATATTTTCAATTATCGGATACTTCCTTCTTCGTTTTGTTCTAGTGAAATATCGTGCACCCTTACTAAAGAGGCTTAAACGTTCAGCATAGACTCGTCACGTGCACAGAAAAAGGACAACTTATTCAATAGCCAAGTCGTATTCTTGCTATTGAAGAAGTTGTCCTTTGATGTTGTGGTCCATGTTTTGATGTTTGAAGCTACTATTTTATTGATGGCTAAAAGCTTTACACTTTTTGATCATTTTGCTCTCATACATATTCACAGTTGTACTGATTATATAATCTGGTTTTTCCTGCCCTTTTTTCGCTCGATGCCCCTGAATATGAACATCACTCTTCTCCCAATTCTTCCATGCCTCTTCTGATTCCCATCGAATCATGACAACCACTTCTTCATTCTCTTTACTTCTTTTATTTACGAGTACACTAATATCTATAAGTCCTTCCATGCCTTCTACTGGACTTTCTTTACTGAAACGCTCAACAACTTTATCTGAATTACCCTTTTCCACTACAATACTTCTTGTTTGAATAAGCAATTACGAACACTCCCTCAACGAAATAATTATTCATAACCACACGCTATGAAGATAACTTCATTATAAATGATAATGATTATCATAGTCAATTAAAATGAATGTCATTCACCTGCAACATTCTTAAATAATCTCACGTCTATTGAGGTAATTAATGGAATCACCCTATGTATTACATTAAAACTTAGGAGGAACACACAATGAAACTACAGAAGACAATCTCCACAATGGCCATCACATCGATCCTTTCTCTCTCGCTTGGAGGAATGATATATGCAGCTGACAAGCCATTTACAGATCTGGGATCCACTCCAGGAAGAGATAAAATCATTACTTTACAACAGCAAGGTATCATTCAAGGCGTTACTGTAACGGAATTCCAACCTTCGGCAATTTTAACAAATGCACAAGCTATTCAGCTTATCTCAAAGGGACTTCAACTTAACTTGGATACTATGAAATTCAGTAAAATGCCTCAAGCTAGTGATAACTTCACGCAAATTAAAGATGATGCATGGTATGCAGAATCGTTCGTGAATGCCTTTTACAACAATATTGATATTCCAAAAGATATCGATCCCACGAAACCGATGACGAAAGAACAATTTACGTATCATCTGCTTCAAGGTGTAGAGAAGGTAGGTAATCTACCGATGATTAAACTTGTACCTATCACCATTAGTGATGAGAATGAAATTACGCCTATGTATCAAGGTGCGATTCAACGTTCATTAACTTGGAACATTAATACACTTCATGGTGATGAGCCCTTTCATCCTCAAAGTGAGATCACGCGTTCTGATGCAGCCATTATGGTATTTAACGCATTAGAGTTCTTGAAACAGCATGTAAGTACTACTTATTAAGAAAAAATAGGACCGTATAATACGTGTAAAAAACACAAAAGGGACGCAATCAGCAATGACTCCATTGCTGATTGCGTCCCTTTTTTTCTAGAAAATACTTATTCTATTCCAACTACCAACGTCCCCTACTACTTCGTGAGATCGCAAAAAATATCAACAATACCACTATCGCTCCAAAGATAGCATTTAATTCAGATCATGCCCAATTCCCGTTACGGAATACCGGTTCGATCGTTCCATCAGCCAGTTCACCATCAATCTCAAGCTGATCTGATCCGATCATGAAATCGACATGGGTTAAGCTGACATTCCCACCTTTGGACAGTAGTTCTTCTTTACTGAGCTTTGTGCCACCTTCTATATTAACTGGATAAGCACTACCCAGTGCAAAGTGGCATGAGGCATTCTCATCGATACCTGTATTATAAAAGACGCGATTCAAGCGTGATATGGGTGAGTCATTAGGTACTAAAGCCATTTCTCCAAGATATGATGCGCCCTCGTCAGTTTCTAGTAGTGAAGTTAAATGTTCACGACCTGATTCAGCATCATATTCAACTACTTTACCTTCTTTGAAAGTCAATGACATTCCTTCGACTAATCTTCCGTTTAAATTCAGTGGAAGTGTACTCGTTACCTTTCCATTCACACCCGTTCGAAGTGGCATCGTATAGATTTCTTCCGTTGGCATATTCGCTACAAAGTATACACCATCCTGATTCTCGTCTCCTCCACCAAGCCATAAATGTTCTTGTGGCATTTCGACACGTAAATCGGTTCCAGGAGCACGGTAATGCAAGCTCTTATACCGTTTGGCATTCATACGTTCCTGAGTTACTTTAAGTTGCTTAATATGTTCACGCCAAGCGGCTACAGGATCTTGCGATCCATCTGCTTCGACACGGTTCATAAGGAATACTGCATCCCACATCGCTTGTACCCGCTCCTCCTCAGGGAGGTCTGCGAATACTTTATTCGCCCAGGCACGTGTTGGTGCCTTGATCAAAGACCAGCTAAACTTGTTCGTACGCACATAGGCCTGGTATTTCTCACGTGCAACTGCTGCAGCTTTAACAGCTCTGGAGACTTTTGATGAATCAATGCCGCGAAACAATTCCGGATTAGGTACTTTAATATGTAAAATAGCTCCTCCGCCTTCTGCAAGTTGTTCCATCATGTCAGCTTGCCACTTCGGATAATAGTTAAAGGATTCGTCATTGGCCTTTTCATATCGGATACGTGTGATGGCTTCATCTTCCCACTCAACCTGTACATATTTAGCTCCAGCTTCATAGGCCTTAGCTACGATTAAGCGTGTCAGATCCACGGTTTCCAATGGGGCTTGAACGACAAGAACTTGTCCAGGTTGTATGTTCACTCCAACTTTAACGACCAGCTCAGCATATTTCTCCAACATCATATCGAACTCTTTCATTACTCTATTCCTCCAGTAGTTTTATTTTGACATAGCATCCATTTCATTGTTTATATCTTCAAGGACTAACGTAATTGGACAATGATCGCTACCCATGACATGTTGATCAATTCCTGCATCTAACAGCGAAGGTTGCAATCTAGACGAGACAAGAAAATAATCAATTCTCCATCCAATATTTCGCTCCCTTACTTTAGCCATATAAGACCACCAACTATAAGCATCAACCCGATCAGGATAGAGATATCTGAATGAATCCGTGAAACCAGCATCTAACAACGTCGTCATTTTACCCCTTTCTTCAGGTGTAAATCCAGAGTTATTATAATTCGATTTCGGGTTCTTTAGATCAATTTCTTGATGAGCAACATTTAAATCACCACAAATAATGACAGGCTTAAGGACATCTAATTGCTGGACATAGTTACGGAAACGGTCTTCCCACTCCAGCCTGTATTCTAGCCTAGCTAGATCACGTTTTGCATTAGGTGTATATACATTCACAAGATAGAAAGCATCGAATTCTAGCGTAATGATACGACCTTCGTCCTCATGATCCTCTTCTATACCATATCGAACAGACAAAGGCTCTATTTTTGTGAAAATAGCAGTACCGGAATACCCTTTTTTCAGAGCGTAATTCCAATATTGTGTATATCCATCATCATCCTGCTCCAGGTTAATCTGCCCTTCCTGTAACTTCGTCTCTTGAACGCAAAAAATATCCGCATCAGATTCTTCGAAATACGCATTGAACCCTTTGGTAACACAAGCTCTCAAACCATTTACATTCCAAGATACTAACTTCATGATTGTCTAATCTCCTTGCCTTTTACATTCGTTTCTTACTCCAGTGTATCATAAATTCAATGTTACCCTTCTCTAATATTCCGTATTGATTACATAGAAATTGGTTTTCAAGGGAAACTTAAAGGGAAAGAACGCTAACGTGCTAAGAATGAAGGTGGTAAAGATGAGTGCATCCATTGGAAAAATAAGTTTTTTACAGACCATTATGATTCTCATGTTAAGCAACGGACTGATGACACACGTCATTATCAACCCAATGCTTCTAGATTCAGCAGGTAGGGATTCATGGATTTCGATCATTATCTCCTTCTTTATATTCATCCCTTGGTTCGTCTTTATTGCCCTGTTTATGAAGAAATCTGGGCAACAAAAATTACTACCATGGCTTATTCAACGCACCCATCCCATTGTCGCGTGGATACTCATCATTCCCATGTTTATTCAACTCTATTTAATAGGGGGAACAACGATATACCATACCGTAACATGGACTTTTACAAGCTATCTTCCCTCTACTCCAAGGATAGTGTTAGTGATTAGCTTAGTTCTTGTATGTTTTTACTGTGCCAAAGTGGGGCTGAAATCCATTGCGATCGGCTCTGGAATCCTACTTCCCATCGTTATTGTACTTGGCATTTTTGTAAGTGTAACGAATATTCCACAGAAAGATTATGAACGATTACAACCTATGTTAGAAAATGGATGGGGTCCCGTTTTTAATGGGTTAGTGTATGTTGGCGGGGGAATTACGGAGTTACTCATCATTGTCATTATGCAACATCATTTAAAAACTAAAATTCGTGTGTGGCAGATCATCTTAATAGGAGCTATCTTAATTTACATATCCATAGGTCCAATTATAGGAGCCATTACTGAATTTGGCCCTCATGAAGCTTCCAAACAGTTTCAGTCACCCTATGAACAATGGCGGCTTCTGAGGCTCGGAGCCTATATTGAACATGTTGATTTCTTATCTGTATTTCAATGGTTAGCTGGAGCAACGATTCGAGTCAGTCTTGTTCAGTATTTACTTGGAGATATGTTACCTTTTAGAAATCAGGTCACACGTACACGATTTCTTCTTTTCATATCGACGAGTTTCATTCTACTGTCATTACTTCCTATTAGCCAGAATGACTTCTACCAATGGACGTATCGTATATTTGTTCCTGTTACATTAATAGTAAGTGTGTTACTCACTTTACTGTGGCTTTATATCTCACTTTTCACCAAACCTGCTAAGGGGGGTTCTACTTGAGCCATCATTCAGTTGAAGACAACAAAGTACTTTGGACTCCACAGAAACTGAAGGACATGTTCAAGAAATCTGCAGATATATCCGTATTTGTTCATCATTACGATGACTCCCCGTCGTCAGAGATAGTTCTTATCTATAGTGAAGGAACGATACAATCTGATCTAATCAACCGTACCGTATTAGCAGAATTGCAGAAATTGTATCAAGAACATAACGAATTCATTCTTCACCAAGGAACGATGTATGGGTCTTTACAACTTGTATCGCTTGAGAAGGAGGCATCCAAGGAGATCCTTTTTGAGGTTTTATTTGAAGGTTATCTTGTCGTATTTTTTCCGCAACTGAATACGTTCTTAACGGTAAATATCAGTCAGATCCCTTCAAGAACTCCGGAAGAATCGAGTACTGAAATATCCATTAAAGGACCGAAGGATGGTTTTGTAGAAAGTGTCGTCGTGAACGTTGCATTAATTCGTAAACGGATTCGTAGTAAATCACTTTGTTATGAGAGATATATTCTTGGCACACGAACCAAAACTAAGGTTGGCTTACTTTATTTCGAAGATATCATCTCGCCAAAGATTCTGAAGGAGATAAAACGAAGACTGGATAATATTGATGTTGATGGAATTTCAGGTGTTGGTCAACTTGAGGAAATCCTGTCTGATTCTAAATACTCTCTCTTTCCATTATTGGATTTCACGGGTCGTCCAGATTACGTAGTTAGTTCATTACTGAATGGAAGATTTGTGGTTGTTATTGATGGAAGCCCTATGGTACTTATTGGTCCGGGGACATTTACTTTGCTATTGAAATCACCTGAGGATATTCATTTTAGTTTTTTTTACGTTTCGTTTGTTCGTCTCATTCGTGCACTAAGTTTTGTATTGTCCATTATACTACCTGGAGCTTATGTTGCTTTAACTACATTTCATCCGGATGAGATACCCTTCTATTTAATGGCTACGATATCAACTGCACGAATCGGTCTTCCCTTCACATCACCTGTAGAGATGTTCTTACTCCTTATTCTTCTCGAAATCTTTCGTGAAGCGGGTGTCCGATTACCCAGTACAATTGGACAGACATTAACAGTCATCGGAGGGTTAATTATAGGAGATGCATCTATTCGTGCAGGACTAGTATCACCTTCCGTCGTGGTTATCGGAGGCGTTACTGCTGTCTGTGGGGTAACTTTGGTTAATCAATCCCTCAGTTCGGTAGTTAGTCTTATAAGACTTGGACTGTTTCTGATGTCTTCAGTTCTTGGGATATATGGGCTCTTGTTGGGAGTAGTCCTTATGATCTTGTATATGTCAAGATTGCAAACATTCGGAATTCCCTACTTCTCACCACTGTCACCTCCCAATTTCAAAGATATTGTTCAGTCCGTATTACGTTTCCCTTGGACTAAAATGAATCAAAAACCGCAAGACTTAAATACCATCGACTCTGATCATCAAGAGGAAGATCCTTCATGACAATCATAAAAAGACTATTAGTCAGTGTTATTTCCTTAGCCCTATTATCAGGTTGCTGGGACGCTAAAGAAATCGAAAAAATGGCCTATGTTAACGCTCTAGGTTTTGATTATGTTGATGGCAAGTACAAAGCCTATGCACAGATTCTTAATTTCGCCAATATAGCGAAAAACGAATCCGTGGAAGTGGGGAAAATAGTACCTGTGTGGATCGGACAAGGTGAAGGCAGGACTGTATCTGAAGCCGCTAGTTCGCTCTATTCTACAGCACAAGAGAGAGTGTTCTGGGGTCATGTTAGGACTATTGTATGTAGTGAGAATTTATTAAAGCATGAAGGAAAAATCCAGCAAGTCTATTCTACTGTCAATCGCTATCGTGAAATACGGTATAACGTTCTAATCTATGGCACGAAGGAACCCATAGCTAAAATATTCGCATTGAAATCCTTGCTAAATGCCTCACCCATTGAATCCATTCTGAGTACGCCACAGCAAGTATATGAACAATTTTCTATTATCAAGCCGGAATATGGATATAAAGTGATTGCAGACTCTTCAGAAGGTAGCGGATCTGTAATGATACCTTCTCTTGCTATCGATAACAAAACATGGTTGGAAGATGAGAAGAAAATGTCATTACTCAAAACAAATGGCGCATTTATGTTAAGACATGATAAATTACTCGGATGGATGTCAGAAGAAGACCTACAGGGTGTCCGATGGCTACAAAAAGATATTGATCGAGTACCAACAAATGTTCCGGCAGAAGATCCCGTAGCAAATGTGGTCATCATAAAGCCACGTCATGCTATTATCCCAAAAGTTGTAGCAGGAGAAGTACAATACAACGTGAAAGTTAGCGCTAATATCTATTTGAATGAGCTAATTGAACCCACATCAAATCCAACTTTAAAAAAAGACACAGCAAAGGTTATCGCTTCAGAAATAAGGAATAGCTATAACAAAGGGTTAGCTATTCAAAGTGACGTGTTAAATCTGGAGAATTCACTGTTTCGATCTAATGTTAAAAGGTGGAAGGAACTACATCAGCAGAATAACTTCCTGTTAACAGAGGATTCTCTTCATGATATCGAAGTAATCGTCCATATCATTCACAGTGGTAAATATAAATCCACAAGGTAACATCCACACTTAGGTGGATGTTACCTTTTTTTATGCTTTTTGATCGAAGATAAATTTGATCCGAGTGGGACTTGCATCAGATGGCTTTTGGATACACCAATCATTTGGGAGGTATAAATCCCTGTGTGCCCTGAGAATAAGTAACTTATCAAACAAGCAACAAACATAAATATCGCACCCTCAGAACCAAACAATTCAATCCCCATCAAGAAACAAGCTAGAGGTGTGTTCGTTGCACCGCAAAAAACGGCAATAAATCCTAATGCAGCAAGAAATGGCGCATACAAATGAAGGATTCCAGCTAATGAATTCCCTAACGTTGCACCAATCGCGAATAACGGTGTCACCTCCCCACCTTGAAACCCTGCTCCTAACGTAACGGATGTGAAGAGTAGTTTCCCAAGGAAAGCAAACGGATGAACCTTGTCTTCGAAGGAATCCGTTATGAGTGGGATACCTAACCCTAAGTAATCTCGTGATCCAATCAGATATACCATGACGATAATAAGGACACCCCCGACAGCACTTTTTAACATGGGGTTAGGAAGGATCGATGCCAAGACTTTTTTGAGGAAATGTGTTAATTCACTGAAGCATAAGCTAGTTAACCCGAAACATACTGCTGCTAAAGTTACTTTTAATAAGACCATCAGCGATAGTACTGGGACTTCACCTATAGGATAATGAATATGGGTAACACCCCATACATTCATGGCAACCAAATTCCCTACAAAACTCGCTACGAAACAAGGAATTAGCGCATCATACCGAATCATTCCTATAGCAATCACTTCAATAGCAAAAACAGCTCCAGCAATGGGGGTCCCAAATACTGAACCGAATCCGCCACTAATACCACACATTAATAGAATTCGCCGATCCAGGGGTCCGATCTTCAACCATTTGCCAATCTGTTCTGCTAAACTGCCTCCCATCTGTACCGCCGTTCCTTCTCGTCCCGCGGACCCACCTAGTAGATGTGTTACTAGTGTTCCTAATAAGACAAGTGGAGCCATACGTAAAGGTACAGGTTCATAAGTCTGCTCTTGAATCTGCTCAATGATCAGATTGTTGCCCTTGGTGCTATTCTTTCCATATCTATAATAAAGATAACTAATACCAGCTCCACCTAAGGGTAACAAGAACAACACCCATGGATGTTCTAATCTAATCTGAGTCACATACGCAAGACTTTTTAGAAATACAGCAGATGCGCTACCAGATAATAAACCTACCAATCCACCTAACACAATCCATTTCAATAAAGACCGCAACAGCAACACATGAATAAATGGTTCTGCACCCTTCATTCTTATTTTCCATATTCTACTCATACTCTTAAGACCAACCCTCTCACGTCCATTATCTCTGTTGTCGAAATTCTAGTTCATAACAAAAATCTTGTCAATGAAATATAAGGAGGGTAAAGTTGATTTTTATATCTGTAATCATTATGATGATAGATAGGGGTACCGAAGGGGGAATTGATTATGACAATGAAAGTAGAATTCTGGTCTGATATTGCATGTCCATGGTGTTATATAGGAAAAAGAAGATTTGAGAAGGCTTTATCTGCATTCGAACATGGTAATGAGGTGGAGGTTATCTGGCGTAGTTTCGAGCTTGATCCTTCAACACCACGTCATATTGGCGATTTCACAGATTCCTTATCTAAAAAGATGGGGAGATCGCATGAAGAAGTGAGCCAGATGATGGCACAAATTACAACTTTAGCGGCCAAAGATGGACTTGACTATCGATTCGATCTCATGAAATCTGGAAATACTTTTGATGCCCATCGACTAATCCACCACGCTGCTACACAAGGGCTCGTGGAAGAAGTCAGCGAACAACTTTACCATGCTTATTTTACTGAAGGGCTACCCGTTGGTGATGTTGATGCTCTTCTTCAAGTCGCTGTGAAGGCTGGTCTTGAAGAAACTGAAACGCGACAAATCCTAGCAAGTGATAAGTATTCCGAAGAAGTGCGCTCCGATGAAAGCCGTGCTCATTCTCTAAATGTAGGAGGAGTTCCCTTTGTATTAGCGAATGAAAAATATGCGATCTCTGGCGCACAACCCACAGAAGTGTTCCTCGATGCTCTTCGTCAAGCTTGGAATGACGCACACCCCATTACTGTTGTAGGCGGTACAGGTAACAGCTGTGATGACGGGAATTGTATAATTTAACACTTTTTCGCTAGGATAGTTATTGACAAAATAATTTTAATGTGCTATAATTGATATTATTTTTTTCCTGTAATATAATAGGATTCTCCCGGCCGGGGGATTCTTATTTTTGTTTATATGGGAGGATATGGTATGAAGTCAAAGGAGTCCAGTTTAACATCCTTAATCTCAGCTTTTAGTCGAGCCTATCATAGTAAATATGACACACCTCAAATTTTTGATGATTTTATTGCGAAAGATCTAATTTCCTCTAAAGAATTTTTCAGACATTAGTAAGAATATGATTCAAGGCATTTCATTCTTCAACAAAAATATTGCCCAAAGGTTTCAAAATGATCCCGATGAAATATTGAGGTGGATTACACAAGTCCAGCTTTCTCCAACGCCCTTAGCAAGGGCTGCATATTGCGAACAAGTCTTACTTCATGAGTTAATGTTAGGCATGCAGCAGTATGTCATACTGGGAGCTGGGTTAGACACTTTTTGTTACAGACACCCTGAATTGCATAACAGCATAGAAATATTTGAAATTGATTATCCAACGACGCAGGAGTTTAAAAAGAATCGATTGGCTTCTGTCTATTTTGACATCCCTCGTAATCTTCATTTCATTCCTATGGACTTCACCCATACGTTTTCTTATGAGAAATGGATAGAGCAAGGTTTCGAGAATAAAAAAACGACTTTTAGCCTTCTGGGTGTTACTTATTATTTAACTAAAAAGGAAATTTCAAGCTTACTAAATAATATATTCGCCCAAGTCCCATCAGGAAGTTCTATCGTTTTTGATTATGCAGATGAGAGACTTTTTGAAGAAAAGGGTATCTCAAATCGAGTTCAAAACATGGTGAATATGGCCGCAGCAAGTGGAGAACCCATGAAGTCCTGTTTCACCTACAATGACATTGAACATCTACTAGAAACATCAGGCTTACTCATTTATGAACATCTATCCCCAGATGAGATACAAGAGCTTTTCTTTCGTAACCGGACGGATGATTTGTCTGCATTCGAAACGATTCATTATATCCATGCGATAAAAAAATAATAGTTCAGATTATAACTGCCTTGCCTCTCAATCTCTCGTTTAGGATTGAGAGGTTATTTTTTCACCTGTACCATAATGTTTCATCGTCTCTCCTATCGTAATATCACTCCGCTTATTCCAAATCACACTACGCTCAAATGTTCCTTGCTGAAAGAAGAGTGGGAACCTTCTCTTGAACCAATCTTGCATCGGTAATTGTAAGGCTCTCGACTTCTCTATCCACAACAATTCTCCCTCAGGCGGATCTTCTATTAGCTCCCCTTCAAAGGATGTGGCGAGATAGTTAAACACCATATATCTTAACCCTGTTTCCAGATCGCAGAACTCATCTAATCCTTTATATATCATGTCCTTCACGATCAGACCTGTCTCTTCTCTTACTTCTCGAATGGCTCCATCCACGATACTCTCAGGGAATTCTACCTTTCCACCAGGAGCAATATACCCAGGGTATCCCATTTTATCAGGTCGATTCATTAGCAATACTTGATCACCATGCTCGATCATACACATTGTCAACAATTGATGATGGACTTCAGACATACGCTCAGCTCCAATATATTCATAATCATTACTATCCTTATTCTATCATCCATCAACTCCTATTGGACAACAAAAAAACTGTCCAAATAGAGACAGTTCTAATGCCAGCTATATTTCATTTCCCTAGTTTATGGATCCATAACGTGAGTAGTCCAATCCACATACATAATAGAACCGTCTCTATGAACATCATTCCTGACCCATTTAGAATACTATTCAAGTTCTCAACAATCTCAATACTAGGGATCAGTATTACAAAAGCATAGCTCCAATCCGGCAATGGCAAATACAGCGTTGGCAACAAGAAGAATAAGACCATTAGAGCAGATGATATAGCTGACCCTGTTTTTGATGAGTTGACTTTCAGCCCAATAATTAATCCTATTTGTACAAAAACAACGCCGCCTAACACCATATACAGCATGTTGAGGGCAAGATCATTTTTGAAACCATAGTTAATAAGAAGTACAAGCATTTGAGACAATAACGAGAATAACAACACCGCCGATCCTTTGGCAATAATAATCTGTCGGAAAGACAATGGTGTAATAAGCAATGCATCCATCGTCTTACTTTCCCGTTCTTCGATCAGATTGGGTCCCATCATCATAATCCCGACCATCACTTGAGCAAACAAAATCCACGTCGATAATAACACGAAGTTGTTGGCGCTTTTATCAATGACTTCGATAATCAACTTCGACATGACGATAGGTAAGATCGTGAGTATTATCATCGATGGATTCCGCACTAAGTCTTTCACTTCATGTTGGATTAGCTTATTCACCTGATTCAACTCAGCTCACTCCCCGTCAGTGTAGCAAATACATTCGCCAAAGTAGCCTCTTGTGTATGCATGCTTATGATTTGTTTGTTCAACATCCGTAGATATATTTCCTTAGCTGTATCTTCATGATCTGCTGGTAGTCTTTTGGAGACTGGTAGTCCATCCTCCTCGTATTCGATAAGAAGCTCTTTAGAACCATACATGCTTTTTAATGATCGGGGATGATCCAAGGCAACAAGCTTCCCATCGTACATAATTCCTACACGATCACTCAATTCATCTGCCTCTTGCATATCATGCGTCGTGAGGACAATGGTTGTGCCATCTTGTTGACATTGTTTAATATAATGACGTATGAGCGAAGCCGTATTTGGATCTAAGCCGCTCGTAGGCTCATCTAGAAATAACACCTTAGGACGGTGCAATAAAGCTCTAGCAATCAATACCCGTTGTTTCCATCCCTTAGACAAGCTACTCACCTTCACATGTTGTTGCTCAAGTAACTGTAAACTTTCCATAACATCCAGAACACGTTCAATGGGGATACCGTGCAAATCTGCGAATAGCTTTAGATTATCTCGAATAGAAGATCTGACATACAAATTGGGTAATTCAAAAACAACTCCAATCTGCGAATGAATTTCTTTTCTATGCTGCGAAACATGGAGGTTATTAATGACTATTTCTCCCTCACTTGGTTGCACTAAGCCGATCATCATGCGAATGGTCGTTGTTTTCCCTGCCCCATTCGGTCCTAGTAGACCAAACAATTCGCCCTGTTTAATCGAAAAGGTTAATGCATCCACTACTTTTTTCTCACCATAATATTTAGAAACATGATCGAGTTCAATCATCTCGTCACCTCCTTGTTATTAATTTCACATAGAGGATCACCCTAATAGATGTATATTCTTACGCATAGAGATTGATCCCTAATCTAGGGTAACATCACATCCACTATGTATTAATACATTCCCTGTGCCATGGCTTAATCCTGTATGAAATCCGATATAACCCAACATTTAAATGATAATCCTTCCTCTTGTTTCTATCTTTCTCAACCGGGTAATTGAATAATATAGAATTACAGGTGAAATTCTGGAGATACTGAACAAATACAAACCAATTACAGAAGGAATGATATTATGGAACAAGACATACAAAAACTAACAGATTGGCTAAATACACAACTTGATAAAACCATCATCGTACAAAAAAGAGAACAGGATGACATCGATCAGGTTCACTTCAAATTATCTCAATTCGAGGTCAGACAGCGTGATGAAGGCATCGACGGTTACTTGGATAATGCTGTAGTTCTAAAAGGTTCAGGTAGCACGATGAACAGTGATGGTGACTTGGTGCCTCTACCGCAAGATACGTATGATATTGTTACAACGGATCTGAAGATCACCGATCTGGAATTCGAAGAAATAGAGTTAAGTACAACAAGAGCTAAATATATTATTTCTTTAGAATAATATCTTCACTGTAATCATGAATCGCCAAAAAAGCTGCCGATCAATACGAGGCCACTGTTGTCTCCATATTTCTTGAATTGTTCCGCTGTTAGCGGATGAAATCCGGAGACAAAGGCGGTCGCTATCGCTCCTACAGTTTCAAATTCCCCCTTCGCCACGCTCCTCTAATGTTTATTAATTTATAAAGGCGTCTTTTAGAAAGCCATGAGAACTCCATTTCAGAACACCTTTCCTCGTTCGAGGAAGGGTGTCCTGTTTTGCTGTATAATAATTGTATGAATTCTAGGTGGTGACTCGGATGATTCCAAACCAACAATCACTCAACCACAGTCCATTTAGAATAACTATTGCCTCGATAATGGTCGTAACACCGCTCCTCCGATTCCTATATTTAAATATTTATTACTCAAGTCGATCTTTGACCTATCCGATGTGGATGTCGTGGAACGTTCTAAATATGACATGTCCCTCAAATATTTCTTAGATATGGCGCATGAAGAGTCTCATAGGCATGGAAATGCAAGCGGCGATGGCCATATTCTCAGTCAATCTCAAAAGTAAAAAGCATGAGAATATACATAAATAAAGGCGAATTCTTACTCGAAATGGAGTGAGAATTCGCCTTTATCTATTTAGGCACTTTTACCTATTTGTAAAGTACGCGTCGCTGTTCTCAGCGATCTATAAGTTATTCTTCACCGATGAATTTAACTTCGGTTTCCAAGTCAACACCAAATTTCTCTCTAACCTTGTCTCTAACATGAGACACTAAAGCAATATAGTCGCTTGCTGTAGCGTTATCTACGTTAACAATGAATCCAGCATGTTTTGTAGATACTTCTGCACCACCGATTCGTACGCCTTGAAGACCACTTTCCTGAATCAGTTGACCTGCAAACCGATTAGGTGGACGCTTAAACACGCTACCACATGAAGGGTATTCTAACGGTTGTTTCGATTCCCGCAAATGAGTCAATTCATCCATTTTCTCCTTGATGGAGGAATGTTCACCAGACTCTAAGCCGAATCGGGCTTGAAGAATGGTATAATTACCACCCGCAAAAACACTATGTCTGTAACCCCACTGCATATCTTCTTTATGTAAGGTTATTAACCGTCCAGCATCATCCACCACAAGGGCATCCAGTAATACATCGGCAATTTCACCACCATAAGCTCCAGCATTCATATATAACGCCCCACCTACAGTACCAGGTATGCCACAAGCGAATTCCAATCCTGTTAAATTGTGCTGCAACGCAACTTGTGACGTATGTATAATGGAAGCCCCACTTTGAGCACACAACATATGTTCAGAGACAGTAATATCCTGTAGATTCGTCATCTGTAGCACAATTCCACGGATTCCTCCATCTCGAATAACCACATTTGATCCATTCCCAAGTGTTGTAATTCTAAGATTATGTTCAATTGCATATTGGATGATCCTTTGAACTTCATCATAATTGGACGGGACAACACGAATATCCGCGTTACCTCCCATTTGAGTATATACATACCCTTTTAACGTTTCATGGCACTGGATTACCGCTTCTGGTAATAGTGTTTGTAATTCTTTATAAACCTGACTGATGTCCATTTCTGCACTCCTCTTCCACGTTATCAATTCATTCTTCTGTGGTATATCTTATTTTAACATAACATGAGTCGTGACGTTTAGCTGTGAAAGGTTTCATTTAAAAAAAAGACGTGCATGGATAACAGAAAATATGAAGATAACGAGGTAGTGGTATCGCACAGTAAACTAAAAAAGAGGCTGTTCCAAAAAAGTCTACTAACCTGACCTTCAGGAACAGCCTTACTGTATGACATCTAATGATGAAAATCCAACCCAGATTGAACCGCTTGGACATAACCGGCACGGACCACAAAATCGCCGAAATGTTCGCTTACTTGACGTTCATTAGCATACTTATGAATCATTGGTGTTATGATATCTATAATTTCATCTTCGCCAATATTTTCTCGGTATAATTTATTGAGTCGCTCTCCAGCAAAACCAGCGCCTAGATACATATTGTATTTACCTGGAGCTTTACCCATAAATGCAATCTCACCTAATGCTGGCCGCGCGCACCCATTTGGACAACCCGTCATCCGTATATTAATGGCTTCGTCGCTCAATCCAACCTCTGCCAGAATGGGTTCAATACGATCTAATAACGTGGGAAGATAACGTTCTGCTTCAGCCATAGCCATCCCACATGTCGGGAATGCTACACAAGATATCGAACTTCTACGTAATGCCGAATAATGTAGCCCATCCGTAAGGCCATACTCTTTCATTAAGTCTTCTATTTTACGTTTCTTCTGGGCCGTCACGTTACCGATCACAAGGTTCTGATTCGGAGTAAGTCGGAAATCCCCTGTATTTATCTTAGCAATTTCCCGCAGACCTGTCATAAGAGGGTAACCCTCTTGGTCTTCGATCCGACCACTTGGAATATAGAGCGTCAAATGCCATTTGCCGTTGCTACCCTTAATCCAACCATACCGATCACCGTTATGTTTGAACTCATAAGCTCGAGCTTCCTCAAGTTTCCACCCAAGTCTATTCTGTAGTTCATCAATAAACCATTCTATTCCGTATCGATCGATTGTGTATTTGAAACGGGCATATTTACGGGTTGATCGATTCCCATAATCCCGCTGAATTGTAACAGTCTTCTCTGCAACATCAATGATTTGTTCTGGTGTACAGAATCCAATCACCCTTGCCAATTGTGGATAGGTCTGAGTATCACCATAGCTCATCCCCATACCCCCACCGACGGCAACGTTGAATCCCTTAAGCTGTCCTTCTTCATAAATAGCAATCAGGCCAAGGTCTTGAGAGAACACATCCACATCGTTGGTTGGTGGAACGGTCACACCAATTTTGAATTTACGTGGTAAATAGACCTTTCCATAAATCGGTTCCTGTTCGGCTTCGTTCTCACTACTATCTACAACCTTCTCACCATCAAGCCAGATTTCATGATAGGCATTCGTCTGAGGTGAAAGATGGCTGGCAAGTCGTTGTGACCATTCAAACACCTCTGCATGAACTTCAGATTGATAGGGATTAGGATTACACATCACATTACGATTTACATCCCCGCAAGCGGCTAGTGTCGTCAACAATGCATCGTTAATGGTACGAATGCTCTTCTTTAAGTTCCACTTCAGAATTCCATGGAACTGAATAGCTTGCCGTGTGGTTAATCGAATGGATCCCGTAGTATATTCCCGAGCTAGCCGATCCATCTCCAACCATTGCTCTGATGTCAGAACACCCCCAGGGGCACGAATCCGCACCATGAATTGGTAAGCTGGTTCCAGCTTTTGACGATACCGTTCATTTCTCAAGTCCCGATTATCTTGCATATAACTTCCGTGAAATTTCATCAATCGATTCTCATCTTCAGACATCGATCCAGTGATTCCATCTTTGAGTTCTTCTTCAAGCTCACCTCGCAAGTATCGGCTACGTGTCTTGATGTCCTCAACGTCGCTCGGTGGACCATCCTGCACCACAACTTTTTTATTTTGCGTCATTGGTTGCTAGCTCCTTTCACTATCGTTCTAAGTCTCAATATACGTCACGTTGGTAACGCTTCTGTTGTTGCATAGCGGTTAGATAAGCTACAGCTTCTTCCTTACTCTTTCCACCTTCTTGTTCAAGAATCGTAATTAAGGCGTTGTGTACATCATGAGCCATATGCTTCTCATCACCACAAATGTATACAGCAGCCCCTTCTTCCAACCATTGATAAAGTTCACGACTCTTCTCTAGCATCCGATGCTGCACATATACCCTTTTATCTGTATCGCGGGAGAAGGCTACATCCATCTTCGTTAGTACGCCATCTTTAACCCAACGTTGGAAATCAAGTTGATAGAGAAAATCTGTAAGTAGATGTTGATCACCGTAGAATAACCATGCTTTCCCTTCCGTTCCTAATTCCTCTCTTTCTTCAAGAAAAGCTCGGAATGGAGCAACCCCTGTACCCGGTCCAATCATAATGATCGGTGTATCCGAATTCGTAGGAAGTTTGAAATTTGGATTGTGATGGATGTACATTGGTATATGCTCACCCGGTTCCAATCGCTCTGCACACTGTGTTGAGCATACACCATACCGTTCCCGTCCATGCGCTTCATATTGCACCGTTCGAATGGTGAGATGCACTTCATCTGGTCTGGCTTTTGAACTGCTAGCAATCGAATAGAGGCGTGGAGGCATCTTCCGAAGAATGAATACGAAATCGCGTGCAGTTACTTTCCAAGGAGAGAAATCCTGTACCAAATCCAACAAATCGCGCTCCTCCAAGTAATTCCTAAGTTCCACATCACGTCCAGGTTCTACTAGCGCGTGCAACGCGTTGTTCGAGGATAACTTCGCAGCTTGTTCCAGCAAGGGCTTCGTCAAGACCGTAATCTCAAAGTTATTTAACAATGCTTCGCGTACTGAACGTTCTTCCCCCTTCTTATTGACCGGTACCAGTTCCTCAGCGTTCCATCCCATCTGCTCAATCAGTGAATTCACTAATTCATGGGAGTTCTCGGGGTAGATCCCCACACAATCGCCTGGTTCATATTGAAGATTGGAACCTTCCAGAGAAAGTTCGAGATGCCGAGTCTCTCTGTCTGATCCACGTCCATTTAGATTCAAGTTCTCTAACACTTCTGCTTTAAAAGGGGACGTTCTTGAATAATCTGACGGATTGGCTATCATTCCATTTACTTTCGCTGAGACAGCACCATCAACAACAATGGCTTCATTAGATGAAGTGAGGTTAGATAATACTTGTTCTATCCACTCCACTGCTGATTCATCATAATCCAGATCACAATCAACGCGTGGGCTCAGGCGTGTTCCACCCAGTTCCTCTAATCGCTTATCGAAATCCTTACCTGTCTGACAAAAGAATTCATACGAACTATCTCCCAAGGCTAAGACGGAGAACTGTAACCCTTCTAACTGCGGTGCTCTCTTACTATGAAGAAATTCATAGAATGGAATTGCATTATCGGGTGGCGTTCCTTCCCCGTGTGTACTCGCTACAATCAGCAAGTTCTGAACCTTTTTCAATGTATTGGACTTGAAATCACTCATTGAAGAAAGGGCTACCTGAAATCCGCGTTCTTCCAACTTGAGGGATAGAGCCTTAGCTAGTCCTTGACTGTTTCCCGTCTGGGAACCGAATAGAACGGTTACTTCCCGGGAAATAGGAACAGGGCTGTTAACCGCGATGACAGCTGATCCTTCTTGCGCCGGTTGCTGAGTAACCTGGGTAGCATTAGACGTTTGAAGAGCCGCAAGATACCCGCTTAACCAAATTTGTTGTCCCTCTGTTAAGGTTGGAATAAGACGATTGAGGAGTTCTACTTGCTCTTGATTAAAAGGACTATTCATGACCTGAAATTGCAATGTTATCCACCTCACATAGGAATACAATCGTGTTAAATCATAGTAAATAGATAGAATTAATTTATATATTGTTTCAAGCTACCATAATGTGACAATATGGTCAATGATAAAACAGCAAATGTCGATGCGTTACATAAATAAAAACGCCATGATATTTAAATCATGGCATTTTTATACGTTGTATATCTTATGATTTTATTATAGTTACTGATCAGCCACGAAGTCCAATAATAGAAATGGAATAGAGTTATAAGTTTTTCTTATATAAGGATACCCTGTAGATTTCACTCTATCTGTTCCCCTCAAATGAAAGGATCTTCTCTCGAGCGAAGTCCGGAATCGGCTTACTTTTTCCACTCTGTGTATCCACTAGTACGATCGCCCCTCGTCCCGCTGCTTTCAGTTGTTGATTAACAACTATAGCGTATTCCACATCTATCGAGGAACGTCCAATATTGGCTACTCGTACATGTAAGGTTAGTGGATCTTTCAAATACAATTGTGCGAGGTACTGACATTCCAAATCAGCCACAACGGATACCGCTTGTTCGCCAAAAAGTGTCTCTGTCAATTCAAGATTCTCGAAATATTCGATGCGTCCTTGCTCAAAGTACATGAAATAACTCACATTATTCACATGTCCTAACATATCAGTCTCACAATAACGGATCTTAATAGGCAATGAGAAGTGAAACTTCTCTAACCAGTTCTGCGGATCAGGCTGAATGAACGTAGGTTTTTTCATAACAAATCTCCTTTAGCTGGATGCTTCTCATACTCGCCCTTATTGTAATTCGTATCAAATCTAATGGCAACTAACTGCTATATACAAACAAAAAGACACTCACCAGTAGATGTATCCTCGTTCTACCGATGGTGTCTCTTCTTACCTACTCAACAACCAATATCCTAGCTGATGTTTTATTTATGACTCGGGATGACATCCAAGAAGCGATACCTGCTGTCACGACACTTAACAAGGCAAATCCAATAACGAACCACCATTGGATAACGAGAGGGAAATCAACAATTCCATAATCTGATACAATACTTTCCAGAATGTCAGGTAGTACATACACTCCCGCAACTCCCCCAAGTAACGCACCCATCGCTGACAGGGCTATGATCCCTATCGTTACAGATAATCTAATATTACTAGAGGTCATACCAAGGGATTTATAAATCCCGTATGTTTTACTTTCTTTCTTAATGTTCATGCGACAAGTACTCAGTATAATGATGAACGTAACAACGATGAACAACAGCCCCATAATACTAAATGGAATACTAAATACGGTTGTAGCCTCTTTGTAAGTAGCCTCCAGTAACGTCTGTTGATTTAATGCTTTAAGGGAATTATTGTATTGACTACTATTAATCCCGTCTACTATAAGGTTGGCTTGCGTACTGTCATGTAGATTAATGTAGCACGTATCCATTTCATTATAATCTGGATTGTACGATTTAATGAGATCCATGGTAACTCTACCGGAATAGGACATATTCGCAATCGCCTGATAGATTCCTGTGACGGTAAGCGTTTGTCGGTGACCCTCAATATACACTGCTACTACATCGCCAATATCTTTACCTAACGATTTCGCTAAGTTGACACCAAGAGCGATTTCATTCTTATTATGAGGATTCGTTCCGCTTAATGTCGTATAACCCATATCATCCAAGCTTCCATTAGCGACCGCCATAGTGATACTCATCGATTCCGATATAGAGTCATCACCATCTTGCATCTCATCAGAAGGAAAAACACCTGTGATTGTCCCCATCCAACTGATATTCTTGACCCTTGGATCTGACAAAAGTTCCTTATCGAATGAAGCACGATCAAAGGCAGAGTCATTATATACATAAGCTACTAAATGAGATGAATCATACCCCCACTTTGGCGATGTCTTATCGACTGAACTAATACTATTCAACAGTAGAAATCCGAATACAAGAACCGAGGATGTAACGGTAGTAAGAACTATCATTAAAAAAGAGCCCTTCATATTTTTAACAACATTCCTAAAACCAATAACGAACATAACTGGATACCGTTCAAATCCCATTCTATGCGTTCCTGTTGAATTCAATCGTCTTGTCATTTTGTTACTGTCCATTTCAGACATGCCATACTTAATCGCTTGCACAGGTTGAATTGTTCGAGCTTTCCCTGCATAACCCCAAGTACACAGTATGACAATAATCAAAACCAGCAGTCCTACACTGGACACGATTAGCATCCCTTGGATATGGATTGGGTTATTCTCTGTCTTCATATAAGCAAGTGAACTCTCTATAATCATCCTCGATACAAATATACTAACGATTAATCCAGGTATAATCGAGATCGTAGATAGGAGACCATATTGAGCAACATATATTCCTATCATTCTTTTCGAAGATAATCCCAATGACTTGATAACACCCATCGTTCTATAATTGGACAGTATAGCGTCAGAAATGGTATATCCAATCGTATATAAGGCTACTAACATCATAATCAATCCGAGAAAAATCATCACAAACCCAATCACTTTATTTAGAATAAGATAGAATGCCGCGATTACCTCGAACTCAGTTCTGGATTCAAGATATGGGGTACCCAAATATTGCTCAAACTTCTGCCAATACTTCGAACTTTGACTGGAATCATCGTATCTAAGCCCCATCATATACACGTCTTTACCCGGCATACCCTCTAACTGTCTCTTATAATCTTCATGGTTCATCCATATGCGTGCACTCGTTGAAAAAGGTCCACCTTCCGGAATATCAACCACGATGGCAGATACTTTTAATTCAAAGTCACTTTCACCCGTATTAAATCCTAGGGTATCACCTATCGAAATATCATGGGTATATGCCGCCGAAGTTGGAATCCACACTGTTCCGATCTTGGGTTGCAAGCTCTCAACCCCTTGAGCAAAAATAAGCTTATCCACTGTAAAGACTTGTTCTGGTGTATCCATCATCATTAAAAATAGTTCTGGAATCTCTTTACCCTGATGGGTTAATCCCGCTAAAGTTCTATATGGCATCAACCTAGATGCTGTAACCCCTTCTTGCATATCCCACCACTCATGTACCCTATGAGGATCATGCAGTTCGTCTCCCATTGTTAATATCTGATGAGAGCCATTCGTTCGCGTGTGCATATCTGTAAATACATTCTCTGTATTTAGAATAACTGTAACTGAGGTTGCAAGTAGTACCGTGGATAACATGATCAGTAAGGCAATTAATCCATTTTGTAATTTCTTTCTTCTTAAGAAAGCCAGGCAAAGTGTCCATACTGCAAACATACGCCTATTCCCTCCCCGACACGTACGAGAAGATGATACTTTCTCTCTCATGAACGGAATCATCATCATATTTGTCGAACTCGAGAACACCGCCTATTTTGCCATCACGGATCAAGATCAATCGATCTGCTCTACAAGCAGCCTTAATATCATGAGTAACCATCACGACAGACTGACCTGTACGATTCATTTTTGTGAGTATATCCAGTACGACAACACCCTGGTCAACATTCAAGCTTCCCGTCGGCTCATCCGCAAATAGCACATCTGGCGAGTTAATAAGCGCTCTGGCTATGGCTGCTCTTTGCTGCTGTCCACCTGAAGTCTGTGAAGGCAGACGATTACGCAGGTTCTCAATATCCATATCTTTCATAAGGGAGTCTACCTGGCGTTTCACTTCTGTCTTGAGGAATCCTGCCACATAACCCGGCAAAGCAATATTCTCAAACATCGTAAGATCAGGCACCAAGTTAATGCTCTGGTATATATACCCGATCTTCTTCGCTCTAAAATCTGCCAATTCGCGTTCGTTATATTTATGAATAGGTTGATCCTGAACCAGAACCTCTCCTGCAGTAACGCTATCTAGACCACTTAGTAGATAGAGTAGTGAAGACTTTCCTGAACCCGAGTTCCCCATGATGACAGTGAAATCGCCTGCGTAGATGTCTATATCTACATTACGTATGGCATGATATTGTTCTCGTCCAGTTGAATACGTCTTACATAGATTGGATCCCTTAATAATCACTTGCTTCGCCATATATAAGCCCTCTCCTTATTACCGTATAAAACTCATTGTAAGGGGCTGATCTTGTGAGAACCTTATCAAGTTATTAATAAAGTATTACATCCACAACGTAGCCATTTCACCTTCCTCAGCCTAAAGGGATTGTACAAGTAAAGACCGTACCTTGACCCTTTATACTTCTGAAAGAGATCTCACCTTTATGTGCTTCAATAATATGTTTACAAATCGAGAGTCCGAGTCCAGTTCCTTCATTCTTATGTATAGCTGCATGTGAACTCACTTGTCCTTGGAAATAGCGTTCAAATATAAAGGGCATATCTTGAGGCAGAATTCCTTCTCCAGTATCGGATAGGGTGAGGACTAACTGTTCTTGTACAAGTTCGATATGAATACTAATCGTATCTCCTGGTGATGTATGTTTCAACGCATTGCCAATAAGATTCGAAATGACTTGTTCCAACCGATTGGCATCTACATGAACTAACACATTAGGAATGTCCGCTAGGTCCGGTTCGATAAATACAATGCCCGTCGTTCGAACATAATGACCGATAGGTTGTAAAATTGGGAGAAGGACATCTCGACTGTATTGTTCCTTAAGTACAACTGAAATTTGTCCTAACTCTCTCAGCGCATGAGTTAATAGATCCTCGATGAGTCTAGTCATTCGATCTGCATTCATCTGCATGACTTCCATATATTCTAGGACAGAAGGCATATCTGTGCATACGCCGGCGCGAATAGCTTCAATGTAGGCTTTTAAAGTTGTTAGAGGTGTTTTGATATCATGTGAAATGTTTGAGATTAGTTCTTTCTGTGCTGTATCAAGTTCTGCTCTTTGGATATGTAGAGACATGATCTCTATTCTCATGTGATCGAACATGGCATACACTTCACCAATTTCGTCCATTCTAGCGTATGTGGCTTGTAATTCGTAATTCCCTTTGAGGATTGCCTCGGAAAAGTCCTTTAGTTGATAGATAGGTTGGATCATGTGGTCCTTTATTTTACGACGAAGAATACACAGCAGAATGAGTAGCAGGATAGCAGAAAAAATGGTCATAACGAATGGATACCACGACGTAGAAAGTGATTGCTGGTTCATAAGCTCACTTTCGGGCACCGTAAAAATTGCATTACCCACTTGTACTTGTGACGCTTCGTCAATCACGGGAAAAGCTATGTCGAATGTATCTTTATCTACTCTTGAAGTATATAAATCATAATGCAGTGCCGTCTTCACGTCGATATGTTGAATCGATGGATCTTGAGGAGCAGTCAACACTACCTCTCCGTCTAATAGGACATAAATAAAACTCATATTACGCTCATCGCTCATCTTACGCAGCGTCTCTTGTATGGAGAGGTTCTGGTTCTTGTTGATATCTCCATGGTGTTGTTCTAGATATAGCATGATATCGCTCACTTGAATACGCACTTGGTTAATCACATATTTAGGATCAGATGCTTGCCCACTTCCACTCCCATCTGAATTCACCCATATAAATGTCACGCTTCCCACCATCGACAACACACAAATAAGTGCAGCTACATACCATCTGTTTATCCAATCATGTAAATACATACCATCCTCCCACCTTAGATATCATCCACGGTCAATTTATACCCCACACCCCAGACTGTACGAATATAGATTGGATGGGATGGATCGACTTCCACTTTCTCTCTTAATCTGCGAATATACACGGTAATCGTGTTCTCATCTCCAATTGAGGTGTACCCCCAAACAGCGTCTAGCAACTGACTTTTGGTGAACACTTGATTGGTATGTGTGGCTAAGAAATACAAGAGTTCAAATTCTTTGGCAGATAACGAAATCTCCCTATTGTCGATGGTTAATATGTATGCTTTCTTATCGATTTTGAGATTTCCTATATAAATGACTTCACTGTCTAATTGCGTTAATTGCGTACTCTTACTTACCATTCCTTCCACTCTTCGTAAATGTGCGTTGATCCTTGCTACCAATTCACTTAAGGAGAACGGTTTGGTCATATAATCATCTGCTCCAAAGCCAAGGCCAAGCACTTTATCTGTATCGCTTCCACGAGCACTTAGAATAAGGATTGGTGTTGTACTTCTATCTCGAATGTGACGACATAGGTCTATACCATCCACATCAGGCAGCGTAAGATCTAGAATAATAAAATCCGGGTGCCATGTATCTACTAACTTCAGTCCCTCAGCACCATTCTTAGCCACATCCACTTACCCGTGTACGCTTATATAATCTCGTAATATACGCGCAATATCTTGCTCATCTTCAATAATGAGGATCTTACTTGGTAGATTCATCGCTTGGCTCCCCCTTATATTCTTCAATATCGCAACTTTTCTATTTCTATACCCCTCTTATTCTACTAGATTCTGGGATATAGTTCTAATAGTACATGAATGACCGAAGTGTCTGTTAGGTTAATTACTAAATCTATGATTCCCCTTTCTCAAATATATGAGATAATAGGAAAAGCTTGAATATAAAGGAGAATGTAAACATGAATGAACGTTTTAAACACACCCAATACTTAGTTCGCAAGAAAGTAATTAAAGTGTTAGGTGATGCCTTTCATATCTATGACCCTCAAGGTGGGTTAGCATTCTATGTGAAGCAAAAGGCATTTAAGTTAAAAGAAGATATACGAATATACAGTTCTGAGGACATGCGTGAGGAAGTTCTAGTTATTAAAGCACGTTCGAGGATTGACTTCTCTGCTACATATGATGTATTTGACTCCTATACCAACGAATTAATAGGTAGCTTTAGACGGAAAGGAATGAAATCCATCCTGAAAGATGAATGGGTGATTCTTGACAATCAAGAGCGAGAGATCGGACTCATAACAGAAGATAGTATGTTATTAGCTGTAATCCGTAGAGTATTGTCAAATCTTATACCGCAGACCTACGAAGGAACCATTGGGCAGAATAACGTCTTTACTTTTAAGCAAAGATTTAATCCCTTCGTTCAAAAAATCGAGTTGGACTTCTCCATGGATCACAACCTTCTGCTAGATCGCAGGCTCGGTATTGCCGCCAGTGTTTTACTTAGTGCAGTCGAAGGTAGACAAGATTAATGATTCAATATAGGATCCGATCTTAACCCGCATGTTTGACTTAAATAGATGTAAAAAAGCAGCCATATCGGCTGCTTCATCCTTCTATTCTGCTTCCCGCAATCTTTCGACAATTGATGCTCTGGAGAGCATTCTATAAGCAAGAATCGTTACGATATAAGCGATCACCATTGCTGGCAGTGCGATTGCTGAGCACTACGGTGTGCCTGTTCTTTTCGTGATTGCCGGACTAATTCCATTACTCTGTGCTGGAGTAGCCTTTCTACTCCCCGGACTCAAAGCGCTAGATGGCGACTATGCTGTCCTTGAATCCACTCAACGACCATCCGTTTCAACTTAATCTTCTAACCATAAATTCATGATGTGATAAACCCCGCATCCCCAATAACACTATTGTTATCTCGAGTGATAACAGATAAAAATAACCTGCCACTTAAAGTACAGTTGACAGGT
This sequence comes from Paenibacillus sp. Y568, assembly GCF_059445545.1. NCBI lineage: Bacteria > Bacillati > Bacillota > Bacilli > Caryophanales > Paenibacillaceae > Paenibacillus > Paenibacillus sp. Y568. The sequence goes on from NZ_JCAIUM010000012.1 coordinate 152,162, forward strand.
TATCAAGGTTAGAACACCTTAATTTTGTTTCAAGTGAAGCAGTTGTTGCAGTAATTGTTCTACTTCTTTCTCAGGAAAAGCCTCTATTAACATTTCTTTAAATGTTTCTTGTGCTCTTTCGATCTTTTCTTGTCCTAGGGGTGTTAAAGAAGTATAGATACTTCTGCGATCATCATCACAAGCATGTCTTTTTAAAGCGCCACATCCCTTTGCTTCAAATCGACTAACAAGTCTTGAAACAGCGCTCTGACTTAGACCCACCATAGATTCCAGTTGCTGCAGTTTCAACTTCTGCTCTGACGCTTCAGACAAGAATAACAATAAATAAAACTCTTTTAAAGATAACTGGTGTTTCTCTTGCAATTTCGCTTCCAATCTATTGGCTACGTTTATTTGTATATGCGTTAATGTCAACCAGCTGGTAATAAGGTCATTGTTAGGGATATTCTTCATCTCACAATTCCTCTCTCGGGCGTAAAACAAATAATGAATCCATTTTTCCTTATCACATTATAACTTGCAGATTTACTCAACATCATTTATTTCTTAATTCTAGGAAATCCTTGTTCATACTGTTTCGGAAGTTCAATCTCTTTGTGAAGTTGAGCCGCTGCTTCTAACGTCCAGTAAGGATTTCTTAACATTCCTCTACCTACCGCAACAAGATCAGCATCTTCATTCCCAATGACAGCATTAGCATAGACCGGTTCGTCCAATCTTCCAACAGCAATCACCGGAACATTGAGGTTCTCTTTGATTGCTCTTGCTAACGGTACTTGATACCCTGCATGCGTTCCTGGTCTCCCAGCAGCTGCAATAGGTCCTTCGCCACCAGCGCTGACATGGAATATATCGACTCCTGCTTCTTTATAAGCTTCACTGAACACTAGACTCTCCGTTATTCCATATCCTCCATCTACATATTCTTGAGCTGAAATACGCAAGATTAGAGGCATGCCTTCTGGCATTTCACTTTTGGCTGCACGAATGACTTCTTTACCGAATAGCGTTAAATCTTGACCATATTCATCCGTTCTATGGTTCGTTAGTGGCGATTGGAATTGATGGATAAGGTAACCATGTGCTCCATGAAGCTCGATGACATCTACTCCCGCTTGTACAGCCCGCACTACACCTTTACGGTATTTCTCAACCATATCTTTTACTTCTTCATTTGTTAGTGCTCTTGGTGTCTTAGACTCAGCGTTAAAAGGAATTGCCGATGGAGCTACAGGAACGGGTGCATCTTCAGCTTTGCGTCCTGCGTGAGCAATTTGGATCCCCACTTTAGCGCCATAAGAATGGCACGCCTCAACAATTCTAGCCAAGGCTGGAATATGTTCATCGGACCAGATCCCAAGATCGTAATCGGTAATTCGACCATCTGGTTCAACATCTGTCATTTCTATAATAATAAGTCCAGCTCCACCAACCGCTCTACTCACATAATGCATATAATGCCAGTCCGTAGCTATTCCATCCTTGTTACTCACGGAATATTGACACATCGGAGGCATCACCACACGATTTTTTAATTTCAAGTCCTTTATTTCATAGGGTGTAAATAGATCCTTCATATTTTTGTCTCCTCTTTATAATGTATTTATGTTCACTATGCTCATATTTGAGCCTATTTAAGCAACCACTTATAAATGCATGCCCATGCATATAATATAACGAATATCGAAATGAGTGTCAATGTTTGATACGAACCATTAAGGACGTCGCTTTTTGCATCCATACTTGGAATCACCGTTTGCTATCTACATTTCTGTGGACGACAGGCAATATGAATATTGCACTACTTGATTACGATTCACTAGCTAGCTATCGCCGCATTATTAGCAATGAGCTTGCACCACACAGATCGATTGTAACCACAGCAACAATTCTCTTCCACCTATCATTATTATGTAACGGATTGCCTTTTTGACCAACTTTTATTTGCTATCTCTATGATGTTCTATGTATTTATTCCCTTTGCGTTTCCATCACATATCCACTGTAAGTAAGAATATATCTAGCCCACTTTACGAGTGACATGTTTATTGTTATTTCGTGAATTATCGACAAATATCTCGCCATAGAAGCTCTAGCGATTAGCTAGAGCAACTATAGTTCTGTACTAGAATTTAATTAAAAAGAACTGAATTGTGTCGACAAAAATATCAGATCGTTTTTTCCCAACCTTTTGCTTCTACATTTTTTTTCTTCTTAAAAATCTTTTCTAGTACACTTTCTTCCTTCTTATCTTTAAGAATCTGTTTAACTCCGCATATGAGAAGCACTGATCTCATCTCGTTTTCATGGCTCATATTTTGAAATACTTTGAAATCATTATCCATGTTTAACCATCTCCATTGGTATATGATACTACAAAATAGAGAATATTGTCAATTGCTGTCGAATTAAAAGTTATACTGTCGTTGTTTGATGCATTGTTACTATACTATCACGAATAACTCCATCATTTCCACTGAAAGAACTTACACTCAACTTGGATTGAGTTATAGAATCGAGAATCGTCCTGAAACATCAACCAAGCTTAGACATCGTCGATTTACCCTTGCAGTTAGGTGTAGCGGTTCATTACTGTGTTATCTAACGACTCAGAACTAAGTAATTCATCAGGCCTTATTCCGCAACAATATGCCCTTCTTCGATAACGATGATCTAGTCAACGTTTCGATGAAGTGCTTCTTGTTCATATTTCCTTGAACAGTTTATACATTAAAATACTGATTCAACAGCATAGCTAGTTCGTGACAAAAATTTTCTCAAAGGTTACCGTACGATAGTAAGAAATGTCCTTCCCACAGCGGCTTTTCCTATGATACGTTTAAATCTACATATTATGTTGTTCAATACCTGGTGAAGATTATTTTACCAGGAAATTATCTCGTTAATGATCTACTAAGTGCGTACAGGTCATAATGGCAGGAGTATTTCCTATTAAGAACTATCATATTGCCTTAATCAACTTCATAAGAGGAATGAGTGACTTAAGGGGGTATATATGGAACGATATTCACTTGGGGTCATGCCGAATAACCGTTTAAAAGTATGGCAAAAGTGGGAGATATCTTGAACCCCAACATTCCCAGCTACTGCAGTTATGGGCATACTTGTTCCTTGTAATAGATCTTTCGCCTTAGCCATCCGAATCTTGACCAGAAATTCATTCATGGTAACTCCTGTGTTCATTTTAAATATCCGAAATAACGTAGAACGTGACACATAGAAATGTTCACACAATAGATCTGCATTAAGAGATTCATGATAATGCTCCATCATATAACTGAGAATCCCCTCGACTATATGTTTCTGTGTATCATTCACACTCCGATTCATTTCCGATGATGTCGTGTGATATCGACCCAACTGTGCAAATAATTGCAGAAGCAGACTTTTGACAACCAAAGGATAACAAGACTGTTTATGTTTTAATTCCCATTCTAATTGGGTTAGTATTTCCTGCACACGTAATAACTGTTGGCTATTAAGCTGAATATGTATTGAATCACTGTCTGGATCAGGTAGCCATTGCCCAATGCTCAATAAGCATGATCGGTCTTCACCATACAATTGTTCGATATAACTTTTCTCTACGGCTAGGATAAACCGATGAAAAGGAACATTGTTATGGGGTTGTGATACATGTAACGCTTTTGGCTTAACCACCGTAAACGTCCCCACCCCTAACGTATGTATCCGTTCACCAACAATAAATTGTCCCTTGCCTTGTATGCATAAATAGAGCTCATATCCACTATGGCAATGAAAAGTTGGTTGCTCTAAACGAGTTGTTCGATACGAACAATGTGCTGGAAAATCCATCAGTGTTGCATTCGTTAATTCATCGACAACAGCACGTTGATGGTCTAGCCAATTCTTTTCCATGCTCCGCAATTCCATCTTCACGAATAGATCACCCTTCCACAATTCTGAATAATTAAGAATTAAGAATTAAGACAATACCCCAAATGAATAGGACGATCGACCAAGATTCTTCTCATCTCATATTGTATATTAATTGTATATTTCACATGTCTTGGAGGGATATCAAATGGCAAACGCGATTTCTCACGATGTTATACAACATACTGCAGACCAGGTCTATCATTATATGATAATGGATCATACTGGGAATTGGGGAATGGATATTCAGCACTGGGACTGGGTTCCCGGCGTTGGTGTCATCGCAATCCTATCATATTTTGAGAATACACATCATAAGGACGTTCTCGATGATCTCATCAAATGGGCTCACACAAATATACCAACAAAGGAACAAGCAAGTGTTATCAATGCTATGGCACCCTTTGCTATCTTTCCCGCACTCTATGAATACACACATGATAACCTTTTTCTAGAGGAATCCCTTCGTGTTGGACAATGGATGCTTACAGAAGCCCCGCGAACACGTGAAGGTGCCTTCGAGCATACCGTCACCGAAAATGTTAGTTTTCCAGAACAAGTATGGGCCGATACGATCTTTATGGCTGTACTCTTCTTAGCTCGTCTTGCTCGTGTTACTGGCGATCGTTCATACGCTATCGAAGCAGTTAAACAGTTAGAGATTCACTTAAAATTACTTGAAGACCCAGACACAGGTGTCATGTTTCATGGATGGAATTGTATAGCCCAAGACCATATGTCTGCGGCTCGATGGACTCGTGCGAATGCTTGGATCGCGGTGGGAACACCCATGATTATACAAGAGTTAGAAGGGATCGCGACGCTATCAGAAGAAGCTATGGCACGCTATCGTAATATGATGCAAGGACTCATAGACTTTCAGCAAGGCGATGGTCTGTGGTCTACGGTCTTGGATCGTCCTGATTTCTATTCAGAAACTTCGGGTAGTGCTGGAATTGCCTGCGGTATTCTAAAAGCTATTCGTCTAGGTATTCTAGATATCTCTTATCAGGATTCAGCCCATAGGGCACTGAAAGCCATTGTTTACAAGGTCCTCCCAAACGGAGAGGTCTCCGGCGTATCGGGAGGCACACCCGTCATGCCTTCGATCGAGGCCTATAATGAAATCCCTTGCCATCCTACACTGTATGGTCAGGGACTGGTTCTCATGTTATTGTCTGAGAAGCTGGATGAATAACTACCTCATAGGTGACAGAGAGCCTCCATGTTAACACCATGGAGGCTTTCATTATATCTAGACTGGATGGATATCATTTGGCTGTAATGATACGGAAATTTCGTATGGAAGGCGATTCAGATGGCTTGTTATGACTTGTGCTGTTACATGATTCACTTCCTCAACTACCCGTACTTCTGGTAGATTCTCTACCGTCTCTCCAATAGCCAATGAGAAGAGAAAGGCAGCTCTATTCAGCTTATGGAAGTCAATTGTTCTCCGCTCACCAGTATATATAACCAGATCCAATCCAACACTTTCTTCCTTTATATTCACTTCCCACCCTCGTTGCTGTTCGCTATCCAAGCCCATATCGAAAGCAGCATATACGTTATCCACATGCAAAGGTATTCCATCTATCTCTACTTCTGCTTTCGTCTTTTTCGTTGTCACGCTGACTCCATCAAGACAACCACCGAATTCCAAACGAATTCGAAGATCTGTTGCTTCTATACTGCCATCAATACGATCCAGACCAGGATGCGTATCCCCACCATTCGTAAGAAATCTTACCCCGAGTAGGAGATGACCCGCTTCTTCCGTAACGCTAAGTACCGCTGAGCAATAATCATACCCCTCATGCAAACATCGCATCTGCAAGTACGTAGTTGAAGCATTATTCTCGAAATAAGCGACCAACCCTCGTGTCTGATTCCACATAATTTCATCTTTAAACATCCCGATTGTATATCGAGGCGTCATCGTAGTCTTCGCCCATTTGACGAATCCCGTATCCTCATTGCGATAGTAGGGTTGCTCAAGAACACTAGTATCCGCATTCATGAATAGATCCAAGTAAGCTTCTGGGCATTGACACCCGCTACCATACCATTCTGCATCATATTCGAGTTCGGACTTAGAAAAGAAAGATAACCTGTTATCCGTAGTTATTTGTAAGAACGATTTTATTTTATTCGTTAGTAGCGTACTATAACTGCGACTATGTGGGCCAGCCCATTGCTGAGTACTTGGATGATAATGTTCTGCTACCATGCGCCAACCTATTTCTAGCAACTCTGAGACTATTTCCTTTGCCCTTGGGTTGGTAGCGTACGTATGGATCTTGGACAACTCAACAATGGCAATAACGGTATAATGTGGACTGTTAAATTCCTGAAAAGTCCTTAACCCTTCCGTATATTGCTTCAACTTTTCCAGTCTCTGCAATGCATAATCCACATAGTCCTGTCTACCATACAATTCGCCAGCGCTCAATGTCACAAATGCCCCCATAATCGAAATATTCGTATAATGAGGTCCCATATCGCGGATCATGATCGCATCACAAGCACAACATATCCCTTGGCGAATCTGCTCTTTTAACTCTTCCGGTAGCCGATGACCATGAAGTAGTGCCGCAAGCACAAGTTCCTTCCCGCAAAAGTCAGCCCAATTCCAATCCGGAGGAGCCATCTGCGTTAAGGGCTCCTCATAGAACCATGGCCATATACCGTAAGTATCTCGCTCTGAATCACGGGCTTGCAAAGTAAGAACGCGTTGAATGATTTTACAAGCTCTCTCAACATATTCATGATCGCCCGTATTTAACAAACCAACAGCATATTGTAACGAAGGATGTGTAGGATGAACAAAAGGAGAGCTATCGAATGTTAGTGTCGTATGATATCCTGGCGTGTGTAATGGTCGTAGTAACATGTTCACAAGTGGGTCGTAGTCCTTTTCCTGTGACATGACCTTCTCCAATAACAGCTCTTTGTGATCGAAAGATTGTCTTTGCAGGCTCATCCTTAACTCCCTCACCTTCTAGATTTTCAATCCGGATCTTCGAAGTTCGCTAGCTGTAATTGAATGGGCTTGAATAAAGAGGACTGCTTACTTGAACCAATACCACTGCCCCACTCTACATAACCTTTACGACCATTACCATCATTCTCATTGATGACTATGGATAGACTAAGGATTCCATCGCTCGGAACGATCGGTGTTAATTGATCCCATGGGAGGGCTAACTGGTATATCGTATCCTTTGTCACCTCATCTCTGGTAACTTGCAAGTTAGGATTGGGGATGGATCCCGGCTCAATTCCCTGTGGTGCCATCCATCGATAGAGTTCCGGCCCTAGGGGGGTTAAGGCCATGCCATACTCATACCATTGTAAATTCTCGCCCGGCATCCCCGCAGATATGGCAAACTGGATGCTATCCCCTGACCAGATTTCTCCGCCTTGCTTCGTCTGTGAATAGACATCGTCATGGACTCGTGCAGTCATATACAGATTATCTTGATCATAAGTAGTCCATAACGTACCACTGAAATCCTCAGAACCTTGGTGGGAACCAATTCTTGAATTTACATCTGTAAGAAGATTAATCCCCACTAAATCTTCTACATCATCCATGGAATAGACCGAACGATATACTAATGGAACTCTTGCCTCGGCTGGAACAACCTTAACATTGCCTTCACTTTGTAATATCGCCCCATCTTCCATATACAACTTAAATTGATACGCTTGTAGCGTGCCATTAGTCAATCCTACCAATGGGAAGTCGACTGTTTGAACGGTATTCCCTGGAATAACGACATCATAAACTTCTGATCCCACAGATGAACCAATACTCCAATCCATCTTCGTTAATCGACGTTCTGTTGGTCTTTCATTTACAATGGTTACTTCCATCATGTCAGCACTATTCTTCACCACATGTTTTGACAAAAGTAGTTCTGCTTGATGGATCTCTACGGTCTCGAGTAATCCTGCAAACTCTCCCATCTTAGAACGTAGTGACGCTGACCCCATTTGTGTTCCAATCCGATCTATACCTGGGAACTCAACAGAATAATCTCCAGGGGCATTCACAGAAATTTCTCGTGTTATCCCATTGAAGTTAATCTTGGCCTTGAAAGGTCCCACTTGCCCCAGATCACTAACTTGTAACGTAAGTGCTATCGGATCGTTAGTATACGCAGGTTCACTATGAAGAGAGATTGGACTCCCTTGAACAATACTGTCTACAGTCCCTTGAACAAAAAGAGGTTCTCCTGTCAAGGTAAGGTATACTTTCCCTTGCACTGATTTATATGTGGTTTTCCGTCCCATCATATCTGTTACTATAACTGGATTATGCGTGTTCAAAGTTACATCTTTCTTGTCCATGGACCATAATACGTGAATATTTTTAGTATTCTTCTCGAACTTATAATGATAAAGGCCATCCGTTATATCCTGGCTTACCACATTCGCATTCGTTAACTGTCTTGTAAGTGTAGAAAGAGCAACATACGAAGGTTTAGGTGTATAAGAACCTAAAGCGTCACCCGTATTATGGATGATTCCGAAATTATGCTCATTGTTAAGTTTATCCGTTCCTGTGTCCATCAAGTTATACCAGAAGATCTTCTCGACACCCGCTGCCATACTGAGAACATAAGTACGAATTAAATATGCAGCCTGCGTATTCTCATCCACACCTGTTGGGTTCATATGCGTTGGCCATCCAACCTCCGAGAACCATAGTGGGATTGTCTCCCCGTCATTGTGATTGCGCACAAGCTGATTCAGACTATCTATTTCTTCTAATAATCCCTCGGGGGTTTGCGGATAGCGGTAAGGATGAACGGATAAGGTATCCATATAATCAAGTCCACCGAGCTCAAACACATCTTCAAGCCATTCTTGTGGAATTCCTGCCGTAGCTCCTCCAACAACATTCAGATCAGGACGAACTAATTTGGAAGTTTCATAGCCTTTCTTTAATAAATTGAAGTAGACATCTGCTCTAGAGTCTGCGGGACCATTACCACCGAAAAAGGGTAGATTGAACTCATTCCATATTTCGACCGACTTCAACTGGTTACCGAACTTCTCAAGCATGGACTTCACATAATTCGCGTATGCCGTATGAGCTTCTTCTGTATACGGTGTCTTCCCTCCATCATAATGTTTATTGCTAAACGCGAGAACGAGGAAAGGGTCAATGTTGAATTCTTTAAAAGATTGCATCGGGAGGGTGAACTTCGGATTATACGAGTATTGTCCTTTATTAACCTCAATTTCCGACCAATAGAAGGATTCTCGCACATTTTTAGTGCCCGCATATTTAAGAAGTGGAATCATTTCTTTATTCCAATTGATACCATAATGTGTTTGAATCCCAAACGGAGATTCCGTTACAGTAGATAGATCGAACTCAGGAAGTATAGCAAAAGTCGTTTCTGTCGTCTTTACAATGACCCCCAATTGAAATGCTTCAACCTTCAATTTATAGTATCCTTCTTCAGGCATCCTTAGTTTAAGCTGATATTTTCCCTTCTTGACTAGAGCAGTTCCAGAAGATACCGGCTCTCCCCACGCATTAAGGGTACTCCATTTAATCGTATTACCCGTGGTTAGAATGTTAAAGGATGCTGGTTGGTGATTACCTGCAAATACATTTCCAACCTGCACCTGTGCAATGGCTAGATCCGGTGTTTCGACCTTCACCTGAATATTATCTAACCAAATCGAACCCTTCGTTACACCTGACTTCATTGAAGCTTTGGTCAGTTTGAAATGAATTTTTTTAAGCGGACCATGCCATACACCGTCGTCACTCCCGCCCCACTTCGTATAATTTAGTCCCGATGTAAAAGAGTTCACGGTTACTTTCTGCCAATCTGTTGTTGGATTCAGGCTAATCGTCTGCTGATGGTTCTGATTCGTGTTATCCACCAAGATGATATCAAACTTTGCCATATCCGATGTCTTTACCCAAAAACTAAGTTCGAGGGCATTCGTAGGTAAAATACGTTTAAATAAGTACTTCTCTAATGAAACATAACTATTGGTATAGGTAGAATTGCTACTGAAATCTAGTTGAAGTTTGCCAGCAGATCTCCCTGTTTTATACATGGTTGAATCTCTACTGAATTCACCGTTTCCAAGAGCTCCCCCACTTCCGATTAAGAAATCCCAAGCCTCATCAGCACTTTCGAAATCAGCGATCGTTAGTTCGGGAGTATTATCGCTTGCATACGTTGTTGCTTCTGGTGATTTAACTAAGAATGTAACTATGGATACGGAAAATAGGAGAATAAATACAATACACCCGGCTAGTATATATCTTAATCTGAACATGTACTATCACTCCTTTGACGGATTCTATTGATTATGATCATTAGAATCCGTACTCTCACTTATGAACCAGCGCTACTTGGATTTCTTATTTCAAGAATTCCTTATTCTTTTCGTACCATTCTTGCGCTAGCTTCTCGACATTCTCACCACCAAGGCGTTTCCATTCTTTGCGAACCTGCTCCATTCCCTCTTCAGGACTTAATGCTTTACCACCCGTCACTACCTTTACTTCGATTTGTGTTGCAATAGGGGCAAAGGTTGCAATTAATTGGCTAACTTCGGGTAAATCTGGGCTGAATGCGATGTCTCTACGGTATTCATTCTTAAGAGCTACTTCTAACGCTTTGGCTTTTGCTTGAGCAATTTCTTGGGAAAGCGGATCTTGTGCAGCCATGACTGGGATCCATTCTGCCTTAGTATTCCATTGACTAAGAATAGCATATTCGTTCGCATAGGCTACTTCCTGACGATATTTATCTGAATCAAGCCTTTGCGGAACTTCACCATTTACCAGCGTGTAATGGACATCCTCTTCACCGAATTTCATACTCATCCAACCCTTTTCTAACATCCAATCTAGGAATTTGACAGCTGTTTCGACGCGCTCCTTATCCATGTTACTATTGAATGCGACCAGAACATTGGAGGGTAATTCTTGATAGAGACCATTTTTTCCATACTTACTTGCTACAGATTCTAGTGGAGCTAACTTGGCATCCGGAACGTTTGTCTTTAGATCACGAATTTCATTATCCATACTCCAATTCGCGAAATAGATCCCTGCCTTACCTGTCGTCCATAGTTGACTAGCACGTTGGAAATTACTATCTGTTATATACTCTTTATCGATTAAGCCTTGGTCGAATAATGATTTCTGAAAAGCAAGTGAATCGGTAAACCGATCTAACGTTCTTGCATACTTCATTTGTCCATCTTCTAAATACCACTGGTTCTCATTAGTGAAGAAGAACGCACGCATAATTTGAACTGCATTTCCGTTAAAAACGATAGGTACCGTGTCATCTTGACCGTTACCATCTGGATCTTCTTCTTTGAACTTTTTAGCCACTTCAATCAGTTCTTCCACTGTTGTTGGTGCTTTTAATTGTAGCTTGTCGAGCCAATCCTGACGAATCCACATGCCATTATTGGCAATGGACTCAATACTCCGTTCACTTGTAACCGCATACATTTTTCCGTTAATAGTCATCGCTGATTTTAATTGAGGATGTTCTTCTAAATATTTCTTCAATGTTGTGCTGTACTGTTCGATATACCCGTCAATAGGTTGGATAGCTCCTTGATTTGCTAATTGAGCGATATAATTCCGATCGTATTCCCAGATCAAATCGGGTGCACTTCCGGAAGCGATGAGTGTACTTAACTTCTGCTGAGCCTGCCCACGATCAACGGGAATCCAGTTGACTGTAGCAGGTGAATTCTCATTGATCCATTTCGTCCAACGGTTATCCTCGTAGCTTCCTTCCTCTGTAGGCACACTTCCACGATCAAAGGCGGAAATACTGATTTCTTTCTTTGGTTCTGTTGGATTAGAATCGGTGTTTGTTGTAGCTGGAGTCGTTGGTTCTGATGGTTTCTCCGACGCACCATTATTACTGCAAGCTACCAACATGATCATGCACAAACTCGCCGCTACAACTGACTTCCACATACGCTTCGAAATTCTCATGTTTCATCCCCTTTTCTAATCATAGTACCTACATCTATATCAAGAACTTATCGTTCGATGATATTATCCTTTAACGGAACCAAGTAGCACACCTTTGACGAAATGCTTCTGCAAGAACGGATACACAATGAGAATGGGAGTAACCGCAATTACGATCGCAGCTGCTTTAATTCCTTCTGGGGTTAGCATCACTTGATCGACGCCTTCACTACCATTATTCAAAAGACTTTGATTTACTTGGAGAATCATCTGATAGAGTTTCAGTGTTAATGTCTGTTGGGTACTCTTCGTAATATATAGCAACACGTTGAAGTAAGAATTCCACCAGCTCACGGCATAGAACAAGGACAACGCAGCCATAATCGGTTTGCATAAAGGAAGTATAATTTGAACAAGGATTCGCCAGTCACCAGCACCATCAATTGCCGCTGATTCCTCAATTTCTTCGGGTAATCCTTCCATAAATGATTTCATGACGAACATATTATAGGTACTGACGAGTGCCGGTAACCATAATGACCAATACGTATCCATAAGTCCCAATGACTTCACAAGTATGAAGTTCGGAATGACTCCAGTAGTAAATATCATTGTAAAAATGATAAACATCAACAGTAGATTCCGTCCTTTTAGTCTCTTTCTGGATAATGGATACGCGGCTAATGTCGTTAACACCATATTCAGTAGCGTCCCTACAAGGGTGACTAAGATCGTATTGCCCATGGCAACGAAAAGTTGACCGTCATCGAATAATCGAAAGTACGCTTCTGTATTAAATTCAACGGGCCACAGCGAGACCTCACCTGCCGTTATGGCCCTACTACTACTCAATGAAGACACAATGACATACCACAACGGATATAGTGCAGCGAGTGAAAAAGCACCCAGTATAACGTAATTAGCCGACGATCCTAATCGAGACCAGAGCGATAGATTGTCTTTTCGAATGATCATGGGTTACCAGAGTCCCCTTTCCCCGAACACTCGGGTTAACCTATTAACACCTACAACCAGAATCAGGCTAACTAGTGATTGGAATAATCCTAATGCTGTCGTATAACTGTAGTTCATATTTTGTAGACCAACGCGATAGACGTATGTACTAATCACATCGGCTACATCCAACACAGACTGATTCTGTAAGATTAATGTTTGCTCAAGTCCTACATCTAACATATTACCCATCCGTAGAACTAGCAGTATTGCCACCGTACTTCGAATCCCCGGAAGTGTGATATGCCAGATCTGACGTAGCTTACTCGCGCCATCAATCTTTGCCGCTTCGTAGAGCTGTGGGTCAATGGAAGACATCGCTGCTAAATAGAGAATTGTACCCCATCCCGCTTCTCTCCATATACCCGATAATGTATACGCAACAGGCCACCATCTAGAATCGGCCATAAAATATATAGGTTCAATCCCAAATACATTCTCGAGGATCGCATTTACGACACCTGTACTCGGAGAAAGAATAGCAATGAAGATTCCTCCTAAGACGACCCATGATATAAAGTGAGGTAAATACAACAGATTCTGTACAGTCCTCTTATACCATTCTTTTCGAACTTCATTCAGTAAGAGCGCTAAAATAATGGGTACTGGAAAACCAAAGACAAGACTGTATAGGTTCAGTACCAATGTATTACGAAGAACTCGCCAGAAATCAATACTTCCGAACAAACTCTCGAAATGTTTATATCCGACCCATTTGCTTCCGAATATTCCATCCCCTAAGCGATAGTCTTTAAATGCGATCATCTCGCCAAGCATCGGAGCATATTTGAATACGATATAAAACACAATTACAGGTAACAACATCAGATACAAATGTCTGTCTCGTATGAATCGACTACGAAGAGTGGAACGTTTATCTTTCATTTCTGGTTCATCCTTTCTGTGGGGGCAAACCGATCGTAACCTGTGATCACATATTTAGAAATAGACACGTTCTGAACAGGATGACTATTCTTGCAAAATGTACATTCACGATTCTTATACAGGGTTCATTTTCTTGTGATATGTAGTAAATATCCCTATAATGACACGGTTTATTAGTCTTCTATCCTAAGAAAAACAAAAACATGTATAGGTTAATCCTCCACATGAAAGAAGATTATTTCCGATACATGTCTTCACATTTCAATCGTTATTTGGGCTTGATTCATTCGTATTTCTCATCTGTGCCCGTGTCCGATATTCTAATGGAGTCATTCCAGTGTATTTCTTAAAAGTTCGAAGAAAGCTGCGTGTGTTCTGATAACCCACTGCTTCAGAAATCTCGTTCACTTTCATATCTTTTCCCTCCAAATACTTCTGAGAAGCATTCATACGTATTCCAATCAAATAATCAATGAAATTACTTTCCGTATATTCCTTAAACTGTTTACTAATATAGGTTGCGCTTAAATGGAACTCTTGTGCTAACCTGTCCAAGGAAAGATCATTTTCATGAAAATGATCTCCTATATAGATCAGAATTCGTTCAATGGTATCGTTACTTCCCCTGTGATTCCGTTTGACTTTGATCTTGGCCGCTATTTCCTCAAGAAACTGGAATACGATCCTTTCCATCTCTTTCAAGTTCCCGCTCCGATTAATTAACTCATACATACTTTCAAGTTGGCTCATGGATTCTTTCAGATCAATCCCGGTCGAACCAACGGACTGCACCGACTTGATGATCAGATCGAAGGATAGCTGACGTATCAGATCAGGAGGGAGATTTCTATCGATTGCCTCACGAAAAGTCTCTTGTACATATGCCTTCAACTTCACGGAATCGGTCAGTCTCAGTGCATCCGTTATTCGATCTGCCATACGAATGAGTCGATAATAGTCTTGACTATCCAGGGGTTGCAAGTCTTCTATGGAGATGACGGAGTGGTGACCGAATACCATTTTGTAATGAAGTGCCTTTTGCGATTCATCGTACGACTTAGGGATATCCTTCATTTCACTATAACTTCGACCTACTCCAACCGTCACATCTAGATCGAATTGTTTCTTCATCATATCGATGATCAGTTCCATAATCGCAAGCGCTCGCAAGTGATTCTGTTCCGTGTCACCTTCTGCAAAACTTAAGATCACGGCTGCACGCCCGCCTCCCACATCTATTGCAATGCCTGCATTTTCCTCGTTAATCATTTCCTCTGCTACATTACAGAATGCATAGGTGTATAGTGTTTCATCCTGGGCTCTTAAGTCTATTCCTTCTTTATTAATCTCCGCCGTACAGACAAGAAAACGATCTGGAAATAAATGCACACCTACGAATTCTAAGTGGTGAAGAATTGCTAAATAATCCGTTCGATAGCCTACGAGCATATCCATCATAATCCGCCACTTTAGCGCTGGCTTCGAATCCCTAACGTGTTGCTGAAGATGTTCTCGATCCAGTAATAACTGATCAAACACCCTCTCTAAATAGGGTAACCCCACATCCCTACGTTCTTCTGTTGGATCGAATGTATAGGCCCCTGACATCTTGCCAACTAATTGATGAAGTGGTTTGAATGTCCAACGACTCACGTAAAAGAGGACGACCAACGCCAATAGGATCATTCCTACAGCTAACGCGGTCAGCAGATTACGCGTCACCCGAATCGGCTCGTAGATTTGAGACTCCGGCACAATACTGATTAGTTTCCAACCCGTATATCCAGAATCACGGTAAAATACCGATTGGCGGTCTCCATTAAGCTCACTTATAAAGATCCCACTTCCTTGTTTGGTGAGCACACTTTTGATATGAGGAAGTTCTTTAATATTACGATAGATCTGAGTCTTATCATCATGTGTCACGATATTTCCATCTCGATCGATAATAAACATATGACCTATTTCACTATCTTCATAAACAGCATTAACCATATCGTAGATAACCTGTTCATTTATGTTGACCGCTACCATTCCCTTGCGATACCCTGGACTACTGATCGTTGGGTACGATCGCACTAAAGTAATGACATCTTGGTTCCCATTTCCATCCCAGATCGGATGTGTCGTTAACCATTTGAAATATTCAGGCATGTCCAAATAATCATCGATCCAGTTATTAACTAGAGGTACTTCCTTCATATAGGCCTTGTCCGTTACAATCTGATCACTTACTTCAGAATATACATAGATCGATGAGAATTGTGGATTCGTATTAATGAAATTTCGCATCTTTGTGTTTAGTCCATATAAATTACTATATCTTTGTCCATCATCCATATAACTGTCGTACATGAAATATACGAACTCAAGCTCATTCATTAGGGTTAGTAGATCCTTCTCCGTCTGACGAAAAGCCACTTCAATTTTTTGATCCACTTGCTTCAATAAAGCTAGGTTCGTATCATTTAAATCATTTCCTAACTTCCCTACCGTTCCCGTATAAGATAACCCGAAGGTCAGCGAGATGATCACTAACAATACCGTCCCATAGATTAACATCACTTTCGTTGATAGGCTAAACTTCATGAATGATATACCTCCGAATGAGACTTTTTGCCGAATAAGAAAGCTCGTTCTTATTTAAATGATATGCTTGTAATCCTCTTTCATTCATCTGAGGAGGGTGATCCTTTGTGGGATTGAAATTAGAGGACAAGCCAATGCTTTCGATGTAGCTTTCCTTTGGAAAGCATGTAGGCGAACGCTTCGCTTCTTCAAGACAATTCCGTCTCCTTCGCTACCCCATTCATATTCCAACATCATTGCAAATATAAGATTTGGGGCGATTCTGCTGAATACCAAAAAGAACCGATATACGCGGATATTAATCGGACTATTTTGCTAACCTGATGACAAGGGATGCAGAGAATATACGTTAATTCGGTATCTGCATGAAAAAACCAGATTCCCTTTACTATAGAAGGGAATCTGGTTCGTAAGCACAGATCTTTAACTAACGTGTTTCGTTAATAAGCACATACCTTATTCAGAAAAGGTAACAATACATTTAATTAGATAAAGTCGTAAAGAGGTGTATTGAAAAATGAAAAAGATTCCCATCACTTTTATCCTATCCCTTGTTCTTATTACTTGTTTTCAAACAACAACCTTTTCATCTGATAAACCAACTCAAGACTCTGAAGAACTTCGGTTACAGGATATGCTTATGAACTTGCTTTCACCTTATATTGAACAAGATTTGCATAACTATTATTATCCGAAGATTTTTAGTGATTTCTCACCTGCTGTCGCTCCATGGAAAATTGAAGTGATTGAAACAAGAAGAGTAAATGGCTTCCGTGGTTTTATATTGGAAATTATATTTGAAATCGAACCTACCGATGGTGGACACTGGGTCCCAATAGGGAAGGACCGAATGACCTATGAGATTTCATCTAAATCTAGAGTTAAATTGATTAATCATACTCACTTAGCTACATATAAATATCCTCCAGAATAATTACAAAATGCCTTTTTGTTTGTTAGCTATGATGTTTTTTAATGTCATTTCTAAAGGGATAAAACCCTCCGAATAGACAAGCTTGCATGAGATAATCAAATCATACCGAGGGAGTTCAATTGACTAGGCATTAATGAACGTATTTTATTCTCCTGTCGTCAAATGTCTTTTCGTCTGCTGTTCCATATCCATACCCCTCTCTGATAATTTGGTTAACGGGAACCAATGGGGTAAGGACAATTTTTCTTTTACCACCCTCTAATACGGTAACTATAAAGAAGTAATTTACTCCGTTTATGTGATATTTGTCCTCACTAAATACTTCATAGTAAACAGCCGCATAAAAAATATGAGGCTCGACAAAAGTCTCGATATAACGAGTAGGTATATAAATTTTTCCGTATTCGTAGGGTATTTGCTTAGAAGCGACAATTTGGGCTTTATAGATATTGAGTAACCCAACCTTCTGGTGTTTATTTTGCTTGTTGTTAAAAAAGTTAATAAGCTTGTCACGTTGACCCTTAACCCATAAATCAGGTATGTCAGACCATTTTTTTTCGTTTATTGAGTTTATATAAATTGTAATTAAGTTTTCATCTAATCCATTTCTTGCGAATGCTAAATTTACCGTTACCATGTTCAGCCATAGTAAAAGTAATAACGTAATTTTTAGTTTTTGCACTTAGGTATCACCCCACATTTTCTCAGGGATTAGTATGCCCATGAATTCTAACAATGTGTACCAGGTGCTTTTCACTATTCTGCCCGTCCCTCGGTTTTAAGGGTTTATCTCATATATACTCACTCATTCGCAGGATTTCGTCGCCTTGGAATACAGTTGCTGTTCGGAGAGTAAGCTCATTAGACACCGTTGTACTAATCTTGGGTATGCGGGAACAGAAGAAACGTATGAAGCAATTCTCCAAGTGTTTTTCTTCTGCACGCATACTCCACAATTTCCTTGGGGGTTCACCATCCCACGACTCTACGGGTCTATGCCCTTACATTCCTTCGTTACACCTGACCAAGGCGTGGAGACCGATAACGTTTAGCTGACGGGTCTGAGCCCTTATCGGGCAGGAACTCGGTCCTCCGTGCTTTCTTTGTAAAATCCTGCGAATGAGTCAATATACGTGATCGTTTAATCAGTTTTAAGCAGCTTGATTGCAGGTAGGGTCAGCCTTTTCAGGAGAAAAAGCTTCTCCCCTATGAACAATGCCGATGATGATTCGTGCTAGTTTTCCAAGCAGTTTAAATACCGATTGTTGCTTTTTCATTTGTTTGACCTGGACATTATTCTCATGCAGCTGTCGGAACATAGGATGATTTCCAACGAGTTGGAGCGTGGCCAGATACAGATATTTTCGCAGCGTAGCATCGCCCCGTTTAGAAAGCATGATCTGTCCCTTGCGTTTCCCCGAAGTGCTTTCGGCCAGGTTTAAACCTGCCTTACGCAATAATTGACGTCCATGGGCATACTGTCTAAGATCACCAGCACCTGATAGAATGGCTGCAATACAGATCGTGCCTAGGCCAATCGATCGAAGCTGATCAGCCATAGGAATTTCGCTGAACAACTCTTGTATATCCTTTTCAATTCTCTCTAGTATCTCAACCATCCGTTCGAACTCTTGTAATAGCCATTGTAAATCCTGCTTCGCTTCATTTAGGGCAGTCGTGTCGCCTATACTACTCTTAGCGTGAGCGATGAGCTGCGCAGCCTTCTGCATGCCAGTCGCGCCACCGGCTCGCTTCATATGCTCTCTCCATCCTGTGATCACCTCTGTTACGGATAGTGACTTTAGATCCTGCGGAGAAGGGAATTCTTTAAGAGTAGCTAAGGAACGTTTGCAGGCCCAGTCTTTAAAAACCGAGAAATACTCGGGGAACCGAATATCTAACCAGCGAATGATTCGGTTCTGCAGCCGTACACTATTCGTCACCCAATATTCCCGGTCACTCATAATCGTTCGCAACTTCTGAAAGACGATTGCTTGTCGCGAGTATTCATAGTAGTAGCCTCGGCTGATCACGTCAGCAATGACAAGCGCATCCTTCGGATCATTTTTGGAGGGAGAATTATCGCGGTTTTCCTTGTTTCGTTTGGTGGTGGCCGGATTCACCATAACAACGCTCTTGCCCTTGTCGGCAAGCCAATTGGCCAGATTATACCCGTAGTGTCCGGTCGGCTCCATGCCGATTATGAGATCCTTTAAGTGGTGTTTCTGCCCAATTCCCTCGATCCATCGTTCTAATTTTTCAAATCCTTCAATTGTATTTGAGAATGAAAGATGTCGCTTACTAAGTACGATGCCGCGAAAATTAGTTGCTTGTGCTACATGGGTTTCCTTCGCGATATCTATACCTACAACAAAGTGAGATGTGGAAATTCGTTCAATGCGTTGATTTTGTCCGTCTGATTGTTTAAACTTCATATTTAGAGCGCCTCCTTGATGGTGTTGGGTTATTAACCCGTCGACAAACCCATCATACCGAGGCGCTCCTTTTTTGACAAAGGCCAAATCTTAGGCCTTACAGGAATGTTTAGCTTAATAAAAAAGATGAACAGTTTCGTCAGGATGCGATAGAACCAAAAACTCTATGGTATGCTACTGTTAAAAAATAGAGAGCCAACATTGAAATTTCAATCCCCATATATTCTGTCATCTAAAAAGGTGGACTTGTAAAAAACATCAATAAATTCTTATCGTCCTTCCCCATTATGTTATAGAGGACTACGAGGAGAGAAAAGAAAGTTAACCAAAATTTAAGAGTCTTTAACATGGATTTCCATTCCTCTTTTTGTTTATAGACGTTAATGGAACAGTTAAGTTACGAAATAGTATTAAGAATATCAATTAACTCTGATACTTTCATTATGAATAGAATAGAGAGTATAAAATAACGCTAGCTTATGTTGTGTATTAGCGTCCGGATGCGTCGTTAAGCTATTTAAAAAAATTATTCATTTTCTAATGAACTTTTCTTTTTCTTTGTTTAGAAATTTAATTCCTAAGTCTATTGCATGAAATATCGCCTTCCCAACAAGGCATTCATTATAAATCTGTTTCTGTTTAATGAGATTCGGATCGTTTTCACGCTTACTAGGTAAAGTATCCACTTTAATCCATTCCAATTGAATTATTCCCATTTTTATTCCTTCCTCCGGTATTACTAACGGGAAACGAAACAATGGAGTGGTTTTCAACTGATGCACTTCAAAACAAATTTTTTCATGCTTTAATAAATTTGCTGCGTACCTTAAACCATTTAGGTATTCCGTCATTATCATTATCTTTTATAACATGGTAATTTGGATTAAAATGCATTTCATCAGCACTGAAAATTAAATCTAACAAAGATTTCAAAGCCATAAAGACCTTGTCATTATCATCGCTATAGTGTACATCGTTCAAGTGTTGGTATGCTGCGTCAATTGAACGGTGATATAACTCTAATCTTTTAACCTTTTTTTCATTTATATTCATGAAGAATCCACTCCCTTTATGTCTTTTTTCGACATCGAAAGATGGAATCCTTCAATTTTGCTAAGTCGCATGATCGTCCAGATGCGACAGAAAAAGACCAACAATTAGTATGTTGGCCGACTCCAGTAAATCCTTATTCAACTATCGGTAGCAATAGGTAAGCCTTTGATGCGATCTCCAGCTTTTCCCCTGCTCCACACGGAGCGTGCTAGTTTCCCAGCACTCCGCGTTCCCTCTAACAGAATGTACTAGATCATAAGTTCC
>NZ_JCAIUM010000013.1:0-145405 GCF_059445545.1 Paenibacillus sp. Y568
GAACTTATGATCTAGTACATTCTGTTAGAGGGAACGCGGAGTGCTGGGAAACTAGCACGCTCCGTGTGGAGCAGGGGAAAAGCTGGAGATCGCATCAAAGGCTTACCTATTGCTACCGATAGTGGAATAGCGCTTGGCTTGGGCAGCCGGTTTTTATTTGCACCACTAACAGACAGGATTGCATGGTAATTATATCCATGTTAAAATGTGGTTAACATATTTAATGAGGGTGGACAAACCATTATGGAGAAATACGCCAAAGTTATGGGAGTGAATATCCCAAAGATGACGTTAGACCGTACAATAGAAGTTCTCACTGATGTAATTGAAGAGAATAGACCCGAACTATTTCATGTAATAACGGTTAACCCAGAGATCAGCATGGATTGTCAAAAAGACACATCGTTAAGCTCAATAATTGATAAGTATGATGGCTCCGTCCCTTTTTTAAAAAGGGGACGGAGCCATCGGTCGTTTAAGGGCTTTCCTATGAACGAGTCAGCTCGCTATAGGGCGAAATATGGACAAGGAAAGAAGGATAATAATGTCTAGACGCGGTCAAAGAAAAGAGAAGTTGCAAAATAACTATCTAAAAAAGGGGCGAGGACAGGGTGAAGGAGAAGACTATACTCCTTTCATTCAGGCGCATGATAATAAAGTTGCATCGGAGGGATGGATAACACGACATAAAGGTTGGAAAACAGGTCGCATTCACCATACTTTATCGGAACACGAACGAAAATATCTTTTTTACTGTGAATGGCTTGATGGGGTAGTTGATATTCGTGAGCAGTGGCCACTCTTACCTATTCAAAAAACAATAGAGATCGCTGAACAACTTGGTATAACTCATCCAAATATTGACGGGAATTCTGTAATAATGACAACTGACTTTAGAATTACATTAAAAACAGAAACGGGTTTTCGTGACGTTATTCGAACTATAAAACCTTGTGAAAAATTGAATGATCGTACTCTGGAACTTTTTGAAATTGAGAGATTATACTTTGCTGAGCAAGGTGTGGACTGGTGTATTATTACGGAAAACAAAATACCAGATATTCTTGTGAAGAACGTGGAATGGATGGCGGAAGGAAAGTACCTGAATACCCGGCCAGGGGTGAATGAGGAACTTGTATCGTTTGTATCAGAAGGATTGCTTGAGATATTTTTACAAGATGAGGGACAAACCCCACTAACAAATCTATGCTTACGTACTGACCAGACATATAAATTAGAGAAAGGTACTTGCATGTTTATTTTGCAACATATGCTGGCTATAAAAAAGTGGGGAACTGATATGAATAAGCGGGTTGTTAGGGAAAGTAAGCCATTAACTATTTACGAGATTGAAAAAACGGGGAAATCAATCAATTTAGCTTAGATATTAGGAGGTGGAACATGTTTGTTGTTGTAAATTCCATTATTGAAAGATTTAACGATGATTTTGAACCAGTAGAAGTACTTCGTGTGTTATGGATTGATGAATTAATGGAAAATATTGTTGTTTTAAATATTGATGATCATCGAAATATGTCTTACCCGTATTTTATGAGATACGATGAATTAGTTAATGAAATAGGGGATAAGAAGAGCAGAGTTACAGAACTAGAAATAGACATGCGGTTGTTATCTCCTGATGATCAATATTTGGACAAATATAAGGAGAATCGAAATCGTAGGTGGGAAATTATTAAGGATTTAGTAGTACAAGAACCGGACATTTACATATCTAAAAGTAGGGGGGAACTCTTAGATGAAGCACATTTATCTTCTGGAAAACCGAAGAAGGTGATTCGAGATTATTTGAAAAAGTATTGGTTTTATGGTAAGTCAATGAATGGATTACTAGATAACTACTTTGATTGTGGTGTACCTGGAAAGCAGAGAGTTTACGAGAATAAACCTGGACCTGTATCCACGAATAGACATATGGTGACTGATGAGGACATAGAAAATTTTTTATCCGCTATACGGATTTTTCATAAACGTAAGGGGATGAACATTACAAAAACGCATGAAAGAATGTGTGAAACATTCTACCAACGAGGATTTTATAGAAAATATGGTGTGAGGGTTCCCATAGTAGATGTAGATAGAAGTCCCAGCTTGCGTCAATTTCGTTATTGGTATAAAAACAACACTACTGCCTCTGGTCGTTATTCTAATAAACATGGAAAACGCAGAGCAACGATGGATGTTCGACCTATGCAGGGTAATGCCTCTGAAAGAGCCTCTTGTGTAGGAGCTGTATTTGAAGTGGATGCAACACGATCAGATATTATTTTGGTTTCCTTTGACAGAAAGACAATTCTGGGAAAACCCACGTTGTATGTAGTGATTGATGTATTCAGCAGGATGGTTGTGGGTTACCACGTAAGCCTGGCTTCAGAATCATGGTTCGAGGCAATGATAGCGATTGAGAATGCAGCTACTAGTAAAGTGGAGAATTGTGCGCGTTTTGGTATTGATATTAGTGAAGAAGAGTGGCCATGCCACTACTTACCAAAATATTTAGTTGGTGATCGTGGAGAGCTAAAGGCACAATTCTCAGAGAGATTTGTAAACCTCCAGGTCGATGTACTAAATGCTCCGTCTTATCGCGGTGATTTGAAGCCATTTGTAGAAGTGAATTTTCATATCAGTAATGAGATGATCAGACAGTTACTATCTGGATCAACAGAGGCAAAGCAAATTGTGCGAGGAGATGATGATCCGGCCCGAGAATCGGCTTGGACTATTGAAGAATTCAACCGTTTTCTGATTGTATACTTTATAAATTATAACAAAAGCGCTTTGAGTAGGGACTATATTCCAAGCAAGGAGATGTTCTCTGACCAAGTAGAACTTACCCCTTTAAAAGTATGGAATTGGGCTAAGGGAAAAAGATTACTGCATGAAAAAAGTAGAAATGAACTCCGTTACAACTTATTGCCAAGAGAGCGTGCGAAAGTATCCCGTTTTGGAATTGAGTTTAGAGATCTTAATTACACTTGCAGTCTTGGACTGGAAGAGGGCTGGTTCGATGGAAATGGGAATGGTATTGATGGTAAAACAGAAATAGAAGTTAGTTTTGATCCTAGGAACTGTAGCAGTATCTATCTGAAGCATAAAAAGGGTCTGATAACGTGTTTGCTGACAGGAAGATCGAAAGAGTTTGAGGACTTACACTTTGATGAAGTTGAGAAAATTTTTGCATATCGAAATGATCAGAATAAATTGCAAGAAAAAGCAGAGAAGCAGCATAATGCTGAACTTCACGCATTCAGTGATGATCTTGATAAAAAGGTAACGAGGGAGACTAAAGCAGCGAATAAAGACAGGAGTTATTATGCTAGAAAACAAAATAAACGTGAAGTTAGGGATGCTGACAGTAAAACGTGGGGAGCTATGAGTGCCATGAGCAATGTAAATAGTATGGTTACTAGGTCAACTGCGGACAAGCAAACTCTCCAGAAAAATATAATCGTGTTTCCTTCAGAAGAGCAGGAACATACAATAGATCATTCGAATGATAACGAGATTCAGTCTATCTTTTCGAAAAAAAATAGAGAAAGAAGAAGAAGGGGTGAGTCAGATCAATAGTAGTTTTTTTGGATCGAAAGGCACACACATCCTTGCCGAATATAAAGAACAAATCAATCCCAAAAATCAAGGTAACCCGTATATTGAGTCATTGCCAAATCGAGTAGATTTGGAGACATTTATTGATAACCTTTCGTCTGAACCTCCCATGGACAAAAAATATAACCGATTGTGCGCAGAAGATCGTCTTGAGTTTGTTCAGCAAATAAGGCCAGACTTTTGGTTGCCCCTACCGTCTCACTATGATAAATATCGAAATTTATATACGATGATCAAAATGGGTTATCAATCACGAAATCCTATGCATGCGATGTATAATCGTCAATTTGCAATTGGTTGGGATGAAATTTTTAAAACTGGTTCTGATGAAAATGGAGCTAATTTAGCAGGAAATATTCAAACTGCCCAAAGTTTAGTTGAAATTGCGATTAATGGATTTGGAAAATCGCAATTATACGAGCGAATGCTAATACAGTTGTTTCCTCAGGTAATTCATCATGCCGAATATCAAGGGAGGGTCTTATCACATACACAGTTAGTATGGTTGAAGGTCGAATGTCCATATAACAAGTCGGTAGGAACTTTTTGCAAAAGTTTTTATGCAGAAGTAGATAAGATATTGGGAACGGATTATTATGAAAAGTTTGGAGAGAAACCAGGAACAATTGATAAGCATGTATTGAGACTTATTAAAGTGGCAGCTCAAATTAATTTGGGTATATTGGTTATCGATGAGATCCAAAAGATACAGAAGGCTTACTCTGGCGGTGAAGAAAACATGATTGATTTCATCACCCAATTTGTGAATACGCTAGGAGTGCCCACCATACTTATAGGTTCGTGTAAGGCGTTATATTTGTTTAAAGACTCATTGGCAAATACCAGAAGGGGCATCCCCAATGGTTTCGCGGAGAATATTTCAGGCCTTATGCTTGAGGATAGTTGGGAATGGAATGAATTTATCGAGAATTTATGGGATCTTCAGTATACCAAAACGTATACTGAAATAACTCCAGAGATAAAAAAGACAATGCATTATTATTCAATGGGGATTCCGGACTTTGCAGTCAAGTTATTTATCCAAGTTCAGTCAAAAACGATTGTAAATGGCGGTGATGAGCGTATAATATCAGCTCGTATTCGAGAAGTGGCCGAAGTTAGCCTAAGTTTAGTGCTTCCAATATTTAAAAGAATTCGTTCTGGAGATCCCAAGGCCTATAAGGATTTGGATGATGTCAAACCGGATTGGGTACCGTTGAACGGATACATTAAAGATGCCAGTCATCGAGTTCACATACATGGAAGTTTGGTAGAAGATCATGCACGTGTCCTTCAACAGAAGAAGAAAGAAGAAGTTTTGGGGAATTTGACTGAATTTGCTCTTCAACTTGGTCAAAATCCAACAGTTGCGGAAGCTTTAGCTAATGGAGTATATAATGCTAGCTCTGGAATGGGGGATATTACCTCAATGTTTGGTCAGATCGCAAAAATTATTGTGGATAAAGGAGAAGATACCGGGATAGCAACTAAAATAAATAATAAAAAATCAGTTGATGGTGTACCGAAAATAAAGGGAGCAACAAAAATTAAGCCTGCGATGGAGCCTGATGATATTCGATATGTTGTTCAACTTGGGCATAGTAAAGGTTTAACTACAGAAGAGGCTCTTGAAGAAAAAGGTTATTTAAGAGGTATAGACGAGTTACACGATATCATCTCTTGAATACGAAAAAACTCTGAAATGAGGTATTGTATGGCTCAATTAGTATTCTTTCCCGAACCCTTACCTGACGAAGATTTTCGAAGTATTGTGTATCGTTATCACCTCATGTCACCCTATACTATTTTACCAGATACAAAGGAAGAACTTTTCGGTACAAGATCACATAAAAATCCTATGTTTCCGATGAATTTGGCAGTGCTTTATAGTAGACTACCGGTTGGACATTCGATTCATCTTAATAACTTAATTGAAAAGCATACATGGGCAGGTTTGATATTCTGTTTTCTTACAAAAGAAAATAAAGAAAAAATGATTTCTCTTATGAAGTTTGGAGAAGAGGAATTGTATCATACAGTCATTTTCTATATAGCAGGATTATTCACAAATCATATTCGTTATTGTCCTGAATGTCTGAAGGTCGATGAGAAAAAATTCGGAATATGCTATGCACACCGAATTCACCAGTTATCGGTTGTTGATTATTGCCCTGTCCACTACTCAAAACTTATTAATAAATGCCCGCAATGTAATCATCCTTTGAGTAAAGACTATGCTGAAGAACTTATTTCTCAGCCAGAGTGTAAAATGTGTAAAGCAAATATGAAAAGTACACTAATTGATATGAGAGATTCTATTATTCAGTTCAAAAATAATATAATGCGGGATTTATGCAAATTACGGGAATGCTCTGAGGAGCTTAATGCTGAAGTCATCCATCTAAAGCTGATGATGAGATTGTGGGAACTTAAATATATACATTACCGTGGGCGTATCATGCGGTTGGAATTTTTAACTGAAATAGCATCCCAATATTCATCAGAGCAGTTAGAAGTAGTAGGGTTAAACAAGTCTCTATTAGTATCAAGGCATTTTCTCTCTCGGTTCCTATTGTTGAATCACATGAAATCTCATATCATGTTCTATACCATGCTAATCCAGTATCTCTTTCATTCAGTTGATGAGTTTCTTCACTATCATTACTCTATTGCGGTTCCGATCCCTTTTGGTAATGGTCCTTGGGAATGCTTCAGCACAGTATGCACAGGTTATAAACGGAAGATTATTAATTCCTGCATTCGTAAATCCAAGGGATCGGGTGGTTCTACGGTTTCAGTCGAATTCGTTTGTCCACTATGCGGTTATACATACTCACGATTGTGGAAGCCGGGAATGGATGAATCACGAAAACCTTTGATCGTTAGTATGGGCCATTTATGGCAAGAAAAAGTAAAGAGTCTTTATTATGCTGGATATTCGATTTCTCAAATTGAAAAAGAGACTGGCTTTACGAGAGTTGCATTGCAGACTTGCATTAAGCAACTAAATTATCAGCATATATCCCCAACGGAAGGGATGGTTCCCCACGACACTTCACTAGCTATGAAAGAGATGGCTGCTACAGGGGATATCGATAACAAATATTTATTTCGGAGTGTACTACTAGAGACAGCAAGCGAGAAACAGACAATAAAGCGATTGACAATGATTCGTTCGCATTCAAGAGAATATCACTGGTTATATCGAAATGATCAGGAGTGGCTAGATGAACACTTTCCAAGACAACGAAAAGTTAAAGAAAAAATAAACTTTACGGAATTTGATATTTTGTTGGCTGAAAAAATAAGCAATATATCTACTCAATTAAGACTTACTTGCACCCATCAAATTGGAAAATACACAATATTAAACCAATTAAATCCTATGGAAAAATCAAGGCTAACCTCATTAAAAGAACGATTACCGAAGAGTTCTAAGGTATTACAACAATCGGTAGAAGATTTAGACTCATATTTAATCAGAGGTCTTAATCGAATATTTAAGAAGTTAAGGGACAAAGGTTATCGGACCGTAACCCTTAGAGCAGTTTCTAATAATTACAAGAAATATAATCAATGTGGGGATCAAACAAGGACTAAAATCGAGGTATTACTAGAGCAGCTTAATCGAGAAGTTTGAAATAGATAGAACCTTATCTAAATTGATGATTGGAATATACACTCTCAAAAATTTTATCAGGATAAGTCAATTGCTGCTGAGCGAATCTCTTCAGCAGTATTATCGAAAGCAGTGCTAGGACGGAGATTTGGTAACTTCCTACTTTATTAAAAGTGAATATCAAAAGGAAAATAAATATCAGCGGTAGAATTGAAGAAAACGAGGGTAACTTTTAAACGATGGGAACTCATTCGAGCATTGGGATTGAGTGAAATTTTTCTGATACTCATCGCTATAGACTACAATGTGACTTAAATAGATGGTGGGGTTGAAATATGAAAAATAAAATTAATTGATATAAAATTGATTTCTTTTTAATTTTGCTAATGAGTTTGAATTATAATTTGAAGGGAAAAATAATCATAGTGTCCGAAAACCACTTGCAGGAGTGAGACAAATGATTTTTTTTCCTTCTATGTTTGATGATGAACTATTATATAGCATTATGGCACGTTATCATCGGATTTCAGGAAACGATAATCCAAGAATTTCAATGGTAGATATGTTTGGATCACCAAATGTATGCTCAACAATGCTATTTCCAGCGAATTTAAATTTTTTTTGTGAACGACTTCCAATACCACATATATTAAAACCTAAAGATATAATTAACAATCACACATTTCTACCGTACTACGCTCCTTTTTTACCTTATGAACGAACTAAAAAACTTAAAGGAATTATGGCAACTGGAAAGGGCACCTCTATTTACATGGCCTTAGGTATAACTGCAAGTGAAATCAAAAGACATCCTTTTTTGAGTTTCTGCCGAGATTGTATAAGTGAAGATGATGACAAATATGGGGAAGCATATTGGCACAGGTCACACCAAGTAGATGGAGTAACTGTATGCTGTAAACATGGCAATTATCTAGAAGAATCAAACATAGAAAGTAACCCTAGACATAAGTTTGAAATGATCACACTTAATGAATACCTTAAATTCAGAGATAAGCCTAATAACAACAATAATAAGGCTGATATAGCTATAGAAAAACAATTATTTATGGCACAGCAATCGCAAACCCTCCTCAATTCAAAAGTTGAGGCATTCGGGCTTGAATACTTAAGAAAATATTATGTTATGAAACTCAAAGATAGAAATCTGACGACGGCAAATGGGAGAATTAGATGGGGTGAGTTGATAACTCAGTTTATCAATTTTTACAGTGAAAAATTTCTACAAGATGTTAACAGTTATGTTGGCATAGGAGATGAGCATACTTGGTTTCATAAACTCTTACGTTCACCAAGAGTTACATGTCATCCTTTAAGACATATTTTAGTTTTAGGTTTTCTAGGGGAATCGATACCATCTATGATGGCTAACCTGATAGAGATCTCTAACGAAAACAAAATAAGCAAAGTAAGAGCTGAGATACGAGTCAGGACTACTGCGACATTGAAGTCTAAGCTCCATAGAGTTGATTGGGAAAAACGAGATGCTGAAATAGCTCCTCAAATAGTATTGATGGCCAATGAAATTACATGTATAGAACCTAAGATGATTCGTGTAACAAAAACCGAGATTGGAAGAAGGCTTAGAATACAATCACTTTTAACGAGATCCATTAATAAATTACCAGATACACAGAAGGCAATTAATGAGTCGATTGAATCTCTAGAACAATTCCAGATTAGAAGAATCAAAAAAGTAGTATGTTATTTAGTACAGAGACAATCTAATGTCCTAGCCTGGGAAGTTAAAAGACTTGCAGGTCTAAAGGAGCAATTTGGTGCAAAGTATGAAAAATTGATTTTACAAGAAATTCAGCGAAAGATGTTGTAGGATAATTACTTTGATTGGAATTACGCAAGGTACGAAAGGTAAAAGCATCTTCCCTACGGACGAATCCTTATTAATAATGCTCTACTTGGTCATGATGGATGTTGCTTTCTCCCGATTCAGACTCTAACTTTTTAAATCTAATCCATATGGCCTTCCGGATCTTCCCCCTGGTATTAGTCAAACATGATGCAAAAATTGATTCGGACGGTGAGGGACCTGTGAGGTCGAGATACCTTGCGGGGCGTGGTGAGTGTGCGTTTTGAGCAGGGGAGAGGGAGATCAAACTATATTTCACAGGAACGTATGTGCCCTCCAATTAGAAAGATTACAACAGTCACACAAAGAGTACCGCTGAGCAATAATAGATTGATGCCAAGCCGAACGAATTTCAGGATTTGTCCTGATTCTCGCTCGGCTTTTTTCTCGTTCTTTCCTTATTTTTTAAGAATAATGCGAAATCCCAGCTTTTTCTACGGTTTCACATCAAATTATTATTGCTCTTTTTTACTGATTTCCCTCGATTGTTCTAATGTTTTTCTGTTGGTTTCGCTGATCTTACGTCATTATTTTACTTGTTTAATGTAGTGAATTACGAGAGGGGATAGTGGTGGGGAGTTGTGTAGAGCGTGGAATAGGTGATCTGCAACTTTTAAGAGATGTTTTGTCATAAACTAATCCTTTGCTCTAACAAAGGGATGAGGAAGTGATGCGAAAAATCTTGTGGGATAAGGATTTTTTTGGGATTAGATGGGGCAGAACGTAATGGTTAGACTTTATTGATTTGGACACCGATTTACATAAAAAGCTAAGCGTTTCATATAATTTTACAAATGATTACAAAATCAGAGAGGGTATTTTGTTTTTTTCGTCGAATGATGTTAATGACAGGAAATAGACATACAAGGAGGATTCTTGGTGAAGCTGTTTGAGGTAATGCCAGAGTCCTTTTTTCGATTATTATCGGGGACCAATAAGCAATTAAACGTAGAGGCTGTTCAACTTTTATATGAACAAGCTAAACGTGAGCGTTTTGGTATTAGAATTGAATTGATGCGGGATCTGTATCAGGAACTGATTGAATCGTGGGAAGCGCTGGGTGCGCAATTGGAATGGGAAGAAGTATCCCCAACAACTGCTCTTGAACAAATATTCATAGAAGAAGTATCGCGTGGAAAGGCAAACAGCTTGATACGAAGGTTGGAAGCGTTAGGCTGGATTGAACTAGAAACACGCGATCGATATGAGGTATACATCGTATTACCTCATTATACCATACGGATGCTATCACTCATTCAGGAACTATGTGAGGGGAGGGCTATAGAGTACCAGCGTTATGCTTTTGCAACCTACGGTATGTTATCCGGTGAAGAATCAAGGGAGCGTCCTGCTATGGCTGTACGGGAAGCGCTGTCTAATACCATTCAGTTCGATCGGGAACTGTTTACTCTTTACAACAATATGAAACATCATATGGAACAGGTGGTCAGTAAAAAATCTATTCATGAAGTACTTGATCACCACTTTGATCATTATCAAAAGGATATTGTCGAGAACAGTTACCATCGGTTGAAGACTTCAGATCACGTATCCAGGTATCGTCATCAAATCCTCGATATTGTGCAGCGCTGGCAACTGGACGATGTTTGGATGGGGCAGGCCATACTGGATGGGATTTCAGGCGGGCTATATGAGAGTTCTGAAGAAGCGGAGACGCATCTGAGGCAGTCTTTACGGGATATTGAGGCCATATACTTAGGTCTTGATGATACCTTTTACCGGATTGATCTTCGTCATAATCAGTACTTACGCTCTTCCTATGACCGGGCACGATATTTGAGCCAGCATCACCAAGGAATTGACCAAAAGCTGGCGTCTATACTGGAAGCACTGGGGGATGCATCGTTCCCTTTATCAGATGAAGCTATCATTCCACTTTCACGATTGCAGCTAATTCGGGTTTTAAACGAGGGGTCGCTTCTCCCAGTCAGAAAAAAAAGGTTTCCGCACCAGTCGGAAGAACATCATGTATTACCGATCTCAGAAGAAGTACGAAAACAATTGCGCGAGGAGCGAATCGAGCGAATGCGCAAGGCCATTACGCGTAAGAAAGTGGAAGATTTCGTTTTTTCTCGCTTACAGAATAAAGATAGTATGGAGATTGCGGAACTGGCACCTCAGAATGTGGAGGAAGTACTGCTCTTGACGTATATTTATTTATATGGTCAGGATGGTGGATCTCCCTACCAAATTGAACGCAGTAAAGATCGTCTGATTATACACGCGGGTCCCTACCGTTTCTACAACCATATGATCAGACCACGAATTTCTGGAGGGAGTGAACTTAATGTGGGAAGAGATCAGCGAACAAGAACGTCAAAAAATTAAGGCTGTGCTTAACCGACTTTTGGCGGTCAATTTTCTCGTCCGAGAAAAAGACCGTGATGGCTATGCTGTGGTCCGTCGTCATAAGGGAGCTATCGAACATTATCTTCAAATGCTGGACTGGGAGATGATTGTGGATGAGAGACACGAATGCATTTTTTTGCAATCGCCAGACAGCTCGTTTAGACGCTCTCTGGATCGGGAGATGAGCATTTGGCTACTCATTCTACGGTTGATCTATCAGGAAAAAAGGCAGGGACTTACCATAAGTGCCTTCCCTACGACAACGATTCATGAAATTCGTACGAAATACGAAACCTTTCGTTTGCCTTGGTTAGGTAAAACTAAGTTGGATCAAGTTATTAAGCTCTGTGCCAGATACCAGCTCACTGAGGTTCTTGACACAGATATTCGTTCTGACGATTGTAGAATCGTACTATACCACACCTGGCTATACGCTATTGACTTGGAACAAATAGATACTCTTGAGAGTCGAATTGAACAATACAGAGTGGGGGAAGAAAAGGGGATATTGGATGAAATGGTTAAAGAAGCTTCGCTTGATTAACTGGCATTACTTTTCTGATGAGGTTATGGAATTCGGTAAGCAAACCTTGATTACCGGTAAAAATGCTGCGGGGAAATCAACCATTATTGACGCTTTACAAGTATTGTTTGTTGCCAACCAGAAGATGATTAAGTTTAATCCGGCCGCTCATGAGGATGCCAAGCGCACTCTGTTAAATTATTTGAAGGGCAAGATTGGCAGTGAGGAACGAGGATATGTAAGGGACGGGGATTTCAACACCTATTTGCTTGCCGAATTTGAGGATCAAGAAAAGCGAGAGTCATTCGTAGTCGGCATGGTATCAGATGTGTTTTCCAATATGGAACACGCTGAAGAGTTTTTTATTTTGGCTCCAATGACCTTGGATATGCTGGAACTGATTAAGCCCGATGGAAGATTACGTAACCGCGATGAATTGAGAGGATATTATCAAGGGTTCAGCGGCATTAAATCTGTGTTTGAGCAGAATAAATCACAATATCAGAAAGCGTTGCTTTCCCGGATGGGGCATGTACATGAGCGTTTTTTTCAGACCTTTACCCGGGCGTTGTCTTTTAAACCCATTCAGAATATTCGTGATTTTGTTTATCAGAATATCTTGGATCGTCAGGAGCTGCAGCTCGGCTTGATGAAAGAAAACTTTGCTGTGCATGAGCGTTATCGATTGGAGTTACAGGAACTTCAAAAGCGCAAGGACAAGCTGGGCCAAATTCGTGAGCGATTTCAAAATGTAGAAAAATATCGGCATCTTGTCGTTGAACAGGATTATGTGATCCGCTCACTGCGTGTGCTTAAGGAACAAGAGATACTTGAACAGCTGGTCTTGGAGTTAAAGGGGATGATCCGTAAACTGGAACATGCCCGCAACGATTTGGAACTTGCAAAACAGAAGAAGGAAGAGGCAACCCAGCAAAAAGAAGGTTTTTCCCGCAAGCTATATGAGAACAGTGAAGAAAAAAGGAAAAATGAGTTGGACCAGAATATAGAGGACGGAGAGAAGCGTTCGGAAAAGCTGGAGCAGCAGCTTGCCGTTTGGCAGCGTTGTATACAAAAGCAGGCCGAACATATCGCAAATCTGGGGATGTGGATCGGAAACGGGATTTGGAAACATCTAGATAATGAGAGTGAACAATTGCAGCGAGCGGCAGATTTTATTAGCGGGTTGGCGTCGAATCTTGCCGGTAATGATCATGATATTGAACTGGAAAAAGAAATACTTCAGAAAATAGGAGAGCAACTGGAGGAGATTCAGGAACGGATGTCCGAGACACGGACACGTTCCAGCGATCGTTTGAAAGATTTAGAACAAAAAATCAAGGATACAGAAGGAGCCATTCGCAACCTAGAGCAGCGCAAGCGCCCTTATAATGATGAGGTATTGGCGCTTAAGTCACTACTAGAAGAGCGTCTTGGATCTCGTTCACCAGTCTGGATATTCTGTGAAGAGATGGAACTGACAGATGAAACATGGCGCAATGCGATTGAAGGTTATTTAAACACTCAGAGATTCGATCTTCTGGTTGAACCATCCGTATTCCGGGAAGCTTTGGCAATATATGAGCGAGAGAAGCGCAGTCGTCGGATTGAGGGTATCGGCTTGGTTAATACCGAAGCAGAACGGAAATATTTGAACACGGCACAAAAGGGCTCTCTCGCAGAGTCGGCGGAGGCGGCTCATCCTGTTGTCCAAGCTCATCTGGAACATCTGCTAGGCAAAGTGATGAAGGCCGTCGATGAGCAGGACTTGCTGCGTCATCGTACTGCGATTACAGCAAGTTGTATGGGCTACAGCAATCTGGTGGCCCGGCAAATTCCTGAGCGACTGTATTCTCCTCCCTATATCGGAACACAGGCTGTCATCCGCCAATTGGAACTGAAACGAGAGGAACTTTCGGATTTGCGGAGGGAGAGAGACATGCTTTCTGCTGATTTGGAGCAATTGCAAGCCTGGTTGGAGCAACTGAAGGGAAAGCCATCCTTGTTGGGTGTGCTAGCTGATCAGTTAAAGCTTCCCCGACTGGTGAAAGATTGTTTGAAAGAACTACAACGCTGGCAAGAAGAACGAAAAACTATAGATTTAAGTGAAGCGGATCTGTTGCGTAAGCAGATCGAACATTGGAAAGAAGCGGAGAAAAGCTGGGAGGAAAAGTGGGGAAGTCATAAACAGAATATAGGTTCTCTTGAAGCAGGATACAAAGAAGCAGAAACAAAAAAAAATTTGCAAGTCAATATTGTAACAGATAAAGAGGCTAGCGTGGATCAGTGGAAGGCTACATTCCCAGAACGTTTCCAGCAGGCGCTGGCACGGTTGGAAGAGGCAAACCGTTCATCGAATGTCACGGATTCTAAGCTAAATAATTGGGAAGGAAATCGCAAAGGTAACGAAACAAAGCGTGATGAAGAAGCTCAGCAGTTGGCGAGGCAAAGAGCCGATTATAACGTGGAATATACATTTATATCCGAAATTAATGCAGATCATAACGAGGTCTACGACCATCTACTTAAGCAAGTGGAAGGTTTAGATATTCCTGATTACCTGAAGAAGGTGGAGGCGGCGCTTCAGGTTTCTGAAGAAGAGTTCAAATCTCATTTTGTCTTTAAACTACGGGAAGCTATAGAGATGGCAAAAAGAGAATTCAGAGAGCTAAACTATGCGCTCGATCACTTTCCTTTTTCAACTGACAAATATAATTTTCAGGTTGTACCCAGCGAAAAATACCGCAGATATTACGATGCCGTGATGGATCCAAGGTTAATGGAGCGGGGGACCTTGTTTGATGTAACGGATGATGAACGGGCTGATGCGTTACAAGAATTATTTAAGCAGCTTGTACAAAACGAAGCGGAGGATATGGAAGAATTCACGGATTACCGTCGATATTTAGATTACGATATTCTTGTTCG
Organism: Paenibacillus sp. Y568; assembly: GCF_059445545.1. Taxonomy (NCBI): domain Bacteria; kingdom Bacillati; phylum Bacillota; class Bacilli; order Caryophanales; family Paenibacillaceae; genus Paenibacillus; species Paenibacillus sp. Y568. Next base: position 14,947 of record NZ_JCAIUM010000013.1, read on the forward strand.
GCAAGGGGACAATCAATACCGTTTCTCACAAGTGCTGAAGGAGAAGTCCGGAGGTGAAACCCAAACGCCGTTTTATGTGGCTATCCTGGCTTCGTTCTATCATCTGTATCGTTCTGAACGAACCCTTAGACTGGTCGTATTTGACGAAGCATTCAACAAAATGGATGAGCAACGGATTCAGACCAGTCTCAAGTTAATTAAAATGATGAATCTCCAGTTAATAGCCGCAGTACCTGATGAAAAAATGCAACATATGGCGCCTGAGGTGACAACGACCTTAATTGTTACCAACCAGGATTATCGATGTTTTGTCGATATGATTGACCGTTGGGAAGACGAAGAAGCCCATTTAATTAGACCTGAAGAAGATCAGGTGGATTGGCAGCAGGATACATTATTTTGAGGTGACATGAAATGAACGAACAGGAATTTAAAGGAGAGTTTAGATACAGATTACTGAACCAACTTCTAGATAAGTATGAGCGAAGCAAGGCTTTTATTATGGGGGAACCAACCAAGCAACGACCACAGCTTGTATTGAATGATGAGCCGTTTAAATCAGACTATGAGGACGAAATGAATTTTCGAAAGCGTGAATGGATTCATCAAGTATTGGAGGAACTTACAGCAGAAGGAATCGTCAATCTAAAACGGGAACGATCATCCAATATCATACAGAAAGTGTATATGGAATGGGAAAAGATAGATTTCGCATATGGACAAGTCGGCAGGCAAGCGAAAAGGGACAAGTTGGCTGAATTGACAGCTATCCTTGGGGAACTGAACGATCATCCCTGGGACTGGGTAGCCAAATGGTCCCTGGGGGCCGTAGCGGCATTAGAAGTGCAACGTTCGGTAGGAATGGATATAAACGATATAAAAAGTTATGCGGATGCGGTGCGTGTATTACAGGAATTGCCGGTTATATCAGGAGATATTCCAAAGCGTATGCTTAGCATGCGAGTGTTCGGCAACAGCAAGTATTTCGAAAAACATGTCGAACGAAGGATCATGTCTATTGTAAGGCAGGGAATGGGGGAAGCTTCAGAATTGGGGGAAGGAGAACTGGATTTGATTGGCATTGTACCTCACCCCAAACCTGTTCTGATGGGCGGTGGTGGGCAGTTCACTCTGAATGGAGCAAAATTATCATTAGAATTATTCCCAGATGGAACGGCCTTGTATCCCGAAACTCTGAAAATATTTCAATGGACCCACATAAATGTGGAACAAATTGTAATGATTGAGAATTTGAGCAGCTACCATCAATGGCTTCGGGTCCGGCAACCTATACGGGAATTGGTTATCTATACTGGCGGTTTTCCGCACGGTGTCCTTCAATTATTCTTACGGGGTTTGTGGAACACATTGCAGACTAAAAACGCCTCCATCTCTATATTTCACTGGGGGGATATAGACTTGGGTGGCATCCAGATTTATCGTTTTCTACAACGTGACTGTCCTTTTGACATTTGTCCTTTGTTCATGGATGAGGGAACTCTTAGACAATTTGGAGAGGTATGTAGAGAACAGCCGGATCGTTATCGACAGAAAGCCAATGATCTGCTGCAAAGTGAATCCTACGCCAATTGGCACGTCTTACTGGAAACGATGGCTCAAACAGGTTTACGTCTGGAACAAGAGGCTATACCGGATGAATTTGTACAAGAGGTTTTTTAATTCTGAGAAAGACTACTGAAATAAACGAAGGCATCTTAATCATTCGTCGCGGCAGTGCAACAAGATTATTATTAAGTGAATCCATGGACTTCCTCAAAAAAAGACTCCTTTGAATCCTTGGATTTCGGGAGTCTTTTTTTTGGAATGTCAACTAAGCTGAAGGTGAGGAAGAAGGAATGCTTACAATTGAGCAGTACATAACAAAAATGAAAAAAAAGGATAAGTTAGATGAGTTCGATTTTAAAAATCACGCCGAAAACATGTCTACTGTCTTGAAGTATGTAATGGAGTATTTCAATAATTATTTGAATCCGGAGGAATACGATTATGAAAACATTAAGACAGAGCAGTCCGCATTGAAAATCACTCAGGAGATCGAGAGTTCATTTCTTAAAAGCAAAGATTTTATTATTGAATACTATAGAAAAACAAGGAGTCGGATAGATCGGATATTGAAATCATGGATGTATGAGAGGAAGTACGTTCATCTATTTTATAGTGTCGAGGATTATGAGTATACCATTTATAAGTTCTGTAACAGTGGAAAAATGAAAGGAACAGAGATTGAAAAGTATCGGGATCAATTGATCATTTTGGCAGAAGAGATAAAAGTAAAGGAGACAAATAAACCAACCCTTTCCGGATTTAAATATTTGGATAGTAGCCTAATCGACTGGGTGAGGGAGACATACCGCAATTATGGCGTAAATTTATTTGAGTTTGTTCAAAATTATACAGGTGCTTTTTTTGATGAATACATAGAGCGAATTTATAACAGGGAATCAGAGCAATTCTATTATATTAATAGATACAATCATAGGTACAATGATAACCCGTTTAATATGGCGGGACTGTATATGGAGAACGAGCATCGTCCGTTTATTAATGGACGTAAAGGCGAATTGGAAATGCTAATCATGTACGTATGGGTATTCGAGGATGCAAACGATGAGGAATACTGGCCTGAGTATTTGAATTTATGCATCTCTACTGGAAGAGTAGGCATTGTAAAACGTATTAATGTGTTAGTGCCTGTAAAAACGAAGGGCATGACGTACCCGATTGATATTAAGAGCAATATGATATTTATCGAAACGACAACAGGGCTGTTAAAGAGTGCTCCGAATAAAGCGTACATTTTGCGTCTGAGCTATGAAAAAGAGAATGATTTATTGTGGAAAGACACTGTACGACTTGACGTGATTTTGAAAAATTTAACGGAAACGTTTTCCCAATATGGGTTGCCTGAAACACTGGAGTTGTTATCCCCTTTACGGTCTCAAACCTATGGTGAAGAGGAATTTTTTAGGCAGTATTCTTTTCTCGAGAAAAGTCTGAAAAAATATAAGACCATGAAAATTGCTTTGGTTAATGCACGGAAGAAGCAAAATGGGAAATCAAAATATCTGATGCAATCTGTTGAGGACGTTGTAAACATCAACAATGTGGTCAAAGAAATGAAGTATAAATTAAAGTTTACCCTAGATCTTTCAAGGCTGACTAAACAGAAAAATTATAGCAGCGATTTCGAGGAAGACTTTAATCGGCTTAGCGAGATAAGAACTGCGATTGTTGGCATTCATTTGTCCAAGTTCCCTAGCCGAACGGGATTTTCTCATAAACAATATAAAGACGGAAACGCCTATCTATATAAATATGATTATCCTAAGAATTCAGATTTCTTAAGCTCTTGTTCAGCATTGCTAAATGATAACCTGAGTCGTTATTTTGTCCCCGAGGGAATGGCTTCAGAGATGGAGCTTGAGGAACTAGTTGATGAGCTGCTAAGAGGCGGATTCTCCTTTTCCGGTCAGGAGGGGGAATGACGGTGGAGCGATATGGTTTTATAGAAATAATGGACATGAATAATTATTCTATTGATCAGTTAAAAGAATTTGACGTAATTGAACTATTGACACCAGAATCCAAGGCTAAATTCAGCGAATGGTGCAAGTATCTTCAAGTTGTGAGGCAGAGCAAGTATCTACATCCGCTTATTGTCGCATATCAGAATGAGCTCGCTTACAGAAAGTCACGCGAAGAAGAACATAAATTTCGAAACGATCTCGATCCGTTTTTGCAAGGGCATTCGAAGGTTGAATATCGCAGGAATAAAGCCGTATTGTCAATGAATATATCCGACAAACAAGCCAATAGGGTATTCAAAATTATGAATTTCTTAATTGATGCGGTAGTTGAATTAGGCGGAACGATAAATGTGAATGCAGGTGAAGAGGATAATACTAGCTTGCGGCTATTTGGTCATGATTTTTCCTTTTCGATGATTGAAACCAAAGTGAAAAGACGTTCTTTATTGTCAAATCTGCAATCTAGAAGCGTGACGATTGGGTTAAAACCAATGTATGAAAAGATCCCCAGTGGCTTTCTTAAAATGGATTTCAAGGAGATTCTCGGCTATGCGAATAGAAATAAAATAGCCAAGTCACTTTGTTTTTCTGAAACTCTTGATAGGCCATTTGAAAAACAAATAGGTGAAATTTTAGCAGAACTGATGAGAAATGCAATTGACATAAGTATAACCAGATACATTGCTGAGCGAGAATATGAAATTAGGAAAAAAGAGCAGGAGCGTCTTTACGCTATTGAAGAAGCGAAGAAGCAAGACTTTAAGAGGCTTGAAGAATACAATCTTCGTAGACAGCATTTAACACAAAACATTGAGAATCAAATGAAAAACTGGTTTAAGGCTCAAGAACTTCGGAAGTATGCAGAGGAGTTGGAGAGATATGTTGCTGCTTGTAAGGACGAGACAACAAAGGACTTGTTAATCTATATTCAATTGGTACGAGAAGCAGCGGAAGGTTCTGATCCTGTGAAAGATATATTGAACGAGTTAAAAGCACTAGAAGGTATTTGATTATTTATTACTATCTGGCTAATCGTATTAAGATGAATGGAATTAGCCAGATATCTTTTCCTTCACCCATGGTAAAAGGTGAAGATTTACAGTGATAATTCAATTTTCTAGTACCATTTAATCAACTAAGTCGTCCGAGTCTGAATCTAATACATGTGACTCAATATTTCCATTTGACCTTATTACAATTATCCCCTTTTCTTTGGCAGTCTTACTTGGTGTTCCATAGAATTGGTAACTCTGATCCTCAAAGGTTACATGATATTCAAAAACAATGGCTTTTTTAATTTTCTTAAGAAACTCCATACACAATTTGAAATCAATTTCTGCAATACATCCATACGTTCCCTGTTTAGTATATCCTCCTTCTTCGCTTGGCTCGCTCCATTTTTTTATACGAAAAGGAAGTTTAGAATTTTTGGCTGGAAGCGAAAGATAAGATTCATCTAAGTGTTTCTGACCAACAAAATTTAGTAAGTCTTCAGAAAAAGTGAAGGTATTTGTATTCACATCTTTTGCAAAGGGATCATGCTGATCAAGTCGGTCATCTCTAAATGAACCAATATCAACATGCATAGTCTTAATTGTAATATTTTCTTTTTTTCGAAACATACGCTCTTCAGGATCTGGTTCATAGAAATCATCAAAAAATGCGTGTTTCTTTTTTAGTTCGACGATTAATTTTTCGATATTTATCTCATCTATTAAAGCACTTTTAATATTGATGCTCTGGCTACTCTGGTCAAAAGATGAGTGATAGTTTAGATAAGTAGAGATATAATCTTCATTTATGATTAAGGATTGAATTAAACCCTGTGGAATCATATACTCTTGTTCATTATCAGGGTTTTTGTATTTTTTGAACTCCCATAAGAATGGAATTAAAGGTATATGATCTCGGTATTCATTTGTCCAGTATCCTTGATGCCCAGGGAGATAAGAATCAAGCCACTGATGGTAATCATAATAAGTGTCTTCGGTATAAGGCAGTGTACACCTATACAGATCAGCAACATAAAACATTGCATGCCATTCAGCATATTTCCCTAGTGTTTCAATTTCAGGTAAGCTACCATGACTGTTATGGGTATTGCGATTTCGATATCTATTGTACCGAATGAAGTCATCCCGCCACTTTTGAGTGTTGTTATTGTTAATATTGAATTCATGAATATAACTATCGCAGTCTTTAGCTACTTCCTCTTGAGTGAGGATAAATATATTTGCCAAGTCATTATACCAATAGGGTAGTGTATCCATATAATCAAAACGAAATCGAAACTGCTGTTTCGATGATAAACTTGCTCTAGCATACCTAGCTTTCTTTTTTGTTGTACCGCACTTCATTTCATCACAAGCTAGAAGTTCTTGAATATCCTCAGGATAAATTTCCTCTGCAATTCTAAGACTGATTTGTTTTGCCAAGCGTCTTTGTAACGCATGAATAATTTGTTTTGAACATGCAATTTCTTTAAAGAAGCCATAATAATTTACACCCTTGTTAGGTTCCTCTAAAAAAATTCGAAGGCATACAAGCAAAAAATAGAGTTTCGCTGAATCATAAAAGAAGAAGTTCTTTCTGTCCATGTACTTTTGATCAAATGGTAACTTGTACAGGGTAATTAAGTTATCCATAATAATTGAATACCCACATGAATAAATGTTTTGAACTATATGTGCCGCTGTTAATCGTAATTTCTTATCTGGATGTCCCAGCATACGCCATAATAATTTGCTGATTGGTAATAAATCATCATCACTATGTGAGAAACTCTCAGAGTATAGTTGGTCTCCAGACATTGGATGAATAGATGGAACTTCTGTAGATATACACCACTTCAAAGTATTAGTTGCTATATCAGAAGGGAGTAAGGTGGATATTTTTTTTAATATTTCGATTATACTCTCACTTGAAATATTATCTTCTAATATCAGATATTCTATAAAAAAGGATTTTATGTTCTCTGGTCGACATCTAAAGATTTGGATCAAATTATCGTAATAGTCTGGATAATGCAATATCTTATACATATTATCGACAAAGATCTTCGTTTGGAGATTTATATTATTCCTCCAAGCATCTACTTCAGGCCAGACACTCCACCTGTTTAGATGTACAATAAAAGTAATTAGAATTTCTGAACTATCAATTAAATAAGAACTTTCTAAACATAACTCTAACAGTATATTTGCATTAGAAACAAAAGATTCCGGTAAAGAGTTAGCAAGCCAGGCATCTACAAAATTAACTTGGCTATTTCGATCTGATTTTTTCAGCCATTCAATCAATTGTGGTGCGTCAGATATAGCAATCGTATCCACCGTGTATTGTTTGTCTGGAGTGGGCAAGTTTTTCTCTCCAGTTGTCTTCCATTGTTTTTTTCTATCATGATCCGGTAAAGAGTTAATAAAATCATGTAACGATACGATCATAGAACTATTATTGATATTAAAAAGTTGATGTTTTTTAATATAAGTTATAATCTCCTCTGCTAATGTAACCTTATAAGTTAATGGTACATTATACAATGTGTTATGGATTAAGATTTCTAATCCATTTTGTTGAATTGTCACAGGTGCTTCTGAAAGTTTAAGTAATAATTTTTTTGCTAATTCAATATAGTCTGAGGGTTGCTCTGGTAATAAAATAGTTGCTAAAGATGCTATCATATCTTGTTGGTAAACCCCTAGTCTTAACATCTCTTTTAATACATAAAATGCGCTCTCAGGCAGTGAAAAATGATCAAAATCATCACGATCATCCAATCGACACATTGCTGAAAAAATATTTACAGGGCATAATCTTGTTGCGGTTTCAAATAAATCTTTATATGGGAAATTCTTCGAGTCCCATAGTTTTCGATAAGAATCCTCTGCTAACCGTATAAATTCATGAGAAAGCTCGACATTATTCAAATAGCCTTTATTGGCAGCAATATCAGACAGAATATTGAAAAGCTCAAGCTTTCTATAAGACTCATAATCTAGGCCTTTAGCAGCGTGGAGTGCTTTTTCAAAATAAATCCGACCAACATTAGTCTGAATCCTTTGCCCAATTTGAGCACATTGAATATATACCTCTGATGCTTCCGCAGCGGAAGTAGGATGCTGAATCAGCTCATCTGATATAGATTTAAGGATTTCTAAAGTGAATTGTTGCGAACGAAGATCATATGCGCATAAATCAGACAATGCTAACTTTGTTTCTCGATATATTTTAGTTGCACTTAGAATTTCGAGTAGATGATTATGGATGTCATGAAAATTCAAGCCAGGAGTATACAAAATCCCTTCAGCTAAAGCCAATGAGCAAAGTCGAATACTACCCGTTTTATTTATATCCCTATCACTCAAAAATAAGCGATCTACTTTTCCTAAACAATCTTTATAAAAAGATTTTGTCTCTTCGAAGTTATCCCCCCCTATCGCTTTAATACGGTATATATAAGCGGGAAGGAGAAGATCGTACACCTTTTTAATATCATTAATACGGTCTGAAATTTCTCTTTGTTTGAATTTTTTGTTCAATCCATCATAATCTACAAAATCATCCGAATTAATAGGTTCACCTTGCAAGGTTTTTGTTAAAACATTTAATCGGATATTAAGATCTAATTGAAGTTCATCTTCGCCTTGAATATAAGGTAAATATGATACACGAGAGACAATGTGATATTTTGAAAGTATATTGTTAACAACTTCATTGTCACCTTGGCTAAACAAATACTCTAGAAACAATATCAAATGATTTTGGTCAATAAGGTTTGAGTCTATAACTTGTACCCGACTGAACAGACGATTGAGATACTCAATTAAGTCGAGTGGTGGTGTCTTTCTGCATTTTAAATGAGCCGCAACTATTGAAAGCTTACAGTGAGAGGGCCAATCTATTTCTAAAATATTTGTTACAGATTTCAGTTCACCTCGGTTAATTAATCGAACTAAGACTCTAAAAAGTATGGCTGCTTGATATTTTTTACTAGTCCAAGCAGTTACCCAGCGTTTCATGTCAGTTTCATTTTTAAGGCGTAAAATCGATTCTGTAATATTTATTACATTGTCTTCATTTGGACCTTTAAAAGGAGGCCTTTCCTCCTCTTGCTTACTATAATAATAATTGAGAGCACCTCGATAACTATCCAAGTAAGATAGAGCTTTTGAGTTTGTATTTGAGTCCATTGAAAAGACAAGTACTGCTTTTCCTAAACTATCAAAGTCATTTCCTTCAGTAGAAAAGGTCTTTAAGAGAGTATTTTTATCACAATATAAAGACGCTTGTTCAGGGTTGTTTTCAATTATTTTGATAATAGCCTCATCATTTTTAGAGAAATCAATGCTTCTGTATATTAACTGGAAAGTTTCCATTCTAAATTGTTCGTTTTTCAGCAAGGGAAGGCTTAAAGCGCTTTTAATGCGTGAAAGCATAATTCTACTTGCTTCTGTAACATCAATAATCGATTCATCTATGGACTCATTTAAAGAAATATCTAACAATTTTGATCCGTCGTTAAGTAAACCTAGAAAACGATGCACATGTTTTGCACAGTACGCATCAAGATGTCGATTTTGATACATATAATCTGCAATTGTATTTACTGCCTTAGAATTATCACAGTATTTTTCTCGTAAGAATGTTTCAAAATCTTCATCTCTGAAAAAAATGTAATCATGTTCGATGTAAAGACCAAAAGAGCAATCAACACTTAAACTATGCAAATTATCATGTGAACAACATAGAATTTTAGTTGCAGCTTTCATTGGTATTGGCCGCGGCATATTGATCAGAACGCCAAAGTTGAAAGAGATCACATCATTTTCTTCCCCATACCTCAGACGAAGTTCTTCAAGAATGTCCCTAAGTAAGTCCTCAGTAGTTTTACCATTGGGAAGTAGCATGTCGACTAATTGATGTGGTGTTTCTTGCTTTGCCGCTAATACATAGGATTGAACCCGTGGAATACCCTTACTTAAGCGATGAAATTCTGAATAGACCTCTTCGGCTAATTCGAGTGAATAGGATTTAACATGTTCTGTACTCTCTTGTAAGTTAAATGTCGGAACTTCAAAGAATGCTGAATTATAAGGAAAGTTAAAATAATGTGAATGTTCGGTTCGATAAGTTAGTAGTATTTTTACCCCTTCTGGTAGTGACTGCTGTAACAACTTGTGAACAAAGGAGAACTTATTATTTTTTTTGGCTGCGAATACACTATTATCTGCAGCATCAATGATTAACAAAATAATGGCATCCTCTGCATATGATTTTACATATTTAGCGGCTTGTGTCATTCGTATAGATAATTCATGCCAAAATTCAGATTCCTTTAATCTACGTTCTAGCAAGAAATCTGTTTTACATTCTATGGCTAGACTATTGCAAATTTGAAGAATCGCTGTGTCATATTCATATCTTGAATCAGCAGGCTGCAAGTAAGTTCCCCCACCATAGCAATCATAAAATACTACAGCAGAACCGTCAGGAAGATGATTTTGAAGATTATTGACAAGAGTAGTTTTACCGATACCAGCAGTAGCATGAACAAATATTGATTTTTTATCTTGTTGCATTATAGTTTTTATTAGCTCATGAGTGCATTCTCTTTCAACATATTTCTTTTCAGGGATGCTTGTAGGAGCAGGGAAAAATCGTGCGTAATTTCCACCAAAAAGAGAGCATACAAAATCTTTTGTCATAGGTACCTGTGCATTTCGCCCGGGCATCATTCGTTCGCGTATGGTCATTATTATTTCGTTATATTTATTTTGCGGGCTATCGATACCCCAATTACCTAATTGCTGAATGATCTTAGCTTTCTGAATACTTCTTATGTCTGCTCCGCAATCCTCAAAATCAATAGCTTTAATAAAACCCATAAATACTAATGATTTGAGTTTTGATTCTTCATACATTTTTTTAATTTCTGCTTTGGATGCTTCAGAGAGATTGTTTAGTAGGCTATTTGTATTTTTCAATTCGTTGACAATTAATAATTCTTTAGCTTCATCGATTCCTTTTTTTAAACTTGCGGCAATTGGTCGATTGCTGACCAGTTTTAAAGTTATTTTATCTTTCGAAAAAGCATACTTCTCGATGTATTCTTCATATGTATCGGCGAGTCGACGGATAATTGAATTATTCTTTTTTTTGTTATCTGAGTGGCATAAAGTCGATGTAGTCCATGCGGTATTACCCATATAGGTACTATATTTTAATTGTGAGAAGATAATGTGATTTGCGCTTTGTAGAGTCTCACCTCCATAATACTCAGCTAAATCGATAGAAAATAGTTTGCTCTCATCTAGATCGGCAACAATAGAGTCTTGCCAAGCCGGTCCCTCTACGGTTATTGAAGCAAGATTAGAATTTGGTCTAAGCATATCTAACAACTTTTGTGCTGCCCAGAGGAGGTGAAAGTCATCACCAGCGTTCGAAGGCAGTGCTCCTGCATTCGTATTAATACTATCCATTTGTTTTCACGTCCGTTCTTTTGGTTATGCCTTTTCAGAGGGATTCATAATTTTTATGCCGCAAAATCTAAACATCCTTGATTTTCTATATTGGATTCTTCAATGTCATACTTTTAAACTGAGAAGATGACAGGATATGCCTTTTTTATTTTACCATACAGGACTCTTCAACTACTCACTTTGTTACTAATTATAGGTATTTTGGCAGGTATTCCATATCTTTTGTCGAAATAGAATAGCGTTGGTTAATGTACGAAAAGTGAGGTTTAGTAATGGGAATGATATTTGAAAATACAAGAGTAGAGCTATTTAAGAAGTGTATCAAAATAGCCTAGTTATTTTTCCTGGATGAGAGAAAATAGAATGACAGATAAACCGGAGTATCAAGAGTCTGTAGAAACGATTCCTTATGGATATCTTGAATAGTTTAAAGGGGATGAAGATATTCGAAAGGAGTATCAGTCCTGGAAATGTAAGAACACGATGATCATATTTCTGATGTTTAACCCTGAGGTTAAGAATGAACAAAGGAACGGATATCTAATAACTTGCAATTTCGCTTATAGTAAACCCAATTGTTAATTTCTTGTGAAAAAAATACGAGATTCAGCTTGAGGAGCCATAGAGCAAGGTGACAGGGGCATTGTAAGTCATGCATATCTGTCCTCATTGTAAAATGAATCAAGTGGATAATTGTGTTGTTAGAGATAATGAACAGAAGGCTAATCTGATAAAGGAAGATTCAAATTGTTCTTAGCCATGGAGTTTGGAAAGAAAAACATCCATAAGGAACCTATAAGATTATTAAAGTTGCTTGCAAGAACATTAAATTAATTCTATTAATTAAAATTAAGGGTGAGTCCAATATATACTTCGAGAATTGAAATGTTTCCGGCAAAAAATGGTGATACATTTCTAGTTAGTTGCTTTGGGGAGTCAAATGTAAACATTCTTATAGATTTGGCTTACCTCCATACGTATAAGAATTATGTAAAACCTGTTCTTTTAAATAAGAATACATTGGGTGAATCCCTAGATTTAATGGTTGTTACACATATCGATCAGGATCATATTGCAGGTGCAATTTCCTTTTTAGAAGATAACGGGACTTGTGAAGCCCCTAATATAATTGAAGTGAAGGAAATTTGGCACAATAGTTATCGACACTTATCCATTAGCCAGCATGAGCATCAACTGAATAAGACGGAGAAAGAAATCATTGAGAAAAAAGTTGTTTACGTTGAACGAGACTTTGATAGTAGGACTCCGATAAGTGGAAAACAAGGTTCTAGGCTTGCAGGTTATCTATATTTGAATGGGTATAACTGGAATGGATCTTATAGTGGTAATGCCGTTTCATATAATGAAATTCCGGTATTTCTCGGTAACGGATCTGTTAAACTCACCGTACTTTCCCCTACTGATATTGAACTTAGTGACTTGGAAAGAGTGTGGAGAAAAGAACTGCGTCGAACTTTTCCCAGGATGCCATTGACATCAGATCCATGTTTTGATGATGCTATAGAATATGTTTCTGAATATCTGGAACCCAAAGGAGTCGGTGTAGGTAGAACGAATGTATCCGCGACAGGTTCTATAAAGAAATTGTCAATGTCGCCCTTCATTGAAGATAGTGATGAGATTAATGCTAGTTCCATTACTTTTATTTTAGAACATAAAGATAAAAAAATGCTTTTTTTAGGAGATTGTCCACCCTCAATAACGATTCGACAACTTAAAGCTCTTTTTTCTACTACAGAGGTACCGACTTACTTTGATTTAATTAAAGTTTCTCATCATGGAAGTCAATTTAATACGAATATGGATCTCCTCAATATGATAGATTCAAAGAATTACTTAATATCTACTAGCGGTTCAGGTCACGGGCATCCTGACATGGAGACCTTATCCAGAATAGTTGCTAGAAAATCTACTTTTACAAGAACTTTATTTTTTTCTTATCCATCTCCTTCGGCAATCTCAATGAATAAGGAAGAATTGAAGAAGGAATTTAATTATGAAGTATTTTACCCAAGTACTGAAGAGGGTGTAATAGTACACCTATAACTAGGGGGAGCATCAGTGAAACAAAATGATTTTAAATCTATTGCTAAAGTACGTTGTGGGAGTGAGAATGGGACGGGCTTTCTAGTAAATGAAACTACGTTGATTACAGCCAGACATGTTATTGACGATAACTTAGATCCGAACGAGTTAAAACCTGTGTTTATTATGTTTGGAAATAACATTGAAATACAGGCGACGGTTATTTTTCCAAATGAGCCTTATGTAGGGGCGGATTTTTCAATTTTGTCGTTACCTGAAGGGGTAGGATATTCTCCTACACTGCCACTAAGTATACAAGGCCCTGAGTTAAATGAGAAATGGCATGCCTTTGGATTCCCGGATACTCAGAAAGACAATGGGCAACCCTTTCAAGGAACCATATTACAAGTGTTTGATGAGAGAGAGGAATGTGACTTTGATTTAGATTTAGCTTGTGAAATTCCTATAATAACGGATCCTAGATTTATAACTCATGGAGCATCCGGATCACCTATAGTAGTTAACCGTGCGATAGTCGGTATTATGAAAGATAAACCACCTGGTGGAGGAATTATCGGCGCTACTTCGATTAAACGCTGCCTGCCGATACTAAGGTCAATGAATATATCCGTTTCTATTCGAGATATAAGTTACAGCGAGATAGAAAGTTCAAGTGCCCTTAGTGTAGATGGGATGACCATCTTTGAGAACCAATATGATTCGGAAAAAGAAATCGTTATGAGATTAATTGAGGACTTTCCACCAGAAACACATCCTGTTTTAATGGAGAGTTTAGTTCAATCTATAGAAAGTATTATGAAAATAGATGCAGAGAAACTTCGGACATTCTTTCAAGGCTATAGACATCCCTTTAATGGATTGAGTACTGTTTCAGGCATAGAGCAATTACTGGAGTTAATAACCATCTTGAGATGTGGATATAAAGAGTTAAGTTTTATCCATAATGATATAAATGCAAATTTGAGTCTAGAAGAAAATGAAGAGTTATTTGCATATCTTATCTTCTCAACAAAAAGGCATGCGAGAATGCCTGAACTTGTATTAGACCTTCTTCGAGAAAAGGCAAAAACAGGGACAGGGAAAAAAGAACTTCGTCGTGGCGAAGCCCTATTCCCATTTCCTTTAATATTGGACAATTGTAGTGAAAACAAGAAAACTAATTTATGCAGGAGATGCCAAAATGAGTTTTCTTTTGAGGATATTTTGATTGATTTTACTAAGGTTAATGAACAAGGATATTTTCAGGGGCTGGAAGAGAACAATTATAAAAGTTTAAACGGAACTAAGGTTCTGTGCGGTGATTGTATTAGAACTTTGCACAATCACGTAACTAACGTAGAAGAATTAGAGTTTCATGTTAGGGAGATGAACTATCTTGATTGACGAACTTATTGAATTCTTTGAGAAAAATGAATTTATTAAACTAAATCAGCTTAAGTTCAATTATCTTAATGCAGTGTGTGTTTCGCCTGAGCAGATTTACGGCTTTGTTCAGTTTGAAACCGAAGCTGAGTTGAGAGAAAACTGGGAAAAAGCTGCTGATGAATTAGCTGTTAAATTGCAGAGTCGTTTGATTAAAGAGCTCCATATGCTTAAATGGGATGTTTATCTTGTAGTTATCATCACACAAAATCAAATTGAAACATCATATCGAAAATTGATTGAGAATGACCGACACTATTTCAGGAAAATTGTTATTACAAAAAATGATGCTCCCTACATAAATAGAATTCCCTTTGTCCTTGATTTAACCAGTAATAAGGAACTACTTATTTTCAATGATAACGAGTTTTTTGAAGAATTCCGAGAGTGTCTGCAAAAATCAACATTAAGTAAGTTGCCTAAAGACTTCTTTAACCCTAAGTTAACAGCTGATCAATTGATTGATTTTTTTAGTTCAATTAAAAAGGATGATTTAAATTGAAGATAAGATCATTGAAAATATGTGGGTTCCGAGGATTTTCTGATGAAACTATTTTCCGTTTTAATGATGCGAAGGTAATATTACTGTATGGACCAAATGGGCATGGAAAAACATCAGTGTTTGATGCTATTGAATGGGTGCTTTCAGGAGAAATTCACAGATTTAATCAAGCCACTGACGAAAGAAACAGAACCCGATTCATTAGGAATATGCATACGAGTCCGTTAAAAGAGACGTTTGTAGAAATAGATTTTATTGCCCCTAATGGGGAGATATACAAAGTAAAGAGAACATGTACTGCCAGACCTCAGGATATGACGGATTATGGAAAACATGAACTGGAACTTCATTGGTCAAAGCCAATTGATGGAAGAACCAAGTTTATGGATGCGCAAGCGGAGTATCTGTTAAAAAGGCTATTAGTAAAAACAGCTTGGATTGAAAAAGTTGAAGTTTCCCGTGGGCTACACCTCACTCATATTTTGGGGCAAGAGAAATTAAATGAATTTCTTCGAGGAATGAAAGACGGTGATAGATACGATTCTCTTTCGTTGCTGTTTGGAACCGAGCATTTTTTGAAATATAAAGATTTATATAATGAACTGATCAAAAAAATAAACGATCGAGTTCATCAAATAGAAGGTCAAATTACTGAAGGTACTCGAAAGAAGACAGAATTAAAAGCGTCCATTGATGAACTGAGTAAAAAAGTTTCTGATCCAAATCAGAAGCTTTTGAGCGTTGCCCTTAGCGAATATAAGGACAATTTCTCAGCTCCTGAAGACCTATTTGAAAAAGAGGATTGGAACGCTTTAATACCATTAATTGAGAAAGAAACCGAGACGCTAAAACAGAGAAGATATGATTTAGAAAATAGGGAACGGCGTATTCAGGATCTAGAAGATATTAAATCAAAGTGGCTAACCGATTTGGAGAAATTAAACATAGAAGTAGGCAGAGTGGAGAAATTAAAAAATCACCGTAATGATTACAATATGCTTAATTTGGTTTCTAGTCTGACAAATCGCAACAACCAATATGAGGAGTCTCTTATTTTCATTAAAGATAAGAATATAGAAATCGACAGTACTAAACAGGCAATCGAGGAAATTAAAACCTCGGTGCACATCTCTAACAACTTCAATAAAGTAGTTACAGAGAGCATAGAAAATTTAAGGAATAATAAATATGACTTAATCAAGGATGTCCAAATTGCACATGAGAATTTTATATGGAAATCTAAAACATCGGAGCTCTTGAAAATTATTAGTGTAACTCAATCTTCTATTGTAGATGTAGCGAGTATCCATGCTAGTACGAGTAGCTCACTGAAACTTTTAGAAGAATCCGTTTTAGCGTTACATGGTATAGATCAGAAATATAAAAATTTTCTTAGCAGCTTATCTGATTATCTATCCGTAGAAGAGGAGATAAATAGTTGCCCTGCTTGTGGAACAGAAGGGATTAACAAGCCACAATTACAACTACGAATTCAATTGGAACAAGCCCAAATTCATAATGAACTGCCTTTATT
The DNA here is from genome assembly GCF_059445545.1 of Paenibacillus sp. Y568. Taxonomy (NCBI): domain Bacteria; kingdom Bacillati; phylum Bacillota; class Bacilli; order Caryophanales; family Paenibacillaceae; genus Paenibacillus; species Paenibacillus sp. Y568. The sequence goes on from NZ_JCAIUM010000013.1 coordinate 31,498, forward strand.
GGAACAACAGATTAAAGAGATGAAAGATAAATTTGAAAAAGAGAAAACTAAATTAAATGAATTAAATTTGGATATTGAAAAATCCTATTTAGAGATCAAAACAATTCTGAAAAGCGCTGAAGAAGAATGTCAGAATAAGAAAGACCATATGTTGAAAATGGAAAAAGAAATACAGAATTTGAGTGCTCAAATAGAATTGAGGAATAAATTCAATCAAGAATACAATGAGGATTTACTGAGAATTGGTTTAAATGAAACTGTAGAAAATAAAATGGGCAAATTACTACAGTTAGAGCAGCAATTCGCAGCAAATTTAATAGCACTAACAGCAGAGGAAAAAGCCGATTTACCCCAAGAAATTAAAAAAACAGAAGAAATTATTGTGGAAAATCGAGCTTTTGTTGAATCCTTTATAAGTAAGTTGTTGCTTGCGGGTGCGCCTTCGCAGGCTAAACAGTGGAGCGTTGAGGAAATAAAGGGTTTTATTCAAGATGCTTTGAAAAATGTACAGAGTGAAAAAGAGAAGCTGATTCATCTAGAATCAGTAATTATTAAATCGATAACTGCAATAGAAAATGCTAAAGAAGAATTGTTATTAAAAACACGTCACGAAGAAATGCGTGTGCAACAGAATCACCTAGCGCATTTAGACCAACTTAAAAAAACAGCCCATGAAGATCAAGACACTATCAAAGATCTGATTAACAATGTTAAACCAGCCGTTGATCAATTAAATGAAAAAATGATTTCTGAATTATTCGATACCATTCAGAAAATCTTCTCCCGGATTAATTCTCATCCAGTTTATAACCAAATTAATTTTAATAAAGAATACAGGCATAAATCTTACAGATTACTGATTTTAGTCTTAACTGGATATCTTGAAAATCAAACACAGGCAAATGCAACATACATATTCAGTTCAGCACAAATTAACTCGATAGCACTATCTTTTTTTATGGCTATGGGCTTACACCAACAGTGGTCCAGTCTACAACTTATGGGTATGGATGATCCAATTCAAAGCATGGATGAGATTAATGTTTTATCACTGATTGATTTAATTCGTTTATTTATGGAAAAGTATGATAAGCAATTTATTATCTCAACCCATGATTATAGTTTTTACCAAATGATGTTGAAAAAATTTAGAAATCAAGATATTGCGGTAATTGAGTATGAAGGATATAGCGAAAAAGGTCCGCTTATAAAGCAACAAGTTAGTAGAAACGCAGAAACAGAGAATGTATTGATTATACCTGCTGAAGACCCAATCTCGAGATCCAAGTTATTAGAACTTAATGATGCATCATTATAACAAGTTTTCATTTTAAGAGGAGGTACTAATGGCGGTAAGTTTATATCTAATGATTTATTGGATCGTTTTAAAGGATTATTAGATGAAACTGAGAATGAATTAAATATTATTTCACCATTCATTGGAACGCAAACCGCTACTCTATTGGCAGATAGGCTAATATTGAATCCAACCATTAATTGCAACATTATTACCAGATTTTATAGGGAGGATTTTGTAGAGCGAGTTAGCAGCATTTACGGATTAGAACGCTTACTCCATGCAAAGGCGAAAATGTATGCTTTAATCGATTTACATTCCAAGCTTTACTCGTTTGATACCCACTCCGTTATCATAGGTTCAGCCAACTTTACACAAGGTGGCTTTTTATCTAACCACGAGGTCTGTGTCATAATGGATGATGAGCCTGAAATAACTGAAAAGGCAAATGAATACTTCTACGATTTGCTAGATCAGATTCAATTGGATGGTAATGGGGTTGTTACCCAAGAATGGATTGATGAAGAAAAGAAGCATGTCCCTCATCTAGCCGCTAATCAAAGGAATAGAAAGGTCACCTACTCTAATATTTCAAAAAAGGGTGCCGTTCTAAAGAAAATGGTACATCCTGACTTGTTTGAATCGATCCTTGAGAATTCTAATGATTATGATGAGGTGACTGGCTACTGGTTAAAGTTTGAAGGTACTGGTGAAGATCGTATTCCTAATGATTATAATTATAAGCAAATGAAGGGTGAACGTAGACGTACTTTAGATCTCACGTATTTCCCACGAAAACCAGGCAGCATTCAAAGTGAGGATACGCTTTTCTTAACTATTGTGAGTTATGATGAACAGAATAAGCCGACCCCTATGATTGTTGGATATGCTAAGACAAGTGGATTTAAGGTTGGAGAAAGGGAGCAAAAGGCCTTTACAAGCTAGAATTGAACTGCTACAGGAATTTTCCGAAAATAACAACAAAGGAATTGTTTTCATGAATTTATCCGATTTCATAAAGCAATTAGCATTTGTTAACGGTAAGCATTCTTTACAATCGGAAGTTGAAATGAGTGCTGATAAAATTATCATTGAAGTTTTACGGGCTAAAGATGATTTGCTTGATTTATTGGATGAAGATTATGACCTTACAAGTTATCTAATTCATGGTGGCGACTTAGCTGAGCATTTAGATATATATTAGAGGATCTAGAATTGAGTAATGCAAAGGTCCCGAGAAGATTTCATTCCACTAGAGTTACACTTGAAGGGGCTTATGTTGAGATCGAAGCGGTATTTGATGTGGAAGTAACTACACCTTATCGCTATTCATTTCTAAAGATTACACGGTAACAGAGAGTGCTGATGTAACTGTTAGAGGTAAGATAATCGTTTCATTTGAAATTGATTTTGATCGTGAAGATGACGGTTCTCTATTTAAAAGTGAGAGTGTACAATCCAAGGTGGTCGGGTATTATGAAGTGGTGAAAGTCGAAATCGATCATATCGATGATGATGCCTTGTATGAGGCCTATTAGGACTCTCTTTAGTCTGATTAATATGAGATTGACTTTAATTGAAGATTGTCTAGTGAAGTAATAGTGAATTTGAGGTGGAAGAACTTCTAATTGGAGGAAACTTCATGAATATTTATAAATCGAATGGGAGCGGTTCAATGAGGCAAGATCGCTTGTAATTCGAGCAACACATCATCAAAAATGTCTCTTAGATACCTTATTAGCACGGGAAGTGATTGAAAGATCTACTCCTGTTGTATGGTTCGGTGACCCAGTGAAAAAATTAGGTTACAATTGCGACCAATCCATCGACACGTGAGTTTATAGATAAAGATGGCAATTTGTTACTTGCTGATGATGCTAGATTTTTTGTTAGAGGTGAAGAAACAACATTCATTATTAATAAACTAAATAGGCTTTTGAAAATCAAGAATGATTTATATAAGAAATAAAAATCTATCTATAGACTAACAGTATTTTTTACAATTTAATAATACTTGGAGGCTTTTTGGTGAATTATTGCAAAATAAAACGGAAAACCATATGGAAAATAATCACAAAGTATAAGGCGCATTTAGTTGTATCTTTTCTTTTCATGCTTCCATTGATTCTGACTTTAACAGCTATTAGTTATTTATTTGAGGACTATCAAAAGTTGTTTTTTCAAATTAATCAATACATTAACAAACTTAATATCGAACCAGGTGGGTTTCCTAGTATAGCCCAAACGTTAGAATATTTAATCCTAACGTATACTTTAATTGTCACTGGTATATTTAGTTGGGCAATTTTAAAAGTCAGTAAACGAAGCAATACTCTTGCTGAAGAAATTAAAAATATGGAAGTGGTACGAGATCGAGAATCGCTAAGAGAAAGTGCATTAATTGTCTATTACGACTTGACACTAGCCCTAGACAATTTGAAAAAAGTATATACAAGTCGTATTCTTTTAAATAAAACTCCAAGGCCACAAAATATTTTTATTAATGCTGATTGGTTGAAAAATGTTGCAATATTGCGGGACACTTTATCCAAAACGGAAGTCAATAAAATACTAATGCTATACAATAGTATACTATCTATCAAAAATTTGTTAACGGATACAACAGAACAGCGAATAAAGGATCTTGACAAAGAAATTAAATTACTTGTCGATGTTGTATTTCACCAAGCAATTCCAAGAGCGTTATTCCAATATGATTTTATGATAATAGAGAAACTACTTTCTTTTGAGTATCAGAATATCTTAATAAAGATTCAAATTGCTTCTTTAAAAGAAGATGGTTATAAAGCGCTTGAGACCGAACAATCAAATAATGCAATAAGAGAAATAAATTACTTTTCAGATGGAACTCTAATGTATCAAATTGACTATAAAGACGGAGAAATAGAAGAAGCTATTTTGCAATATCATAACGGGAACGGTTATGAAACTGCTTTTAATGGTGTCTTTTCTAATGGTGTGGTAATAAACGGATACACAGAAATTTATTTTGATAGCTTTCTATTGAAATACAAGGGTTGTATAAAAGATGGAGAATATCACGGAGAAGGTACCAAATATCAGGATTCAGAGGGGAACCACCCGATTTTCTCAGGTATTTGGGATATGGGTACTAAAGTATCTGGCAGAAGTTTTAAAAATAGAAAGCTCATTTTTGAGGGTGAGTTTAAAGACGAGAAACCTTGGACGGGAATAATTAAAGGCTTTGATAGTGAACATGGAGTAGGTTTTAATGGAGAGTTATTTGAAGGTAAACCTTATAATGGGACAGGCTCTGCTCTTCATGAAAGTAGTGAGAATTACAGTTGGCATGAAGAACCAGATTATGATGAATGGCAAGAACAAAATGAAGATGAAGAGCGTCAGAGAAATTCACAGGAATTTGACGAAATAAGGGAAAATGCTTATGAATGGAAAATTTATTTAAAAGCTAATTGGAAAAATGGCGAAATTGAATTTGGTGAGGATGATATACTAAATAAACAAATTAGATACTCACAGTTTTAAATTGTGGGAATTTTTATAACTTCATTAAAATTGTATTTTTATTAAGAGATGAATTTATCTATTCCTTTATTTTATATGACGAATTGGACAGTGAAATCTCTTTAACGGAGCGGGGAGATGTAATCTTATCAATGTCACACAATTTTAGTGAGAGAAGGCCGAGTTCATCCTTCATGAAGGCAGTTGTAGGAGGTGAAAAACAGCTTTTCACTAATATGGTAGATAAATTCTATGGAGGACTTGTATATAGCGGCGTATTTACCAAGGGTAATGAAGGAATTGCCGGAGATGGTTGGTTTATTGAAGAACATGGGCATGTTAAAAAGCTCTCGGAGAAGACAAGAATGGAAGCAAGTCATCATTATGGTGTAAGGTTTGAATGGGGTTAGCGATGCTGCGATTAACGGTTCAATGATATGCAAAATGGGTTGAATTAAATGGTTACAAAACATTGATGTGCCATTGAGAAAGGAGATAGATCTAAAATGGGACGAACACCAACCGCAACTGAATTAAATCAAAAACTGAATTCAAATGAATGGGAAGATCTTTGTAGTCAAGTATGCGTATTATTATACTCAACAAAAAGGGTTCATGATTCAAATGGTAAAGGAAATGGCATGGATGCATTTAGATTCACCGAAGATGGATGTATAGAAGGTTACCAGTTCAAAAAGTTCAAGGAACGCCTGGACAAAAGCCAAGTAAAAACGCTTCAAAATAATTTAAGTCACGCATATCAAAAATGTTTAAACGACTTCAATCGAAAGTTAGTTAAGTTCACTATCATTTGTAATATTAACTTAGAACCCTCACATAATAATTCCGAAGGAGAATTCGAGAGGTTTGATAAACATGTTGTTAATTGGGCAATGAACGAATATCAAGTTAAGGTTGATTATTTTGATTTAAATTGGGTTCACACTCAGTTATTAAAACATCCTGACTTGTACCCAGTTTATTTGAGAATGTTCAGCAAATAATTGAAGAGTCTAATATAGAGATTGGCCATAATTTCAATCAACTAAGAACCCTTATAAAAGAAATATCTCAAAATACTAAGTTAGATAAGGCAATTGCTATATTAATTGAAGAAAGTAATAAACACTTTACTAGAGCACAAAGTGGTAACTTTCATCATGAAATAGATCAAGCGATTCAGGGGTTTTTAGATGCCCAAAGTTTGTTGGAGCTTGATGGGGAGTGTATCGACGAAAACCTAAAAGGAAAAATAATTACTTGTCTAGGTGGGCTTTATGTAATGATTTCAAATTATAAAGAAGCAATTGCTATGTCCGATGAAGCACAAACATTATTAGTGGATCAGCAATTCATAATGTTTTCTAAAGGGAATAAGGCGTTTGCTCTAATACAAACTAGTCAGAAATCAGATGTTGCAGAAGGACTGTTGCTGGATGTTCTTGCATACTTTGAGAAACAAGCTGATCTATTGAATATTATTCATACGTTGACCCATCTCGTTGAGCTATATCTTCGCAATGCTGATTTAAAGAGTTTGTTGATATATAGCGAGAGGTTACATAAGTCGTGCATAAGATCAGCTGAAGTATTCAATCAAGTATACGATATTTCTGCTGCTGGAATGGGGACTGTTGCAAATACATTTTTAAAGCTTGGTGATGTTTCGGGGGATTATGAGTATTATCGTTCCGCATTGAATATTTTTAGAGACCTGGTGGTTTCAACTAAAAAATCAAATATGACATATCTCTATCTGCAAGGTAAATCCGCCATGGCTAGAACACTTCATCTATTAGATGAATACTTTGAAGCGGAAGTGACTTTTTCCGAGGTGATTGAAGAGAGTAGACATACATCCTTCTTGAGAATACGTGCAGACAGTATGTTTAATAAGGCACTATTGATGGGAGAGATAGGCAAGTTACAACAAATGAGACAATCTCTAGTAGATGCTGAGGAAATATATTTGGAAATGGGTGACATGGATTCAGTTTCAGAAATCAAGGATCTATTACACAGTATATAATTTAATGAAATAGAAAATATGGGAATATTTTAATAGCAAAAGAATTACGTCACTGAAATGGATGGTGGTAATAAAATACAGTCAACTAGAACGAAACACGCAGTTGGCTCGAAGAAAATGCATACCGCTATCTAAAACGATTTAGATGTCGCTCGTCGTATCGATTTATTAACCTCCTTGGCCTATCGGCTCTCACGCTTGAGAAATGGTAACCTGAATCAAATAATCGACAAAATTTGTGATTAAACAAAAATAGAAATATTCTGTCTATTCGTTATTGTTGTTGGTTAGGACTCACAACAATAACGAAGTAGCAAGATTGATTTTTCATTTTTATTTAATCTTCAAGTAATTATCTATCTTGGGTCTGAGTATAAGAATTAGTTGAGTAAATTGACATGAAAGATGATATAGAAGCCTATTGGTTACCAACTATAATGCAATTCAGAGGAACAAACTATAATGTGATTTACGAAAATGCGTTCTAACCTTGGACACCAACTATAATGTAAAATAAGATATTGCCAATAATCATGATTTTCGTTGATATTACTGGATTTTCGGGATACCAACTATAATGTCACTGAACACTGGTGAAATAAAAGTTTATAACCAGTAACAAACTGTGGAACTGACAAAAGAATAGAAACACATGATGGGTCGTCCTAATTTATGATTAGGGCGACCCTATTTTATTATAGAGAGGAAAAACGATCTAAGTAAAAGCAATTAGAGAGATCAGCAAAATATGAAACAGAATCTGGATATAAACAGTATTAATATTTCAATACATAAAAAAGATAAGTTACATAGATGATGGTTCATTAGCGAATCAATTAGGGCAAATTAGAATGAACCTTTTGGTTATATTATGATCAAAAAATGTTGTAAACCGTTTAAATATGTCCGATTAGGGTTACAAAAAGAAGAGTTAGATCTTTAAAGGCAACTACTAAACTTTACATTCATCTAGAGGAGGAATTGCTTATGTCAGATCAAGACCAATATACAATGCAAGACCCAACTACACAATATCCGAAGGCAACACCTGAATGGAAGCAGAAACAGCCTGAACCAGGGCTCCAACATAAAATGAATCCCGTACCAGATACTGGTGAGACAAGTTATCGGGGTACGGGACGTTTAACGGGACGAAAAGCAGTAGTTACGGGAGCAGATAGTGGGATTGGTCGCGCGACAGCGATTGCTTTTGCCCGGGAAGGTGCAGATGTGTTGCTCTCCTACTTGCCGGAGGAAGAGGAAGATGCTCAAGAGGTAGTTAAGTTAATCGAAGAAGCGGGTCGGACCGCTATTGCTATGCCTGGTGATCTCATGGACGAACAATACTGCGAGCAATTGATTACCACGGCAGTGGAGAAGTTTGGATCCATTGATATTCTGGCCAACGTTGCCGGTAAGCAATAGTTCGTGGAGGATATTGCGGATTTAACCACAGAGCAATTCGATGCCACTTTCAAGACTAATGTGTATTCACTGTTCTGGCTGTGTAAGGCTTGCGTGAAACATATGAAACCGGGTGGCTCGATCATTAATACTTCTTCGATCCAGGCTTATAAACCATCACCAATCCTTCTAGATTATGCGACAACGAAATCGGCGATTAATACTTTTAGCAAAGCCCTTGCACAGCAAGTAGCAAGCAAAGGCATTCGGGTAAACGTTGTGGCACCTGGTCCCGTATGGACGCCGCTTCAAGTCGTCGGAGGTCAACCAACAGAGAAACTAGCAGATTTCGGTGGAAACACCCCACTTGGCCGTGCAGGACAGCCAGCAGAAATGGCTCCTGCTTATGTGTTCTTGGCCAGCCAAGAGTCAAGTTATATTACAGGTGAAACCCTTAATGCGAATGGTGGTACGCCGACACCGTAACATTCTAGTAATCTCAAGAGGAATATATCTCTAAACTTAAATCAAGGTGACTCAAGGGATCTATCAATAAGATCTTCATGGGTCACCTTTTTTCGATTCTAAAAAGTAAAAAGAAGCCGTATTCACATACCATGAACAAAGAAGAACGTCATCTTTCACATTTGAGGACATATGTCCTTTCCAAAGGATTAGGAAATAACATTTAATGAAATAGAGAGAAATGGATCTGGGGGAAGAGACAATGAGAGGGATTATATTTGCATTTTTTGCTGGAGCTTTTATTACCCTACAAGGTGTAGCGAATGCTAGGATTAGTCAAGATATTGGTACATGGCAAACGGCGGCGTTAACACAGTTCACGGGGTTCGTTGCAGCGATGCTTATTTTTATGTTTGTTCGCGACAGTTCGTTGAAGCGGTTCAAGCAAGTAAAACCATTGTATTTGTTCGGGGGAGCTTTTGCGGCAGTCATTATTTTCAGTAATGTTACGGCTATTCAGCAGATTGGTGTTACCCTTACCGTATCGATTATAATGATCGCTCAGTTGGGATTGACCTTTTTAATAGATATTAATGGGTGGTTTGGTGTAGAGAAACTCAAGATGAGGCTGCCACAGTTCATTGGAATTGGTATGATGGTAGCAGGTGTGATAATACTGGGGCTGTGATAGGTAGTACACTATACAGGTTGAAAAGACTGGTGGTGAATCGGTGTAATGAAAGTCATGAATGATCGTGAGGAATTAGAATCTTATCTACGTGCTCACGAATTAGAATCGGTATTTAATGAAGAACTGATGCCATATTTGACGTTAGTTAGTTTTGAACATGGGGAACGGATCTGTTCACAAGGGGAACCTTCAGAGTATCTGTATGTTCTTGTTAAGGGAAAGGTAAAAGTGTCTACGACTTCGGAAGAAGGCAGAACACTTATTCTTTCGTTCAAGACAGCGCTTGAAATTATAGGCGATATTGAATATGTACAGGATATTAACATTATTAACACAGTAGAAGCTGTATCAACTGTTTATATGATTGCTATTCATCATCGTTGGTTGAAAAAGTACGGAAGCGACTATTCGCCACTATTACAATTTTTATTAAAAATTATTACGCGCAAATTTCATCTTAAAAACAATTCAATGAGCTTTAATCTGCTCCACCCGGTGGAAGTAAGATTGGCAAGTTATTTATTGTCTATTTCATTCGATGAGTCCGATGATCTATATAAAGGGCAACAAGGAAGAGTCAATATTAAGGATGCAGCGAACTTCATTGGAACGAGTTATAGACATTTGAATCGGGTTATTGGGCAGTTCTGCACCGATGGTCTGATCGAGCGTAGCAAAGGGTTCATCCTAGTTAAGAATAGAGAAGGATTGAGAAAGTTGTCGAGCCATAATATCTACGAATAACGTGTCATAAAAAATGAACAAATGGGAGAGTTAAAGATATGGTTCTAGGACTAATCTTGGCACTGGTCGGAGGTTCACTGGTCAGTTTACAAAATATTTTCAATAATAAAGTAAATGAACGAGCGGGATCTTGGGCGACAACGACGTTAGTATTAGGTATGGGATTCCTAGCGTCATTAACGATTGGTCTTATCTTTGAAGGAAAACATATGTTTGAACTGGACAATATGCAACTATGGTATTGGTTCAGTGGTCTAATTGGTGTAGGCGTCGTTATCTGTATGGTGCAAGGAATGAAATCACTCGGTCCTACGTATGCCATCTCTATTGTTCTAACATCACAGCTGGGATCTGCTTTACTATGGGATTCTCTAGGATGGTTAGGGTTAGATAAGGTACCGTTTACTCCTAAGCAATTAATAGGTGTGCTCGTCATTGTTGGCGGGATTGTTGTATTTAAATTAGGCGGTGTGATGCAGAGAGTGGAGAGATCAATTTGAGAAAATATCAAACGTTATTATTCGATGTAGATGATACATTATTAGATTTCGGTGCAGCAGAGAAATTAGCGTTACGTTTACTTTTTGAGGATCAACAAATGCCTCTAAGCGCCGAAATCGAAGCACATTATAAAGTAATAAATCAAGGACTCTGGAGAGACTTTGAAGTAGGAACGATTAGTCGCCATGAGGTAATCAATACTCGCTTTTCCATTCTTTTTAAGGCATATGGTCAAGAGGTTGAGGGGGCATTGCTGGAGAATAAATATCGGAGTTACCTAGAAGAGGGACATCAACTTGTTGACGGAGCCCTTGAACTGATAACAGTTCTACAACAGCAATATGATTTATATGTTGTAACTAATGGTGTCTCCAGAACTCAGGATCGACGGTTACGTGATTCCGGGTTACACCCCCTATTTAAGGACATTTTTGTATCAGAAGATACGGGGTTTCAGAAACCCATGAGGGAGTATTTCAATGTTGTGTTTGAACGAATTCCTAACTTTGCTGTGGAAAATGCCTTGATTATCGGAGATTCCTTGAGCGCGGATATTCATGGTGGGCAGCTAGCAGGTCTAGATACATGCTGGTTCAACCCTGGATTGAAACCTAACCCTACTGGGATTGTACCTACCTATGAAATACAAGATCTGAATGAACTGTATCGAATTTTGGATAGCTTGCTGCTGACAGACCTCCAGTCTCTTGGGTGTGGTGGATAATCCCTAATTAGGTGGAAATAATAGTGTTTATATCAACCATGGCTATTATCGAAAGGTCTAATTATTTAATATGTTGTCCTCTAGCACAGCATACTTATCACCGTATTCTCTAATGATATGTTGCTCCCCCCAATTACATAGGGAACTAAGAATGGCTTCTAAACTATGTCCATATTCACTCAGTTCGTATTCGACTTTCGGTGGAACCTGATTATAACTAATTCGATGAATGATGCCATCAGCCTCTAATTCGCGTAGTTGCTGGGTCAGCATTTTTTGTGTGATCTTGGGCATCAACTTTTTCAATTCTGTTGTACGTTTCTTGCCATGAGTCAAATGACATAAGATCACACATTTCCATTTCCCACCGATGACTTCAAGTGTTGCTTCAACAGAGATGTTGTATTTTTTCTGGATCATGATCTTCCTCCATTAGATAGGTACTTTTAAGTGCCTATATTACTTTAAAGTACGTACTGTTCTTTTTATTGTAATTAACTTATCATAGCATTTGTAGTCATTGATGACTATAGCTCACGAGTGCAATAACCTCAGATGGAGACCAGCTCTCCATTATAAATAAAGTGAAAGACAAGGAGGAATACGGATTATGCTAAAAAGTCTGCAAGATACAACAACACTTCATAATGGTATAAAAATGCCCTGGTTTGGATTGGGAGTATTTCAAGTAGAAGAAGGTCCAGAACTTGAACATGCGGTGAAAACAGCGATCAAGAATGGATACAGAAGTATTGATACAGCAGCCATTTATGGGAATGAAGAAGGTGTAGGTCGTGGCATTCGCCAAGGAATGGAAGCAGCCGGGATTTCTAGAGAAGAGTTATTCGTTACATCAAAAGTGTGGAATGCTGATCTAGGCTATGAGTCAACGATTGCCGCTTATGAGACGAGCTTGCAAAAGCTGGGATTGGAATATTTAGATTTATATCTGATCCACTGGCCAGTAGAGAGTAAATTCAAAGAAGCTTGGAGAGCATTGGAGACCCTCTATAAAGCAGGACGTGTAAAGGCAATCGGAGTCAGTAACTTCCTTGTTCATCAACTTGAAGAGTTAATGAAAGATGCGGAGATTAAGCCGATGGTAGATCAATTAGAACATCATCCACGTTTGACACAAAAAGATGTACAAGCATTTTGTAAAAACAATGGCATTCAATTCGAAGCATGGTCTCCGTTAATGCAAGGGCACTTATTAGATCATCCAGACTTAAAAGAAATTGGTGCTAAGTATGGTAAATCGATTGCTCAAGTGATTTTGCGCTGGGATTTACAGAATGGTATTGTAACGATTCCTAAATCGACCAAGGAACATCGTATTATTGAGAATGCATCCGTGTTTGATTTTGAATTGACTAAAGAAGATATGGAGCGAATCGATGGATTGAACCAGAACCTTCGAGTAGGTCCAGATCCAGAAAATTTCGATTTCTAAGGAGCGGTCTTGTATGGAACTTAATTTAAAAGGGAAAACGGCGTTAGTTACTGGATCTACAGCTGGTATTGGTAAAGCAATCGCTATATCTTTAGTTGCGGAGGGTGCAACAGTCCTTATTAATGGGCGCAATGAAGGGAAGGTAAGGCAAACGATTGATGAAATTCAAGGACAATATCCGGAAGCGATTCTTCAATCGGCAGTAGCAGATTTGGGTACAGAACAAGGATGTCAGGAGCTTATAAAGAAATATCCTGAGGTAGATATTCTGATAAACAATCTTGGAATATTTGAACCTGCAGAATATTTCGATATCCCTGATGAAGAATGGTTTAAATTTTTTGAAGTTAATATCATGAGTGGTGTTCGGCTTACAAGGCACTACCTCCAACAAATGATTCCTCATAATGAGGGGAGAATCATCTTTATTGCTAGTGAGGCAGCGATTATGCCATCTCAGGAAATGGCTCATTATAGTGCAACTAAGACGATGCAGCTCTCGCTCTCTCGCAGTTTAGCTGAGCTGACTCGGGGAACGAATGTGACAGTAAATACGATTATGCCAGGGTCGACTTTAACAGAAGGGGTAATGACGATGTTAGATTCTCTTTATCCTCATGACAATTTAACAGTCGAAGAAGCGGAGAAGCGATTTATGAGTGAGAATCGCCCCACTTCTATAATTCAAAGGCTTATTCGACCTGAGGAAATAGCAAATCTCGTTGTCTTTTTAAGTAGTCCCCTTTCCTCAGCCATTAATGGTTCTGCATTAAGAATTGATGGAGGATTAGTGCGTAGCGTGTTTTAGTTGATGATTATAAAAAACCATGTTTTCTAATGTATAGAAAACATGGTTTTATTCTTTGCTTATTAAGAAGCCAACTAGCTTTTATAATTGTTCTTCGAGTGTAAGTTCATCTTCATAATGACGTAGAACTTCTATCTTGCGAACCCGATATTTTTCTTTTTCTCGAATGATGAAGGTTAGTTGCCCATAACGCCACTCGATACCTTTTCCAAGGTCAGGCATCATAGTATATAACCACCCACCAATGGTATCAACATCGACATGCTTAATCGCTACACCTAGCACCTGATTTACTTCATCAACAGAAGTATTTCCTTGAATAATATAGCGATCCTCGCTGATCAGTTCAATGGGTTTCTTCTCATCCGCATCGAATTCATCTCGAATCTCACCGACAATCTCCTCAAGGATATCTTCAATGGTGATTAATCCAGAAGTCCCACCGTATTCATCGACTAAGAGTGCAATATGAACCCGTTCTTCTTGCATTTTCAGTAATAATAATTTAATAGGCATCGTCTCAGGAACAGTTAAGACAGGTTGGATTAAAGAGTTGAAGTCAAAATTAGGATTGTTATCATAGTTCAGGAAGAACTTCTTTGTGTTCACATATCCAACAATATGATCTCTACTTCCTTTGGTTACCAAGAAGCGTGTATATTGTTCTATTTTAATAATAGCTAGATTTTCTTTAAGTGTCTTGTTGGCATCTAAACAGATCATATCTGGACGTGGGACCATGATTTCCTTGGCAAGTAATTCGTCAAAGGTAAAGATTCGATCCACATAACCATATTCCGTATGATTGATTTTCCCACTTTCATAACTTTCGGAGAGAATAATACGAATCTCTTCTTCCGAGTGGGCTTCTTCATGTTCACTAGCTGGTTTAATTCCGAACATTTTCACTAGACCATTTGCGGAACCGTTTAATGCCCAGATGAAGGGATACATGATTTTATTAAATATGATAATAAGGGGTGCTGTAATCACCGCAATTTGCTCAGCTTTCTGAATAGCCAGTGTCTTTGGAGCAAGTTCACCAATAACAACGTGAAGGAATGTAATAGATACAAATGCAATAATGAAAGATAAAAGATGTCCTGTACTTTCTCCAATGCCTAGTTGTTGGAATAGAGGGTATAGAATTTCCTCGACAGTAGGCTCTCCGAGCCATCCTAGTCCCAAGGCTGTAATCGTAATCCCTAATTGACAGGCTGATAAATAACCGTCTAAGTTACTTGTTACCTTTTTTACAGCTAAAGCATTTTTCTTACCTTCCATAACCATTTGATCCACTCTGCTAGGACGAAGTTTAATGACCGCGAACTCGGTAGCGACGAAGAAAGCAGTAAGGATAATTAATAAAGCTACTAAAAACAAATTGAGTACCATATCAAGCTCCTTTTTTTATTGTCTGAGTCGTTCATTTAAATAGTTCTTATGAACTTATATTGATTATAAGTCTTAATTCTCTCCGTATCAAATGACTGTTGAGCCTATATTAGACTGTGAGTGACGATTTTAACTCGTTTATAAAATAAAAGAAGTCATTCTCGTTGGGTATATCATTTTGACACCATCACATAAACATTTTATGATGAGTTCATATGAACGACTCCAGATAGAAAGGTGTTTATATGGAAACTTTAACGTTTACACGCAAGGATATGGCAACCTTATTACTTTCACTACAAGTAGGTAAGACAGAAGCAAAATCACCACGAGCTGTCATTCAAGATGTCTGGAGAGCAAATCATGAGCGGGAATTAGCACAAGGTAGTTCAATGTCGGCGTTCATCTCGACGGCGCTTCCACCTATCATCGAGAAAATGATTAAATCAGATGACCGACCTACGTTTTCTCTTCATGATATTGTTTCCTTAGGTACACAAATTGAATACACCCACTTCTCTATTACCTCTGTCCAGAACTGGGTGAAGCGCGATTTCAAGGAGTTTATTGGGCATGCAGAAGAAGGGAAGAAGTACTCGCTGCAACAAGTTGCTCTATTTTTTATCATAGAGGACCTTAGGTCAACCTTGGATTACGACACGATGCGCAAGTTCTTTCAAATTATATTTCAAGTCTCTGGGCAGGATCATCAAGATAGCCATCTGGTTCAGCCACTTGATTTCTATTCGTCGTATGCTGAATTATTTGAGCAACTGGATGAACGTTACCGTAACTACGGGGGCGAACGAACAGATTTTGTATATAAGTGGGACCAGATGATTAATGAGGTAGCTGAGGATTATGTGGCGGATAAAGGGGATCTATCGAATGAACAAAAGGAAGCACTACAAACAGCGATCCATGTAGCCTTAACCTCTGTTCATACATCATGTTTCCAATCTCTTTCTCGTCGTTACGTTCATGGTATGTTATTTCTGCATAGTCTTAATTGAGTATATGAGGTAGATTAGGCTGGTGATCCCACTTGGTGGGCTTCATCGGCTTCTTTGCGCATTGCGTCTTCTAGAAAAGTAATGACATCTTCTCGAATAGGATATAAGTTTAAAGA
Source organism: Paenibacillus sp. Y568 (assembly GCF_059445545.1). Classification (NCBI taxonomy): domain Bacteria; kingdom Bacillati; phylum Bacillota; class Bacilli; order Caryophanales; family Paenibacillaceae; genus Paenibacillus; species Paenibacillus sp. Y568. Next base: position 47,645 of record NZ_JCAIUM010000013.1, read on the forward strand.
TTCTGAGTCTGCTGCCGACCTACGCACATTCCAGAACTTTTCTTCTAATTCTCGATCCCCTCCAAATGTTTCTTCAGATAATAAAAGAACATCTTCGGCGATAATCTGCCCATCTTCTGAAGTAGGGCTTGTGTTGTTGCTTAGACATAGTTCTATTCGTCTAATAATATTGATCCATTTAGCTGTTTGTCCGTCATTCTGTTCCATTTTGGGGAGACGAGTGGTCATTAGTGCTTGCTCATCATCGTTAAAATAAGAGCTCCAGGCAATGTCCCTTTTCTGTTCACTACCCTCACTATTTTTGATGATCAGGATAAGTTGCTCCCAGTTTAGATCCCCATCCATGTGTAGAATGTTGAGCAAGGTGTTGGTATGTAATACGGAAGCTTCAAGCTCATGAATCTTGTCCTTTAATGAATCTCTATGCACATTTAACAATTGCTTAATGGTCACTTTAGATAACACTTTCTTAATATCTTCCAGAGGTAAAGCAAGATTCTTAAGAATGGTAATCTTCTCTATAATGAGAATGTCTTCATCACTGTAATGTCTGTTCCCGTTGTCGTTCTTGAATGAAGGTGTGATTAAGCTGATTTGGTCATAGTAGCGTAAGGTTCGTACGGATATTCCTAATTTCTTGGATACTTCTCCTGTTGAATAATATGTCATAATCATACCTCCTGAGAAAAAAGTGCTTGCAGGTGACGTAACGTCACCTTTTAAACTGAGTGTATCACATCACATACATATTCTGGAGGGATAGAAGTGAATTGGAGAGAGCTGTATTTCAAGCAGACGTCGTGGTCAGCTAGAGAATTAATTCGTATTCTTATCATTGTGTTGGTTGCGGTCCCATTTTTCGTTGAATTTCTATTGAAAAATATGCTGTTAAAATGGTTTCAAAATGACCTGTATTCAGGAACATTAGTAGGTTTTATCATGTCTATTATTTTTATGATAGCCATTTATTTCCTTGCTTTAAGACCCACTAACAAACTTAATTTTTACATTAACGGCTCTGCTACTCCTGTATACATCGGTGATAAAGTGTACAGTGGTACCCTGGACGACTGCCGTGTTGTTATTGGAGCTGGTCAAGCATCAGGAACCGCTGCACCACTGACAGCATGGAGAATTTTCCATGATAACGTGACAGTATCGAACATTTACTATAGAGACGCCTCTAATAACTGGGTGGCTATGACATCAGGGACATTGGATGCATTCCATCAACCAACCGCGGTATCCGATGCTAACACACCTGCACCACTTAATTATCTCACCAGTGCGAATGGCAGCCATCAGTATAGTGGCGGCTCCTTTACCGCTAAATTGGTTAAGTCGTAAGAGCACAAAAAAAAGCCCCGGCATCATTGCTGGGGCTTTTTTATTTATTTATTTTCTTCTGGAAAGTTAACGATAATGTCACTGAGTTGTTTAGGTTCTTGAACGGTATGGGAGAAGACTACAGATCCATTCGTATCAATAATCCCATATCCTCCTTCTCCCTGAGCGTTTACACTATTAAAGAAGACCAGTCGCTTAGTCAACGTTGGCTGTTCTCCCCAAATCGTTTTGATACCGCCATTTAGATATTTAGCTAGTGGGCTAGAGGAATTGTCCTTAGTTGGAACCGTTAGTTGACCTTCCCAAACAAGGCTCATATAGCCATTTTTCAGCTCGTAATAGTAGATACTGCTGTTCCAAATGAAATACAACTTGGAATAATCTTTTTCCGTAAAAATGTAGCTAAAGCTAGATCCTTCGGGACTTACAGGAGAAATATAGAATTGGACTTCAGGCAAAGGAATAACAGCCAACCTTGCTTTTGCCAAGTCACCGCTTTTTATTTGCTTTTGTGCATTAGGATCTGGAGTAACTACGACAATTCCATTATTCTTAACATCCCAGTCTACAACCGCCCCAAAATTTTCGCTAATAAATCGGAGAGGAACGTAAATGGTATTGCTTTTGATTAGAGGTGGCGTAGCCAATTTTAGCTCTTCTTTATTTTTAATTGCAATATTACTCCCAACTTTCAAAACTAACATATCTGAAGTAGTACGGTTGATTATAGAAACCGTTTTAGAAGCACTATCCCAAACCACCTTATATCCTAAAGATTCCACCGTTCGAATAGGTACATAACTAACGTTGTTCTTAACCAAAGGAGAAGGCAGATCCGCCAACAAACTTCCATTTACATTCAACTGAAGAGGCTTTGCAGCAGACACTTGTGATTGTCCAAAAAAAACTAAACATAATATAAGTGATAAAACAGATAAAGCTGTTTTCATAATAAACCCTCTTTCTTAAGTTGTGATTATTACATTCTTATAGACACTTTATTTCTTAAAAGGTTGCACTCGCGAACAAAGAAAATGTTTATTAGTCTTATTTAAGAGAACGACTTCCAATTTACTCTGAAGCAGGATAAAGTAAGAACATAAGTTCGTCATGGAATGCAGTAGGGGTGAACCCATTTCACAAACGTTATTGGGGGCCAATAGTTGGTTGGACGATAGCATTAGTAGTTGGTTCTATTGGGCTTCTTATCGTTATGAGTCTATTAGGGGTAGGGTCTGAGAATAGTAAAACTGAAAGTATACGAACACAGATGACGGTAATGCACATATTCATTGCTTGGGTATCTGCAGGGGTGATTTCACCCATATATGAGGAAATTTTGTATCGCGGATTTCTGTATCGGTGGTTCAGAAGTAAATATGGTGTGAGGACAGGTATGATCATTAGTTCTTTCATATTTATGATTGTACATATACCAACGTATAATGTTTTGCCAGTGACATTTATATCAGGACTGCTGTTTGCCTGGACATATGAGAGAACTAAGTCAGTCTTTCCTAGCATGATTATTCATAGTGCCTTTAATACGATTGCGCTTATAGCTACTGTCATTGGATAAAGCACAGCGTATAGAATAAGAGACAGATGGAGAAATTAGGGAGGAGGAATTGAATAGGAAAGGAGTGAAACCTAATGGAAGTTACGCTAGGAGCCGACGAGGTTATTGAGCGCATCAGGAAACTTCAATCCAGTGGAGAAACAATAGGTAAGAAACAAGTAAAGCAAAGTGACCCCGAGTTAATGCGAAATGCATTATTCTATTTTCCAAGTTGGGATCATGCGGTAAAGAATGCAGAGACATTCTAATTCCACCAAAAGATAAAGGAAAGTCGAGTGATGTTTAGGGTAATACCTGCATTCCTCGGCTTTTTTTCCATTTGTGATGATCTTACTTATGGGAAGGATTGCGCAGGGAGCGTAGCTCACGCATTAGCACTTCTTAGACAAATTATTTTCTAAAAGTGTTATTTATGTTAGAATTGTACGTTCTCAATTTGAGATATACTAACCAAAAAGGGTGATAAACATGTCAGATAAAGTTGCTATTATTACAGGTGCAGCAGGAGGAATTGGTTTTGCTGCGGTTCAGAAGTTTTCTTCGCAGGGTTATAAAGTAGTATTAGTGGATTTTAATGAAACAGCCGGGTTGGAAGGGTTAGAGAAAATTAAAAGTGCTGGTGGGGAAGGGATTTTCGTGAAAACCGATGTTTCCTCCGAGTCAGATGTGAAAAATTATATTACGAAGACGATGGAAGCGTACGGAAGAATTGATGTATTGGTGAACAATGCAGGTGTAGTTGAAAAGGCGACTCCATTGGCAGAGAAATCCCTAGAAGATTTTGAACGCATTATTGGAATTAACCTTAGAAGTGTATTTCTTGGTATGAAATATGCATTGCCGATTATGGTTGAACAGAAAAAAGGGGCTATCGTTAATACAGCTTCCATTGGCGGTTTGTTTAGTACGCCACTTAACAGTATCTATGCGGCGAGCAAACATGGTGTCGTTGGATTGACCAAGACTGCTGCCGTTGAATATGGTCCATTAGGTGTACGTATAAACGCAGTATGTCCTGGAACAGTCCATACGAATCTGGTCATTGAAGCAGCTAAGACTATGCCGAAATTGGACCGTCAGTATTATCCCGCATATCCTTTGGATCGCTTGGCACAGGCAGAAGAGGTTGCTAATGTCATTGCATTCCTTGCTTCAGATGAAGCTAGCTATATGAATGGTGCTGCTGTTACAGTTGATGGCGGACAACGTATGTAATTTCAGTATAAGGAAGTAAGAAGAGGACAATCCATCATAGGATTGTCCTCTTGAATTTTAGTGTGAGATTAAAGTGTAACCTAATTATCGGAATCTTTCTTTGAGTTCGAAGCTCATGCAGGGCTTACCTGAAGAAGAAAGAACAGCAGCGCTTGGCATGACTTTTGTTTTGAAACCAAATGCTGAACATCCTTTAGGCAATTGTGGATCCCAGGTGACATAATAAAAGGAACATTTCATACAATCAGTACGTTGAGATTCAGACATATGTACTCCTCAATGGTGTAAGATATGTTCATTATACTAAGGGTTAGAAACGAAGTGTAGCTCTAATTTTACTAAAAAAAACGATTCTATAAGTGCGTGTTCAAAAAGTCGGATTTTCAGCACCAAGAAGATTGGATGAAGATAGGGAGTGAGGAGCGGAGCGTAGCGTAGGCAGTACCTACGTGAGCACCGGAAGGACCGGCTGAATTCAATATTCGATGTCGAATAAGCTTCTTGGTATACTTCGTGATCAAAAGATGAATTTTTGAACAACCTCTATAAAAGAGGTTAGTGAATATATAACTTATTCGTTAACCTCTTTTATAGAGATCACTTGCGACACATAAGTAGGATAGATTATGAAGGGTACGTAATCCAAACATGATCATGAATAAATTATTGTCCATGAATGGAATAGAGGATGAATACACTATAAAACACGGCATAAAAGACTCCGATACCTACAAAGATCAGAAAAATTTGGCTTTCACGTTTACTTTTAGGGGTTACCATACAGATCATCTCCTCATGTATTGATATGAAAATTGTGAACATTATGTGTCTTTTGTTAATTATTGAACATTCTGTGACAAAAAACAAATACGCATTTTAGATGAATTGAAAGCGGATTCAATGAATAGTAAACAAAAGTAAACAAAATTATGACAACTCTATTAATTTGTGTAAATGGAGAGGGTCTTGTATCCAAGCTAATCCTCGTTACTTAGCATTTATTGTAAGCAGGAGGTGAGGATATGAAAAAAGTAATCGTAATGAAAAAAACAGATGCAAAGAATAGAAGAGTTAGAGTTATCGCGAATAAAGCGAAAGCAACACAGAATCTAGGAAATGGTTTTTTTAGATTCGTGTATTACAGAACAATAACACCGAACACATTCTTCACATTCACATTTAGTGGGGGGAGTCTGAAACCTGTAAGTGGTGGCTGGTGGATTGACAGAAATAACTCATTACCAGCATACGCTACAGCGAATTACTCATTAAATGACAATCAATGGGTTATCGTTCTCTATAACCCTACTAGTATATCAAGACAGATCGCATTTACGTTTATAGCTAAATCATGAGAATTGTTTAATATATCTCATGACACAAATAAGGCAGTTCCCTCGGATGAGGAAACTGCCTTATTTCTTTGTTTCTCATTGAATTGCTTAATCCTATAAACCGCCCATAAACAATTGTCTTTCCGCGAATACAATAACGTATCAAATGGAAAAAGGTGATGGATGTTGGCTACTTTTTTAGAGGCACATGCGATGAAGAAGCGTATGTCCCGCACAATGTTAGGTAAATCTAAAGTACATGGTATAGGGGTAGGCTATTATGATCCCAAGAACCCTAAGAAGGGTGCCGCTGTCATTATCTACACCAATACCATTACGCCTAAGTTCCTTGGAATCTCATCGACGCTAACGATGAAGGCAAAAGGTAAATCTGTAACTGTACCTGTTCGATTCGTGAAATCAGGAAAGATGCATGCCGCCTATGTGGATTATAAGGCGAGGATTCGCCCGATCCCGGCTGGTTATAGTATAGGAACTCCGAGCGGTTCGGGTTCGGTAGGTTTAATTGTTACGGATGTTCCCAAGGCAAAGCAACGGTATATTATTAGTAATAATCATGTTTTAAATCCGACGAATTCAAGTATGATGACTCGGACATTGCAACCTGGTGCAGCTGATGAGGGTCAAATAGGCAGGGATAACGTAGGTAAACTATATCGATATGTGAAGTTAGAGAAAAACAAAAGCAATCGTGTTGATATTGCCTTATCCAAACCCTTAAGAAATAGTTTGTTAAGTCCGAGTTATGCAACGGTTGGTGTACTACCGGGGTATGTAACAACTTATCGGATAGGTGATCGTTTAAAAAAAGTAGGAAGAACAACCGGCCTGGTGCATGGAATCGTTGATTCCATAAATACAGATATTCAAATCGATTACGGAGAGCTGGGGATTCTTAGCTTTAAGAATCAGACGGTGGTTCGAGGGGTGAATCCGGTATCACTTCCCGGAGATTCAGGTTCCGTATGGCTAAGAACTGTAGATAATTATGCGGCAGCCATGAACTTTGCAGGGAGTTCAGACGGCCGAATATCCATTTCGTTCCCAGTGAATTGGGCTATGCAGGTATTTGGAACCCAAATAGCTCGTCCAAATGGATTAGGAACTGTCAAAAAAGTGAAAACGAAACATTCTCCCAAATCTTATGCACCACAACTGACATCCAAAGAACTTGCATCATTGAGAGTGTTTCAAGCCAAAATGATGAAACGCAAGAGAACCTAGCTAGCTTATGGCTAGGTTCTTTCTCTAAAATAGCATTGTAAACATGGACAGTGAGGAAGTGGGAATCTATACTAAAAGGATTGAATGAAAGTGGAATTTGAGCAATTCAAAAGGAGCTAGAGATGAAGAATCTTCTCGTTACAGGCTATCGCGCACACGAACTTAATATTTATGATCAAAAACATAAAGGCATTCCATATATAAAGAAAGCTATTAAACGCAAGTTGGTTCCTCTCATAGAGGATGGGCTCGAATGGGTGATAACACCTGGGCAGTACGGTGTCGACTTATGGGCTTGTGAGGTCGTCATCGAGTTGAAAGAACAGTATCCGCATTTGAAATGTTCTATCATCACAGCTTTTTTGAATCAAGAGGAGAAATGGAAAGACACCAAAAAGGATTATTATCATCAAATTTTGCAGGGTGTGGACTATTATGCCGCGGTAAGTAAGCAACCTTATGAAGGAATTTGGCAATTCACAGCTAGAGACGATTTGTTATTTAGAAAAACAGATGGTATTTTGCTTATCTATGATGAGGACGCGGGCGAAGGAAGCCCTAGATTTTTTAAAGAGAAGGCATTAAAGAAACAAGACAAAGATGGATATAGTTATATGAATGTCAGCTCGGAGGATATTCAAAGTATAGCGGATGAAGAAAATTTGGAGATGGATTAAAAAACAAGGTTTTTTTTAAGAAAAATAACAAATACTATACGAAAGTCTTTCTATGTGGATACATCTATTATTCAATTCGAACCAGAGTATGGTATGATGAGATATTGTTCCTACTTTAATGATTTGAAAGGATGAAGATATGTTAACGATTACGAATTATACAGTGAAGTTAATCAAGGATCCATTTAAGATTTTGACCGGAGAGCGTTATGAGTTTATTCTCGAAATTGATGTTCCGGAAGATGATGAACTTTATTTGGAGAACGGGTTAAATGCAAGAGTTATTTTTACGGTAGATGAGACACGGACAGGGATCGTGAAGTATGAACTTCTAGAGAGAACTTCTGAGAAGTACGTAGAATTCGATCTGGAAGAGGATGAACTTGAATTGCTGGCAACCTTCTGTAAAGAACACTTATCTTAAGCAATAAACACCACTAACGAACTCGCTATAGGAGGGAATAAACATGCATCGGAATGTTCAGTCCGTAACCTATGGCTACGAACCGCCAGAGGAGAAACAAAAGGGCACATTGATTTACTATGATACTTTTGAGAATACAACGGATGGTGAATTAGACCTTGCAGTGGATAGTATAGAGCGATATTCATTTGATAAGCTTGTGCTGTATCCTCTACATGAGGAGACTGTAAGAAGGATGCGGAAGGAACCGGTAAGTGCATTTCACAAGCGAGAGCAACGGTTACACGATTGGAAGCGTGATCGAGGGTACTCGAAAGTGGTGATTGAAGGATGGGAAGGAAAGCGGAAGAAGTATACACCCATGGATTCTGCTCTTCGATTGTTAACGGAGAAATATAAGGCACCCTATTTTCTGTACATAACACCAGAGATGGCTAATCTCTTCGCTTCGTTCTCGTCCTTTGAGGAATGGATTGTTAAGATTCGATTGTTACTAACAGAAGAGCCACATGATTTACACCCCAATCTTGAAAAGTATCAACATCGGTGGAAATATAATGGATGATGCTCAAGCTACTTTTTGTGCACAAAATAAAAGTTGCTAACACTATTGTTAATAACTCTGCTTATTTTGTGGATAAGTATATCAAGTTTGTGTATAAGGTTGTTAATAACTTATTTTGAGTGCTCATTCAAAAAAAAGTTGTCCAGATATGTTCTGGGCAACTTTTTCTGTTCGAATCTATACATTGTAAATAGTACTAGTCACCGTAAATAAAAAACAATTGACACCAAAGAAGCTTATTGATAATTTGGGTTTATCCACAATAAAATCAAATAATGGAAAAGGATGGTTGGATATGTCAATGGAGCAACGTTGGGGCAATCATTTTCCGAAGATTGGTATTCGTCCTACAATTGATGGTAGGCGCAAAGGCGTGAGAGAATCTCTTGAAGACCAGACTATGAACCTTGCGAAGTCAGTGGCTAGGCTCCTTTCCGAACAATTAAAGTATCCAAATGGTGAACCCGTTGTGTGTGTGGTGGCTGATACCTGTATCGGTGGTGTGACAGAAGCATCTCAAGCAGCAGATAAGTTTCGAAAAGAAGGGGTAGGTTGTTCGATTACGGTAACCCCTTGCTGGTGTTATGGAACAGAGACGATGGATACGGACTCCTCCATTCCAAAGGCTGTATGGGGATTTAATGGTACAGGTCGTCCAGGAGCGGTCTATCTAGCAGCTGTTCTATCTGCTCATGCACAGAAAGGATTACCTGCCTTTGGCATATACGGTAACGATGTTCAAGATGAAGGTGACAATAACATCCCTGAAGATGTAAGAGAGAAACTTCTACGTTTCGCAAGAGCTGGCTTAACCGTAGCTATGATGAGAGGACAATCCTATTTGTCGATGGGATCGGTATCTATGGGTATTGCAGGTTCTATAGTGGATGAACGCTTCTTTCAGGAATATTTAGGTATGAGAAATGAATATATTGATATGAGTGAGTTTGTGCGTCGTATGGATGAAAATATCGTTGATCCATTGGAATTTGAGAAAGCGCTTTCCTGGGTGAAGGAGTACTGTGTGGAGGGTGTTGACAACAATCCTGAAGCGATGCAGACTTCTCGCGAACAGAAAGATCAAGATTGGGAAACGGTCATTAAGATGACGATCATCGCACGAGATTTAATGATTGGAAACCCACGGCTTGCCGAATTAGGTTTCGGTGAAGAAGCATTAGGGCATCATGCTATCGTTTCTGGATTCCAAGGCCAGAGACAATGGACAGATCATTTTCCAAATGGTGATTTCATGGAAGCAATTCTGAATAGTTCATTTGATTGGAACGGAATCAGATCACCTTTTATTGTTGCTACTGAGAATGATAGCTTGAATGGCGTTGGAATGTTATTTGGGTATCTATTGACCAATACAGCCCAGATTTTTGCAGATGTTCGTACGTATTGGAGTCCTGATTCAGTGAAGAGAGTGACAGGCTATGAATTAGAGGGGATGGCTGCTAACGGAATCTTGCATTTGATTAACTCAGGATCCGCCTCTCTTGATGGAACAGGAGAACAACAACGCAATGGACAACCGGTGATGAAGCCATTCTGGGAAATTACAGAAGAGGAATCACGTCAATGTCTTAACAGCACTTCTTGGCGACCTGCATCTATTGAATATTTCCGTGGAGGGGGATTCTCATCGGATTTCTTGACAAAAGGCGGAATGCCCATGACGATGTCTCGGTTGAATCTAGTCAAGGGAATAGGACCTGTTCTTCAGATTGCTGAAGGATATTCAATTGATTTACCTGAACATGTCCATGAAATACTAGATGAGAGAACAGACCCGACTTGGCCAACAACGTGGTTCACCCCGATTTTAACAGGTAAAGGTGCCTTCACAAGTGTCTACTCCGTTATGGATCATTGGGGTGCCAACCATGGTTCTATTTCATTCGGGCATATTGGTGACGACCTGATTACGTTAGCCTCCATGCTTCGCATTCCCGTTGCAATGCATAATGTATCGGAAGAGCGAATATTTAGACCAAGAGTATGGGGAATGTTTGGAACAGAACATGTAGAAGGTTCAGATTTCAGAGCTTGTACCAATTTCGGACCACTTTATAAATAGACTCATAGGAATGGAGGATCTCAATGAGCGATATGAATATTCGTCTTGAACTATGTAAATATGCCAAGAAAACCGTTGAGAATGGGCTTGTTGTTGGACCCGGTGGTAATATCAGTGCCCGTATTGGAGATACGATGTATGTGTCACCAAGTGGGTTCGCGATGGAGGATATAACCCAAGAGCAATGGGTTGAAGTAGATATCCCGACAGGGGAGATAACGGACATTGGACTACGACCGTCCTCGGAAGTCCTTATGCATTTATTTTGTTACCGGAACAACTCAACGATTGGGGCGATTGTTCATACACATCCTTCATCATGCATTGCTTTCACACTTGTCAAAACGGAACTTCCGATTATGTTCCCAGATCAAGCTGCACTAGTAGGAAAGACAGCTTTTGTTCCATACGTCCTTCCCACAACGATTGTTCTTGCGGAAGCTGTAGCAAACAAAGTCAATGAAGCAAGCTCCATCCTACTCGGTAACCATGGTCTCGTTACGGTAGGAAGAAATTTACGAGAAGCCTATTACCGTACACAAGTTGTAGCAGAGAGTGCCGCAATCTATATGTCTGCAAAGGTTATTGGTACACCCAAAGCTTTGAGTGACGAGGAATTTGCAGAAATTGCTTCTCTAGAAAGTGAAGATTATCGCATCAAGCTTCTTCAACAAATGAAGTAACCTATAGCCACCAGTATAGTAAGGGCGGTGCAGGACAATGAGCTTAAAGTCTCCAACAGTTCTTGCCTTTGATCTCGGAGCAAGTAGCGGAAGAGCTTTGATTGGTGAAATGATCTCTGGAACCGATGGAGAGAAAAGTCTGCGAATGACAGAAATTCATCGATTCACGAATGGACATATCCAAGTAGGTAAGCATTACTATTGGGATATCTTGATGATTGTACAAGAGATCAAGAGAGGGATTCGTAAAGCATTTCAACAAGGATTCCTACCTGTTAGTTATGGGATTGATACTTGGGGTGTTGATTTCGGACTCCTGGACCACAACGGAGAATTGCTTGGTAATCCATATCACTATCGAGATCCTCAGACGAATGGATTAATTAATGAAATCTGTGAGAGGGTCGGTGAAGAGAGGCTTTTCATAGAAGGTGGACTACAATTGATGCCTTTTAACACCATCTATCAGTTGTATGCTATGAAGAAGGCGAATTGTCCTAAGTTAACCCATGCGAAGACATTGTTACTAACGCCTGATTTATTGAATTATTTCCTCACTGGAGAGAAGACCTGTGAGTTTACTATGGCTACAACGACGCAATTATTCTTACCTAACCAAGGTGTATGGAATGAGCCGCTTATGAAGGAATTAGGCATTCCATCCTCCTTGTTTATCGAACCTATACAGCCGGGTGCGATCATAGGGAACCTCACCGATGAAGTGCGTAAGGAGCTTGGTATACCTGATCTAAAAGCGATTGCAGTTGGCTCGCATGACACGGAATCCGCTATCGTTGCGGTCCCAGCAAACACTTCTAATTTCGTATATCTGGTATGTGGGACATGGTCACTCCTTGGCACAGAACTTGAAGAGGCTTTATTGACTATGGAAGTGAGGCAACTCCAATTCTCTAATGAGGGCGGAGTGGGCCATACATATCAGCTATTGAAGAATATTATGGGGTTATGGCTTTTACAAGAATGTAAGCGTAAATGGGATAGGATTGATACAGAAGTGACCTTTACGGAAATAGTCAGGGAAGCGGCAGAGGTTACTCCTTTTCGGAGTCTCATTGATCCGGATGATCTTAGGTTTCTTAACCCGTCCGATATGGAGAAGGAAATCCAGAAGTTCTGTGAAGAATCGGAACAACCTGTACCTCATCAACGAGGGGAAGTGGTACGTTGTATTCTAGAAAGTTTAGCGCTTCGTTATCGTAAAGTGTTGGAACAAGTCGAGAAGTTGACAGGTCATGCCTATGCAGGATTACACATGATTGGTGGTGGGATTCAGAACGAGTTATTGTGTCAGTTCACTGCTAATGCCATTGCTCGTCCGGTATGGGCAGGTCCCGTCGAAGCGAGTGCAATCGGAAATATAATCGTACAGTTCCATGCCAATGGGGAGATTAACGATGTTAAAGAAGCTGCATATATCATTAAGAGATCTTTTCCTGTAGTAACTTACGAGCCATTCACAACAGAGGATTGGTCAGATGCTTATTATCAATATGATCAGATCTCACACTCTATTTAATGTAGATTAGGAAAGGATGGCTCATATGTTATATGGTGTTCCTGGAATCATAACACCCGATCTTTTGAAAATAATGATGGAGATGGGCCACGGCGATGAGATTGTACTAGCGGATGCTAATTTTCCTGCAGCAAGTCACACATCGAGACTCATTCGTTGCGATGGGCATGCCATTCCATTATTGCTAGATGCTATTCTGCACATGTTTCCTTTAGATAAATACGTTGAGAGACCGGTGGTACTTATGCAAATTGTTCCAGGGGACTTAGTGGAGACACCCATTTGGGAAAAGTATAAGACGATTATCGAACAACGAACAGGATTATCTCAACCTCTAGAGAAGATCGAACGGTTCGAATTCTATGAGCGCACGAAAAGGGCTTACGCCGTAGTTGCAACAGGGGAGAAGGCCTTGTATGCAAATATAATTTTAAAGAAAGGTGTAATTACCTAATGGACTGTAGCTGGAATTAAGTTGAAATAAGGGGACTAGCGAAGTACAGTTGAGGTGTAATGTGGTTTACAAAACTATAAGATTTCTTTATAATTGTAATATAAGATTTATTATATGCACCTGTTGATTTACGGAGGAGCCTGTCACCAAGGGCTCCTCCTGTTTATTTTTGGGGATTCCGAATATAGGAATCCTCTTTTTTTTTTGTTGCAACTTCCTCATATTAAACAATATTAGAGGGTATTTTAATCGTAAGAGAGGGAGATGACGTATGGCATTTATTTTTTATCTTGTCCTTATTCTATTTTTTACTAAAGTAGCAGGGGATCTATCGGTTCGACTCGGACAGCCAGCAGTATTAGGGAAGTTGATCATAGGGGTTGTCTTAGGGCCAGCTGTACTAGGTTGGATTCCAAACGATAGTGATTTTATTCATTACATGTCAGAAATCGGTGTATTATTGCTCATGTTTATAGCCGGTCTAGAAACAGATGTGGATCAACTTAAGAGGAATTGGAAGTCCGCACTTGCGGTTGCCGTAGGAGGGATAATTCTTCCTTTTGTCGGAGGATTCGCTGTCGCTGAATTATTTGGATTCCCTAATAGTTATGCACTTTTTATGGGGGTTATTTTTAGTGCTACGTCCGTTAGTATTTCAGCTCAAGTGCTAAAAGATATGAATAAACTGAATTCCCGTGAAGGTACGACGATCCTGGGAGCCGCGGTAGTAGATGATGTCCTCGTAGTTATTCTATTAGCCGTAATGATGAGTTTACTTGGTACTGGGGAGGACGTGAACTTAGGTTTACTCATCGGCAAGAAGGTATTATTCTTTGTCATTATTATTGCCGTAGGGGCGTTCCTTGTACCTAAGGTGATGAAGGTGCTCTCCAAGTTACAGGTGACGGAAGCGACCATAACAGCTGCTCTAGTTATATGTTTTGGTTTTGCTTATTTTGCAGATCTGATGGGTATGGCCGGAATTATAGGTTCGTTTGCAGCAGGGATTGCGATTTCACAGACTTCCTTTAAGCACATTGTGGAAAAGAAGGTAGAACCCATTGCGTATTCTATATTTGTACCTGTCTTTTTTGTGAGCGTTGGACTTAATGTTTCCTTTGAAGGTGTGGGACAACAAATTGGATTCCTCATTCTACTCTCGTTAGTAGCTATATTGAGCAAATGGATAGGTGGAGGACTTGGAGCAAGACTAACCGGATTTAATACACGGTCGTCGATTGCCATTGGAGCAGGAATGATATCAAGAGGAGAAGTAGCTTTAATCATTGCGGCGACAGGATTAGAAGCAGGTCTACTTCAACCGCAATATTTCACTTCCGTCATCATTATGGTTATTCTCACGACGTTAGTTACGCCTCCTTTGTTAAAATACTTGTTCCGTGAGCCCGTAACAGTTAAGGACAACTAGACTACGCATAGCTTCTTATTTTTATGAAGAGCTTCAATCCAATAATGGGTTGAGGCTCTTCGTCTGTTATAGGATCAGTTGCTTCCATGAACGTGTCATTTTTTACATTCGGATGATGTATTTTTTACCAATTGAAACTATACTATTAACGAAGCCTACAATCTCATTCTCTTAAGATATTGGGATGTAAATGTATGAATGAGGGCTATTTAGGATATGGGGGTACGAAGGATGAAGAAGTTAATCAACTATGCGCATCGAGGTGCATCAGCAGCATGCCCTGAGAACACGATGGCGGCTTTTGTTAAGGGTCTTGAACTAGGAGCAACAGGGATCGAAACAGATGTCCAGATGACCAAGGATGGCCATTTGGTACTGATCCATGATGAAGCTATCAATCGTACTACGAATGGGTCGGGTTATGTGAAGGATATGACCTTGGAACAGTTATCTTTGGAAGATGCAGGTTCTTGGTTCGGAGATTCTTTCGAAGGTGAGCGTATACCTTTGCTAGAAGATTTACTGAAGCTTCTTTGTCAACGTGACACAATGTTAAATATTGAACTAAAAAATGGTATTTTTATGTATCCAGGTATGGAGGAGAAGGTAATCCAACTTGTTCGTCAATATAACATGGCGGATCGAGTGGTATTCTCAAGTTTTAATCATTATTCTTTAGCATTTTGTAAAAGTATTGCCCCTGAGATTCGGACTGGAATCCTTTACATGGAGGGGCTGTACCAACCTTGGGAGTATGCTGCAACATTAGGTGCTGATGCACTTCATGCGAACCATTATGCTGTGTTGCCCGAATTTGTGAAGGGTGCGACAGCACATGGAAAGGAATATTGTCCCTTTACAGTTAATGATCCTGAGCGAATGACATATTTAATTGAAGCGGGTGTCTCGGGGATTATAACCGATTATCCTGACAGACTAGTTGAACTATTAGCCATTAGAGGAGAGTGACCGAGTGAGGAAGACATGGCTTCTGGGTTTTGGGTTCTTCAGTATTAGTATTACTTGGGCATTATATAATGCATTTGTACCCTTTTTTCTCGAAAACTATGTACAAAGCATCGCTGTTGTCGGCTTCTTGATGACCATCGATAATTACTTTGCCCTTTTTCTACAACCATGGATAGGCAATAGAAGTGATCGCACGGCAACTCGGCATGGTAGAAGAATCCCTTATTTGTTATTTGGAATGCCGCTAGCAGCGATCTTTACGGCAATCATACCGTTTCATACGGGATTATTCACTCTCTTACTATTTATGATACTGATGAATCTATCCATGAGCTTATATCGCTCTCCTACGGTGGCATTGATGCCTGATATTACGGTAGAGAATAAGCGTACGAAAGCCAATGGGATTATTAACTTTATGGGTGGAGTAGGCTCCATTCTTGCTTTTGGAGTAGGTTCCATATTGTATGACTACCATCGTTCGTTACCTTTTATTGTAGCAGGGTTGTTAACCTTATTATGTCTATTAGTTGTCTCACGCACGATAAAGGAATCTAGAGATTCTGTAATCACACCTTCGGAGCAACTTGGATCGGGAACGAAACCTCGTATATCGTTAAAAAAACAACTAGACCGCACAACAGTATTTTTACTAGCTGCAATCTTCTTCTGGTTCGTCTCTTATCAAGGGGTTGAAACGTTATTTACGTTGTATGGGAAAAATCACTTAGGACTAAGTGAGAAAGCCGCGTCATTCTCCTTAACTTTTTTCTCATTAGCATTTGTTCTGTTTGCGATCCCAAGTGGCTTTCTAGGTAACCGATTTGGTAAGAAAAAAATGATCATTGCAGGTATATGTGGTCTGTTTATTGTCTTTTCCCTTGTAATCTTTGTGAACGATTTATTGATTCTCCGCCTTCTCTTATTAGTTGGAGGGATGTTCTGGGCATGTATTAATATCAATTCATATCCATTTATTATATCTACAGGCAAAGAAGAGAGCATCGGTACACGAACAGGGTTATATTACTTAGTGTCTTCTTTAGCAGCCATATCCTCTCCGCCATTATTAGGAATGATGATCGATAGTTTCGGTTACTCTATATTATTCTACTGTGCATCGGCAAGCATGCTGGTAGCATTAGCGTTTATATTGATGGTCAGACAAGAAAAAGAGTCTTTGAATATGCCAAAGAGTGGGCTTCCGACAGAGAGTATCTAATATATTGTCAATTATTCTCTGTAAAGGAATTGGATTAAGGAGAATTTGACGTTATAATTAAGACAGAACAATCATTTAGGCGCATACTTTTATTGGCCATAAGAAGGAGAGAATTATTATTATGACGAAGGTACTTATTTTTGGACACAAAAATCCAGACACAGATACAATCTGCTCGGCTATTGCTTATGCTGAACTAAAGATAGCTTTAGGTGTAGATGCAGAACCCGTTCGATTGGGCTCGATTAACGGAGAAACACAATATGCATTAGATCATTTCAATGTGAGTGGCCCTCGTCTTGTAGAGACGGTCTCTAATGAAGTAGAGGAAGTTATTCTCGTCGATCATAATGAACGTCAACAGAGTGCTAGTGATATTGATAAGGTACGCGTTGTGGAAGTTATTGATCATCATCGAATTGCGAATTTTGAGACCAGCCATCCGTTGTATTACCGTGCAGAGCCAGTAGGTTGTACAGCAACTATTCTAAATAAAATGTATAAAGAAAAGGGAGTCGCGGTTCGTAAGGAGATTGCTGGATTAATGTTATCCGCTATCATTTCAGACTCGCTACTCTTGAAGTCTCCAACATGTACAGCTGAGGATGTGGCTGCGGCGAAGGAATTAGCTGAGATTGCAGGTGTAAACTTAGAAAGCTATGGCCTAGAAATGCTTAAAGCGGGTGCGGATCTTAGTGATAAGACTATTCAAGAATTGATCTCTCTTGATGCTAAAGAATTCCAAATGGGCAACTACAAAGTGGAGATTGCTCAAGTGAATGCAGTGGATACGAATGATGTATTAGCTCGCCAATCTGAATTGGAAGCTGCCCTATCCACTGTAATTGCGGAGAAGGGTTTAGATTTATTTGTATTTGTCGTTACGGATATTCTTAATAATGATTCCGTAGCATTGGCACTTGGTAAAGTAACTAACGCAGTAGAACAAGCTTATGACGTACAATTGGTTGATAACAAGACGATATTAAAGGGCGTTGTGTCACGTAAATCACAAATTGTCCCTGTATTAACTGAAACATTAAATAAATTGTAATTCTCGAATAGAAGAACGTAATCATAGCCGATTCTTGGCGCGATTGCGTTTTTTTTGTGTGTACAAATAATTAGAGTGGCAATGAGGAGGGGTATGAATTTAATAGTGTAGAGCATACTGAATTTGCAAAAGGATAAATAATCGTTAAAATAAGAAATAAGATAAGTAATGAGTGTGATGTTTGTCATTGCAATCAACAATAATGGTCTGATCTAGATCATCCTTAGGAGGAACAACAAGATGGAGAGAATTCAAACAGAAGAACAGTACCGTCAATTAACACAAAGTGATGAATGGACTGTCATTAAGTATGATGCAACCTGGTGTCCCGATTGTAAAACACTGGATAAATTCATGGGTGGAATCATTGATAACAATTCAGACAAACAATTTTATGCATTGGATGTTGAACAGTTTCCAAATATCTCAGATGAGAATGATGTACGTGGAATTCCTAGCTTATTAGTGTATCGAAATGGAGAAAAGGTAGCTCATCTACATAGTAAATTTGCCAAAACTCCAGCTCAAATTACAGAGTATCTAGAATCAATTAAATAAATTTTTTGCAAATAAATGATACCCCTATCCTCATGATAGAGGGTATTTTTTGTGTCTAATTCTCAGAAGAAATTGAATTGAATGTTAGCTATGCTAGAATGGAGGGGAGGTGAACAAGATGTGGGGCTTCTTTATCCGGAAGACAAACAATATGAAGATCAAGACCAAATTAATCTATTCATACATTGGAGTCGTAATGATTCCAGTTATTATTATCGGTGTTACGCTAACAGGATACTTTCGTCAAATGGCACTAGATAATGCAGTTGCTCAAATGTCTAATAACGTGGATAAGATCCGTTCTCAAATGGTGAACTTGTTAAAAGTCCCCGTTGATATTTCCAACAAAATTTATCTTGACGAGGATTTACAAACGATTGTGAACACACGTTATAGAAGCAATCTTGAAGTGTTTAATGCCTATAAGGATTATGACGAATTTCAGAAAATGAGTGATCTCTACAGTGAGATTAGCGGCATTCGATTCTATCATTATAATGAGAGTATGAGTGATAATTTAGAATTTACTCGTATTAATCTGGAAACAAGTCAAACGCCTTGGTTTAAGTCAGCCACATCAAATATTGGTATTAATTGGTTCTACTTAAAGGATCAGAATGCAGATGATGAGAAGAGACTAAGTTTAGTTCGTCCCATTCAATTTAGTGAATATAGATCAAGAGGTGTTCTAGTTATCCCCGTGAATCAGAACCGGCTGAACTCGATTCTAATCAACGAACCTTTTGAGACGATGATAGCTGACGAAGATGGATATATTGTAGCCGCAAAGAATCCAGCATTGGTGGGAACAACGTTAGCCAAGCTTGACCTTAAGTTCAGCCTTGAAGAGTCTACCAAAAGTACATTTACGGCCGAAATTAATGGGGTACCTTCAAATATAGTGATTAGTGAATTAACACCGGAAGCAAGTCGAAATAGTCTTACTATCGTTTCTGCCTTTTCTACGGAAAGTATCGTCAAAGATTCGAAGCGGGTCAGTTGGATTGGATTAGCATTAATATTGGTCGTCTTGGCCCTTGCGCTTGTTCTCATATATGTTGTATCCCAGTTAATATCGAATCGACTTCTACATCTCAGCAGACAACTTAATAAGGTAGCAAGAGGTGACTTCACAGTTAACTCGGGTATTGATGGGAATGATGAGATTGGTCAATTGTCACGGCAATTTAATTATATGGTCAATAGTATTAATGATTTAATGAATCAAGTCTACGAAACGAGTGAGAAGAATAATAAGCTTGAAATCGCCCAGAGAGAAATTAAATTAAAAATGATGGCTAGTCAAATTAATCCTCATTTTTTATTTAATGTGTTAGAATCCATTCGTATGAAGGCGCATATTCACGGAGAAAAAGAAATTGCTAATATTGTTCAATTACTAGGCAAATTAATGCGTAAAAACCTCGAAATTGGTGGTGGAATAACGACTCTGAGGGAAGAGATGGAAATGGTTCGATCGTATCTGGGGATACAGAAATTCAGGTATGAGGACCGCTTGAACTTTGAGTTAATGATGGAACCCGAATCTAAAGAGATTAATATTCTACCTCTTATCATTCAACCTCTTGTTGAGAATGCAATTATACATGGACTTGAAGGCAAGGAAGTGAATGGGATTCTAATTGTAAGAAGTTGGGTGAGTAATAATGAATTACATATTGAAGTCATGGATAACGGTATTGGGATGTCATGTGAGCGTATGCAAGAAGTTGTATCTTCTTTAGAATTAGATGAGATAGAGGGTGCAAGGATCGGTCTACGTAACGTACATCAGAGACTTAAATTGTTTTATGGTGCCCAATATGGATTAAACATTTCTAGCGAGTTAGGAAAGGGTACTACAATACATTTTGATATCCCGATGGGAGGAGACACCTTTGTTTAATGTGCTAATTGTAGATGATGAGCCCAGCATTCGCGAGGGACTAAAGACGATAATAGATTGGGAAGAACATGGTTACAGGGTGATAGATACTGCGTCAAACGGGCGCGAAGCATTAATGAAATTTAATCAACTACGACCAGATCTAACAATTATCGATATTCGTATGCCCGGAATGACCGGACTTGAAGTCATTGAGCAAATTCGCCAAGAGAATAGTGGAGGGCGATTCTTAATTCTAAGTGGTTATGCCGATTTCGATTACGCGAGGAAAGCAATCACGAATAGAGTAGATGGATATTTACTGAAACCCGTAGATGAAGATGAGATGATTGAAGAATTACAACGCATTAGAGCATCGTTATCCAAAGAGATTCAACTTCAACTACGCAATGCTGAAGGGGATCACTACCTACGGGAGCATATGGTGGAGTCCTTCCTGTTTGATGGGAACGAACAAGGGAATTTAGAGAGTATTATGAATTTAGGACTTTCTTGGAACAGTTATCAAATGTTATTGGTTGAAGTACATGGTCAACCTTCTGGGGATTCATTACACTTAACGACGCTCAAAGGGAAACTAGCGGATTGGTTTGATCAATCAGATAGTGGAATTGTTTTTTCAGCAGGACCTAACATTGGTATTTTGATGAGACATGCTATTATTCGAGATGATCAAGCCGAGGTCTTGTATAAGGAATTATCCATGATCACAGAAGAATGGGGATGGATTATATATGCGGCTGCAGGTCAAATGGTAGATGACATAAGAGAGATCGGAAGCTCATATACGAGTGCTGCTGAGCTACTCCATCATCGGTTCCTTTTTGAGCATAAGCGAGTCATGATTAGTGATGATCAACAGGTGATGATCGATAAATTCGATAACGAGCTTGTATTAAGCCATAGTGATGAGATCGAATTATCGGACAAACTTTATTATGCATTGGATATTCGGAGTAAGGAAGCGGTCTGGCGAGTGATGGAAGAAATAGAACAATGTATTATGAGCACTAGAAGATCAGAGCATACGATGAAATCACAATATACCCAAATATTCTCTATTGTGATGAATAAACTTTCTAGTAATAATCCGGAAATGTATTCTATTCTGCAAGATTATACATCATTCATATCAGAAGTATATCAACAAGTGACACTTAAAGAATTAAGACAATTAACGATTAACCATCTAAATAATTTGATTGAAAAATTAGGCGGCATAAGCAAGGATACCGTAGTCAAGCAAGTTATAGATTTCATTCAAAGAAACTCGAGTGAAAATTTAAAGCTAGAACTTTTGGCAGAAGTATTTAATTATAACAGTGCTTATTTAGGGAAACTATTTAAGAACTATACAGGTGAACATTTCAATATGTTCCTGGATAAAGTCAGGATAGACAAAGCTAAAGAGTTGTTAACGGAAGGGCTTAAAGTTCATCAAGTTGCAACCCGCGTAGGATATGCCAATGTAGATTATTTTCATAGTAAATTTAAGAAGTATGTTGGGGTTTCACCTTCCTCGTATAAAGGTAGAGAAAAGGAATAAATGATAGCGATTACAAAATATGGTCTATATTCAAATCATATGCATGAAAGCGCATATGATTTGTTTTCATCTAAAAGTATAATATTTACATGATTTTCAAGTGTGAAATAGGGGGTATATCTAATTTTTATATGAATTTATATAAAAATGATTGGGTATTATGCTAAATATGTTTCAAGTAAAATAAAGTATATCAAATAGAGGAGGGGTCCTTAAGATGGAAACGCTAACAACCAGCGGTAATTCCCCCGACAGCAACGGTGGTGCATCGCAAGCTCCTAAGAAAAAGCGTGGGATATGGGATGCGATTGTAAATCAAAAGTATCTATATTTAATGTCTATGCCTTTTGTAATATGGGTCGTTGTATTTAATTATCTTCCCTTGTGGGGATGGACAATGGCTTTTCAAAATTATAAACCTGCCCGTTCATTCGGTGAACAGAAATGGGTAGGATTCGATCAGTTCGTTGAGTTATTCTCAGATGAACGTTTTTATCTAGTGTTAAGAAATACATTAGCGATGAGTTTAATGGGACTAGTTGTGGGATTCGTTATTCCTGTTATATTCGCACTACTATTAAATGAACTTCGTGGAATGATGTATAAAAAGGTAATTCAGACCGTTTCTTATTTACCTCACTTTGTATCATGGGTAGTTGTAGCTGGAATTATTACAAAGTTATTGTCTACAGAAGGCGGAGCAGTGAATCAGTTGTTAATGCTTCTACATATCATTGATGAGCCGATTCAATTCATGGCCAAAGGGAACTTGTTCTGGTACATTGTAACTGCTTCAGATGTATGGAAAGAAACAGGTTGGAACACCATTATTTATTTGGCAGCGATTACAGGGATTGACTTGGAACTTTATGAAGCATCACGTGTTGATGGTGCGAATCGATTCAAACAAATGTGGCACATCACGATACCAGGAATTCGGTCCACAATATCCGTGCTTCTGATTATGTCTATTGGTCACTTGATCAGTAACGGATTTGAGAAACAATTCCTACTAGGGAATAGCTTAACAACGGACTATGCCGAAGTACTTGATTTATACGCACTAAATTATGGACTCAATATGGGTAGGTTCTCATACGGTACTGCCATAGGGATGTTTAACTCCGTTGTGAGTGTAATCTTACTCTTCACTGCGAATGGTATTTTCAAGAAAGTTACTAAAGAAAGCATAATGTAGAAGGAGGGGGTAGATATGAATAAAGCCTTCAATGCAACTAAATCCGAAAAAATATTTGATGTACTTAATATAATTTTCATGGCAATCATACTGATTGCTACGGTATATCCCTTCTTAAATGTACTAGCCATCTCTTTTAATGATTCTATTGATACGGTACGAGGTGGGATCTCGATATTCCCTCGTCAATTCACATTAGAGAATTATAAAACGATTTTCGGTTATGATACTTTACTTCAAGGGTTAAAGGTATCTTTACTACGTACTGTAGTGGGTACGGTATTCGGATTACTAAGTGCTTCAATGATCGCATACACACTTAGCCGACCAGATTTCCGTGCACGTAAATTTGTTTCAACATTTCTTGCAATGACGATGTATTTCTCAGGCGGAATGATTCCTGTATACATCCTAATGCGTGATTTGAACTTGATTGGAACGTTCTGGGTATATGTTTTACCTGGATTAGTAAGTGCGTTTAACGTGTTCATTGTAAGATCATTTATTGATGGACTGCCTTACGCATTACAAGAATCAGCTAAGCTTGATGGAGCAAATGACTTCACGATTTATTGGAGAATCATTCTTCCATTGTGTAAACCGGTTCTAGCAACCATCGCCTTGTTCATTGCTGTAGGACAATGGAATGCATGGTTTGACACATACTTGTATAACGGAAGTAATGCTACTTGGACGACATTACAGTACGAATTGATGAAAGTACTACAAAGTACTCAGCAAGGCGGATCTAATGTGAATGCCAATGATATGGCAAAACAAATGGCACAAATTTCACCAGAATCGATCAAAATGGCGATCACGATCGTCGTTACAGTTCCAATTCTAGTTGTATATCCTTTCCTTCAGAAGTACTTTGTTGGCGGAATGACACTTGGTGCTGTGAAATCTTAATATAATGGTCTTAGTGATGACGGATGAATAAGCGCTATGTGTTTATTCATCCGTCCAATATAAAGATAGATATAGAGATAGATTTATAAACAGATTAGTTTAGACTAAGACAATTTGTACAACAGAAAACCTGTGGGTACAACAAGATTAGACATATGATAGGGGAGTGTTTTGAATGGCAATGAATAAAAGTAAATATGCATTTGTTCCGCTGATTGTAGCTTCACTAGCAATTGCAGGATGCGGTAATAATGGGAATGCAGAACCTACCGACACGGGAGATACTACAAGTCCGATTACATTCTCATTCTTCGGTGCAGATGCAAGTCCTAACTGGAATAAAATGCAGGATGAAGTTGGTAAAGTTATTACTGAAAAAACAGGTGTAACCCTTAATGCAGAATATGCTATTTCAGGTGGAGGCCAAGACAAGATTGCCTTAATGGCAGCTAGTGGTGAATATCCAGACTTCGTGTATGCGAAGAGTGATATTAACAAACTTGTAGATGCTGGTGCGATGCTTGATTTGACAGATTTGATTGAACAATATGCTCCAAATCTAAAAAAGGTATATGGGGAATACATGAATCGTCTTCCTTATAGCTCTGAAGATAAAGGAATCTATGTTATTCCAACGAATGCCGCAGTGAGTCAGTCCTATTTCGACGCAACAGGTGGATTCGAAATTCAACATGCGGTTCTAAAAGAACTAGGTTATCCTGAAGTGAAGACACTTCAGGATTTCGAAAATGTCCTTAAAGCTTATAAAGACAAACATCCTACAATCGATGGTCAACCTACGATTCCTTTGACGCTTGATGCAGATGATTGGAGAATCATGATCACTGTAACGAACCCAGCTTTCTATACTACTGGAGCACCAGATGATGGTGAATATTACATCAATCCAGAAACATTTGAAGCTCAACTTCACTACAAACGTCCAGAAGAGAAAGAATACTTCCGTTGGTTGAACCATATGTACAATGTAGGTTTACTTGACAAGGATACGTTCGTACAGAAGAGTGACCAATATAAATCTAAGATTTCTAGTGGTCGTGTCCTTGGTCTGATTGACCAAGAATGGGGATATGCTGACGCAGAGAACTCTTTGAAGGCTTCTGGTAAAGATGAAAGAACATATGCGCATTTCCCTGTAACACTTTCTGAAGAATATAAAGATCATACCTTTGTAGATACTGGATTCTTGTCTGGTTGGGGTATAGGGATTACAACAGCAACGAAAGATCCTGTACGTGCTATTAAATTCCTAGATTACTTGGCTTCCGATGAAGGACAAGTTCTTCAGAACTGGGGCATAGAAGGTGTACATTATAACGTTGTAGATGGCAAACGTGTCATTCCTGCAGACGTTCTAGATAAGAAAAATAATGATGGTTCTAATTTCGCGAAGAAAACTGGTATTGGTCTATATACCGCGATGTCTGCACACTATGGTGACGGTGTACTTGATCCATCCGGTAACTATTACACAACGAACTACCCTGATCAGATTGTAAATAGTTACTCTGATGCAGAGAAGGAAAGTTTAAAAGCATATAACGCAACAACATGGAAAGATCTATTCCCAACAGAGAAGGATTTCCCAGTTAAAGCGTACGGAGCGGCATTCAACATCACAGTTGAAGAAGGTTCGAGTTATGCTGTGAAGTTCCAAAAGACTCAAGATATTATCCGTAAACGTATTCCAGAAGCAATCCTATCTACTCCTGAGAAGTTCGACGCTGTATATGATGGTATGATTACAGAGCTTAATAAAGCAGGGGCAGAAGATATGGAGAAGGAATATACAGAACTTGTGAAAGAACGTGTAGAATTGTGGAGCGGTAAATAAGCTACGGTACTACTAAATAGGTAACAACTAAGGACCTGCTAATAAGCAGGTCCCTTTTTAGTGTTAATCTCTTAATAATTAATAGCATAAATCCATAATTTACATATCAAAGAAAAATGTGTCGTAATATTTTCAACCATAAATCGCAATATTACCTCCTCAAAAAATGGGAATGAATCTTGTAGAATAAAAAATGTAAACAGAAACATTCTCGAGAGGGGTAAGAAAATGAAAAAAGCTAAACATTTTACAGCTCTTTTGCTTGTGATCATGTTAGTCTCTGCTTTAACAGCTTGTGGAGGTAATAATAACAATACTTCCAAAAACAATGCTGCTACTAAGGATGCCACAGAGACTACAACAACACCAGAGGCAACGAAAGAGGAGCCTGCAGAGAAGATCGAACTTTCATTCTGGTCACTTGGAACGACCAACTATGAAGATCTTGCTAAGGAATACACCAAAGAACATCCAAACATTACGGTTAAATTTCAAAATACATCAGATCAAACGGCTCACCATAACAATCTGACAACAGCATTGTCTGCAGATTCAGGAGCACCTGACATCTTCATGCTTGAAATCGGTTTCATGGAACGTTTCATCAACGCTCAAGATAAATTTTATAACTTGAACGACCTTGGTGCGAAGGATATCGCAGGTAACTATTTAGACTGGAAATGGAAACAGGCTTCATCTGTAGATGGAAGTTTCCAAATTGGTCTTCCAACGGATATTGGTCCTACAGTTGTTTATTATCGTACGGATCTTGCTGAAAAAGCTGGTTTACCAGTTGATCCAGAAGGATTCGGAGCAGCAATCGATACTTGGGATAAATTCGGTACAGTAGCTAAACAATTTAAAGAAAAAACAGGTAAACCATTTGCAGATTTGACAGACCTTGTGTACAACGGTCTTCGTGATCAATCTGCTGATCAGATCTACTTTAATAAAGAAGATGGTTCCTTTATTGGAGACACTAACCCACAAGTTAAGAAAGCATATGACTTTACGGTGAAAGGTATTCAAGAAGGATGGATTGGTAACACATTACTTTGGTCTCCTGAGTGGGGTCAAGCAATGAACGATGGTGGATTCGGAGTTGTTCTAGGTCCAGCTTGGATGGCAGGTAACATTAAGAGTAACGCTCCTGATTCAACAGGTAAATGGAAAATCGCACAATTACCAGAAGGTGCTGGTAACTGGGGTGGATCATTCCTAACATTACCTAAAGAAGGTAAGCATTCGAAAGAAGCTTATGAATTCATCGCTTGGTTGGATAGCCAATCTAGCCAACTTGAATCTTTCAAAGCAAGTGGTTTGATGCCATCTATTCCAGCATTGTATACAGATGCAGCTTTCACAGGTTTCCAAGATGAATTCTTCGGCGGCCAAGCTACAGCAGTTGAGTTTGGTAAAGCGGCAGAACGCGTTAAACCAGTTTACTACGGTCCATTACATGACCAAACAGATACATTCTTCAAAGATGCACTTAAAAATGTGTTAGAGAAGAAATCGGACCCTGCAAAAGAGTGGGATTCAGCAGTTAAAAAGGCTAAAACATTAGCAGAACGTAGCTAGATATTATAACTTAATCAACATTTTAATAAAATGCAAGATAGAAATGATCCAAATTCGCAGGGAGGAACAATGCCTTGCGAATTTGGATTTATAAATTAATTCCTGGAGGTAAACCATGGCAGAGCCGGTCACTGTTATTCCACCTGTCAGTATCAAGAAGCCCTTTCTGACAGAACAACGAAGAAGTCGTATTACAGCTTATACATTCATATCACCATTCTTTATCATTTTTGGTATTTTCGGATTATATCCGATTTTATTTACTATTTATCTATCCTTCTTCAAGTGGGATGCATTAGGTCCAATGAAATATGTTGGACTTAAGAATTATGAACTCATAACAAGTGATCCTACATTCTGGATCTCTTTCACAAATACACTCATTATGGGTGTAATGGGGACTGTTCCTCAGTTAATCGTAGCGCTGTTATTAGCGATTCTTCTAAATTCAGCATTAACCAAGTTTAAGAAGACATTCCGTATTCTTTATTTTATGCCTAATATCACGTCAATTGTTGCAGTTACTCTAGTATTCAGTACCATGTTTGGTAATAATGGGATGATTAACTGGATTTTAAATTCACTTGGGTTGGAGAATGTGGCTTTTAACTCTGGATTTTGGGGAGTTAAGATCGCAATTTCAACCATGGTTATGTGGCGTTGGGTAGGATATAACACGATTATTTTCCTATCAGGTCTTCAAAGTATTCCAACAGATTTATATGAGGCAGCTAGAATCGATGGGGCGAATAGTAGACAACAGTTAGCGTTTATTACACTACCCTTACTTAAACCGTTTATCGTATTCGTTACATTGTTATCAACAATTGGAGCACTTCAATTATTTACTGAACCTTATGTATTCCTTGGGCAAACGGGCTCAGGATCGACACGTGAGGAAGGTGTTACGATGGTTACATATTTATACAGTGAGGCTTTCCGTAATGGGTTCTTTGGTACAGCGGCAGCAACAGCAGTTATGCTATTCCTATTCACGATTGTCTTCTCCGTTCTTAATATGGTAGTAACCAGCCGCATGGGCGGAGATACAGGAGGTAAAGCATGAGTTCATTAAATACTACAAAAGGTAAGCTCGGTAATCCTGGTAAAGCAAGCAAGTTGCTCTATCATTTGTTACTTATCGTTGGAGCTCTTATATCTATCTTTCCATTCTATTGGATGTTTGTTATTGCAACAAATGACCGTGGAGCTGTATTCCACATTCCACCGTTACTAACGATAGGCGATCAATTTTTTAACAACTTTGAACGCGTACTTGAGAAATCAGACTTTTTTAGAGCTTTAGGTAATTCACTATTTGTTTCTACGATGGTTACTGTATCCGTGGTGTTCTTCTGTACACTCGCTGGTTATGCCTTTGCCAAATATGAATTTCCGTTTAAAAAGATTCTGTTTGTATGCGTCATTGGGACATTGTTTGTTCCTACACAACTAAGTGTTCTACCGACATACATTATCATGGCTAAGCTTCACTGGATTGATTCTTACAAAGCACTCATTGTACCTGCTATGGTCAATGCGTTCGGTATATTCTGGATGAGACAATATATTTCCACTTCTGTGCATACAGAGCTCATTGAAGCAGGAAGAATTGATGGTGGTGGACATTTCCGTATATTCTGGAATATTGCTATTCCTGTCATTACTCCTGCCATGGCAACGCTAGCCATTCTGAACTTTATGAATGTATGGAATGATTTCTTCTGGCCATTGGTCGTTCTGAAGAATAAAGAGCATTATACTATTCAGATTGCATTGCAACAGTTATTCACGAACCGTGATGGACTTGATTATGGTATGATCATGTCAGCTACCTTTACGGCTACATTACCACTATTAATTGTCTTCCTTTTCTTCAGCCGTTACTTTATTGCAGGGCTGACGTCGGGTGCGATTAAAAGTTAATTTTACTTATGCTTATCAAAACAAGGGATTACAGAGCACAATGAAGAATAATATGAAGTAAAGACAGCTGGAGGAAGTGCGTATATGAAACTCCGTCGTAAAATTTTGCTAGCTATTATTCTTCTTGTGTTTATTCCTGTGATCGTAATGGGTGCCATAACGTACTATAACTTTTCAAGCGCTATGGAGAAGAAATCTAGTAACTTCTATTCGATTTCTTTATTAGAGACAGATCGCAAGCTTAAATTTGCCCTAAATGAAATCACAGCCATTTCAAATTCAGCCATATCAAAGCCGGGGTCTGAGATTCAGCAATCACTGAAGCAATCAGATACCATCTTAACGTATGATCGTAAACAGAATATTAATAATCTACTGATCGATCATCCCATGATTTCATCATTTAGCCTTTATACCAACGATAGCTTAATTTATCAATATAATGAAGCGATGCCATTTGATGAATTGAAGAGGAAAGACTGGTATGAACCTATGAAGGAAGCTGAAGGGCGACCGGTATGGGTTGGACCAGGTGAGAATGGATCATCCGCCGAAGGTAATCCTATACTTATTCAAGCTAGAGTGATCAAAGATTATTATTCGTTAGAAAATATAGGTTCTCTTGTGATTTATATTAAACCGGATATATTAGATCAGGTTTTCTGGGAAGCTGCCACGCTGAAGAGCGGGGATATTTTGCTTGTAAATAAAGAGGGATCCATCGTTTTTACCAAATCAGGCGAACATATAGGTGAACAAGTGCAATTTCCATTTATATCGGATACAAGCTTTCAAGATAAGGATTACTATATTGATAACTATCGGAATGAGAAATCGCTGATTACCTTTTTACCGTCCCATAATGAGGATTGGTATTTAGTGGCTATCACCCCTATGAAGTTAATTCGTTCAGAATCTGATTCTATTCGCAACATTGCGATTATATTGGGATTATTCTCATTGTTGACTGCATTTTGGTTCGACCAGTTCTTCGTAAGTAAATTAGTTCGAAGTATTATTAGCGCCTCTAATGGGATGAAACGTGTTCAACAAGGTGTATTTACACCTATTACTTCACACACGAAAAGTGATGATGAAACAGATATATTGATTGATGGTTTCAACCGAATGAGCTCCCAAATCAATGAACTCATTTTACAGGTGGAAACGGAACAAGCTCGTAAGAAAAAGGCAGAATTACAGGCACTAGTTGCTCAGATCAATCCCCATTTTATTTATAATTCTTTGGAATCGATTAATTCTATGGCAGTGTTAGAAGGAAATAAAAATATTAGCAAGATGGTCATTTCCTTAGGGAAGTTATTAAGAATTAGCATAAATGAGAATCAAGAATTAATTCCAATACATATGGAAATCGAGCACGTTCGTCACTATTTAAATATTCAGAAGTTTCGATTCGAGGATAAGTTTGAGTATGAAATTGAGTTTGCAGAATCTTTGAAATATTATATGACACAAAAATTAATCGTACAGCCGATCGTTGAGAATGCATTATATCACGCAATTGAGCCTATGGAACACAAAGGATATATCACGATTAAGGCCCATGAATCAGACCATGATATTCTAATTGATGTTATTGATAATGGACTAGGTTTCGATGAAGCAACGTTATTAAATTTATGGAAAACGGATACAGCAGATCAAAAGAAATATCGTAATAGCGGGGTAGGGCTTAAAAATGTCCATGACCGTTTAGTTATCCGATTCGGCAGCCCATATGGTATTCTCATCTGTTCTTCTCCAGGGTACGGTTCAACCATTCGAATCCGTTTACCTAAGATCATATCATGAGATTATAGCGAAGAAGAGGAGCAACGAATATGAGACGATTTCTGAATTGGGGCTGGATCGTACTTTATGTCATTGTGTTGACTGGAACGGTTATGCTGATTATGGTGAGGGATGAAGATAGTCCATTAGAAGAAGTTCCGACAGATAAGATTACGCTTACATTCCGCCATTTCTGGATTAAGGAACATGATCGACCCATCATTAATATTTTTGAAGAAGTTGTACGCACCTATCAAGAGACTCACCCAAATGTGAAGGTCAATTTTGATGGAATGGATCAAACTGTCCATAGAGAACAGAAGCTAAAGAGTGAAATGGTGATTGGTACACCTCCAGATATGTTTGTTTTGTTCGGAGGGGCTGAGATCGAACCCTATATTCGTTCAAATAGGCTTATGGATCTATCAGATTTTGTAACAGATAATCAACTGAAGGATCAGTTTAAGGATCTTCATTTGTGGACGTCAAATAGTCATATCTATGGTTTACCGCTGGAAGGGAATGCTGAACCTCTTTACGTGAATTCAACCATTTTCGAAAAACTTGGCCTTCCATTGCCTAAGACCCTTAGTCAATTGAATGAAGCGATTGTTGTATTGAAAGAGAATGGCTATATCCCTTTTGCATTGGGAAATGAAGAACGCTGGCCCGCTGGTATTTTTGCTCATTATCTTATGGATCGTTACTCTAATCCGGAGGTTATTAACTCACTGGTACAAGGAGATGAAGGGACCAGTTTTCAGAATGAAAATTATTTACGCGCTTTTGATCAGTTAAAGTCATGGGTAGACGAGGATATATTTGGTCCTACGTCTAACGAACTTTCCACGGAAGAAGCGGCGCATTTATTTACTCATGGAAAAGCTGCAATGTATTTAAACGGAAACTGGGATATCACCTTGTTTCACAATGAGGATGCTCCTCCAGATTTCCAAAATGAAGTCAGCGTAATTCCTTTTCCCTCGTTATATCAAGGAGGGCCACAAGCGATGGCTGGAGGATATACCATTGGCATTGGATTATCTTCTAACTTAACAGACGCTAAGAAAGAAGCGGCACTCGGATTAATGAAGGCTTTTTATACTGAAGAAGTCCAGAAACGGATTGTATACGAAGGATTACGAATTCCATCCATGAAGATTAAATTTGACTCTTCAAAGACAGGCCCCATCTTTACACAGATGATTACAGTTATGGAGCAGAGTAAGAGTACCTTTGTGCCTTATGATAACTTGTTGTCTCCTGAAGTTAGTAAATCCTTCTTAAAAGTAATAGAGGAACTAATAGATAATAAAGTGAGTGCGAAGGAAGCTTTAGATGAACTTGATCTGTCTTCGATTCAATATTGGAATTTAAGGCGTAACTCTTTAGGAAAATAAAAAAAGGGGGTTGGGAGTAGTGGTTACATTAGGAAATAAATACAAGGTTATTCTAGTAGATGATGAACCAATGATTTTACGTAGTCTAAAAGTAGCCATTCCCTGGGAGGAACTAAATCTTGAGATTGTGGGAGAAGCGAGAAATGGGGAAGGGGCATTACAGTTAATTAAAGAGAAGTCTCCACATATGGTTGTTAGTGATATCCGTATGCCAGGTATGGATGGCATTTCTCTGATGAAAGAAGTTCTGGCGGACAATGCTAAGCTTATTTTTATTATCATTAGTGGATATGGTGAGTTTGAATATGCGCGTGAGGCACTTCGACAAGGAGCTTTTGATTACTTATTGAAGCCTATTGACCATGAAGAACTGACAGAGATGCTTGTAAGAGCCAACAAAAGGCTAGATACTCAAATTGAGAATGATAAGTTAATACATTCTGTTCAGGTTCTGTCTCTGATGGCACGTGAGCGAATGTTCTTAGAACTTATAGAGGGCAATCAGAGAACGCTTCAGCATATGAATTGGATGGAGAGCGATGAATTAGAACAGGACTATTTCATGGCTGTTGTTCAGCTGGATCAATATTTAAATGGACACTGGACGATGCAAGAGAAACGACTGTGGTTATTTGCCATACGAAATATATTAGAAGAATGGTCTGAGCAGAATAGTGGCATGACGGTTTTCCCTTTTCATAGTGGAGAATGGATTGTCATATTTCCAAGTCACATGAACGACGATACAATGATGCTGGGTAAAGATATCATTCATCAAATCAAAAAATACTCTAAGCTTACTTGTTTTGTAGGTATTAGTAAACGTAGCAAGGGCATTGATCAGTTAAACTCTGCATACCAAAGTGCCACCAGAGCCTTATATCAGCGTTTTTATACTGAGCAAGAAGGGGTATTTATTGACTCTGACGATAGTATTGAACATGCTCCAATTCAAGAAGTTAAGTATCCTAAACATCTCGAAACTGCTATTCTTCAATGTATTCGTACACTAGACTTAGAACGTATGTTACCTTTGTTTGATGACACCAAGGCTTATATTGAGGGTTATTCTTTAACAAAAGATATTGCTGAACGAATGATCGTTGAAATGACAGTGGTTTTGTATAGACAGTTTGAATACTCGAATTTACATGTAGATGGATCTCTAGGTGAACTTATTCAAAGACTTCATGATATGGGTACATTAAGTGAAATGATTAACGAGGTTAAGGCAACTTTTGAGAAAAAAGTGAATGAAAATAGGTATAGTCAGTCCAAAGAGGACGTTCAGACGATCGTTGAAAAGGCTCAAAAGTATATAGAAAATCATTATCACAAAGATCTAAGTATTGAAGAGATCGCGGAGGTAGTAGATTTAAGTATCAGCCATTTTTGTATGATATTTAAACAAGTATCAGGGTATACCTTTTTGGAATACCTAACCAAGTGTCGAATGGATAAGGCGAAGTATATCTTGAAAAATACGAGTGTGAAAGTGTATCAAATTGCTCCGCTAGTAGGGTACCAAGATCCAAAATATTTTACACAAGTTTTCAAGAAGGCGACAGGTAAGACTCCTTCTGAATTTCGCGATGAAAAGTGAATTATAGGAAAAAGTAGAACGGAACTGGGGTGGATTTGCGCTGAATTTATCTTTATTTTAGTTTTATTAATTAATTGTTGACAGCTTTCTCCACATCTTATACAATGCATATATGAAAGCACTTTCATTCATGTAACAATGTTTGTAAGCCTTTTCCGAAAACGTTTCATTTATTTAATAAAGAGAGAAAAAAACAAGATTCAGCGAGGTATCTTCAGGGTTTCCTGTTTATACATATTTATGGTTAGTCATTTAAAAGGGGGATTTACGGTATGAAGGGGAGAACACCGAAAACGTTTGCAATGTTACTATTAGCTAGTGCACTTCTTGTGTCTGCTGGATGTAGTAACAACAATGCAGCTACGAATGCAGGTAAGACTGAAACGGCTACAAACGCTACTAATACAGAGAAAGAAGTAGATACGAGTCCAATTACGTTCAGTTTCTTCGGAGCAGATGCAAGCCCTAACTGGAATAAAATGAAAGATGATGTTGGTAAGGTTATTACTGAGAAAACAGGCGTGACACTAAATGCAGAATATAACGTTACAGGTGATGGTTCCGACAAGATTGCCTTAATGGCAGCTAGTGGTGAATATCCTGATTTGATTTTTGCAAAAAACGATGTTGGTAAGATGATAGACGCAGGTGCCATGTTAGACTTAACAGACTTGATTGACAAATATGGCCCTAACCTTAAGAAGGTATATGGAGAGGACATGAAACGTCTACCATATAGTAATGAAGATAAAGCAATCTATGTTGTCCCAAGTAATGCTGCTGTGGGTCAACAGTATTTTGATTCGACTTCAGGGTTTGAAATTCAACATGATGTGTTGAAAGAACAAGGATATCCTGAAGTGAAGACACTTCAAGATTTCGAGAAAGTACTACAAACTCACGTTGACAAACATCCTACGACCGATGGTCAACCAACAATTCCACTGACATTGGATGCGGATGATTGGAGAATTATGATCACTGTGACCAATCCGGCATTCTATACTACTGGAGCACCGGACGATGGGGAATATTACATTAATCCAGAAACGTTTGAAGCGCAACTTCACTACAAACGTCCTGAAGAGAAAGAATATTTCCGTTGGTTGAACCATATGTACAATGTAGGTTTACTTGATAAAGATACATTTGTCCAAAAGAGTGATCAATATAAAGCTAAAATTGCTAGTGGCCGTGTCGTGGGTCTGATTGACCAAGAGTGGGGATACGCTGATGCAGAGAACGCTTTGAAGGCTGCAGGCAAAGATGGTAAAACATATGCTCACTTTCCTGTAACTTTATCTGCTGATTACCTAGATCATGGCTTTCAGGATACTGGATTCATGGCAGGATTAGGCATAGGTATTACTAAGACTTGTAAAGATCCAGTTCGTGCGATTCAATTCTTAGATTACTTAGCTTCTGATGAAGGTCAAGTTCTTCTTAACTGGGGAGTTGAAGGTAAACATTATAATGTTGTTGATGGCAAACGTGTCATTCCAGCAGATGTATTAGATAAGAAAGTTAATGATGCTAGTAACTTCTCTAAGACTACAGGTATTGGATTATATGCTTCTATGTCTGGTCACTATGGTGATGGTGTATTAGATCCAACAGGTAACTACTATACTACTAACTTCCCTGAACAGATCGTAGCTACTTACTCTGAAGCAGAGAAGGAAAGTTTGAAAGCATACAATGCGACGACTTGGAAAGATCTATGGCCTTCTGAAAAGGAAATGCCAGTTAAACCTTGGGGTGCTGCTTGGAATATTTCTGTTGAAGCAGGGTCAAGTTATGATGTAACGTTCCAGAAGACACAAGACATTATTCGTAAACGTATTCCAGAAGCTATTCTAACTGCACCTGAGAAGTTCGACGCTGTGTATGATGGCATGATAGCAGAGTTGAACAAAGCTGGCGCTGAGAAGATGGAAGCAGAGTATACTACTTATGTAAAAGCTAGAGTTGATCTATGGTCTGGTAAGTAATTAACTACTATAAATATTGTAGGAGGTCCACCTTAGGGTGGGCCTCCTTTTAATAATATAAGACCTAAAATACCTGATAATAACCTAATATAACCTAAAAATTCCTAACTAAAACCTAAAAAACCTAATGAAAACCTAATGATAACCTAATATCAACCTAAAAATAACCTAAAAAAGACTCATAATAGTCCTAAATAATGGTATACAAAATGCTGAAAATGATATATATTTAGTGTTGTAAGCACTTACATGGGTGCTTAAAGAAAACGATTTCTATTTTTTGTAATTTGTTTGTTGTTGCACTATTTATGTTTCTATTCGTATTGGGAGGGTTATTTTATGAAGAGAAAGAGTCCAAAGACATTTGCAATGCTACTTATCGCAAGCGCTCTCATGTTATCTGCTTGCGGCAACGGTAACAACACGAACGCCACCAAGAACGCAGAACCTACAAAAAGTTCAACATCTACGAACACGACTGCAACTACAGAGGAAACCATGGATACGTCCCCGATTACATTTACATTTTTCGGAGCAGATGGTAGTCCGAACTGGAACAACATGAAAGATACTGTGGGTCAAGAAATTACGAAGAAAACTGGAGTCACGATTAATGCCCAATACGATATGGCAGGAAACGGTGGCGATGATAAGGTTTCCTTGATGGCGGCAAGTGGAGAATATCCGGATCTTGTATTCCCTAAAGATAACTTATCTAAGCTGGTTGATGCTGGGGCTATGATTGATATGACGGATCTAATAGAAGAACACGCACCTAACTTGAAAAAGTTATATAGCCAAAATATGAACAGACTTAAATATAGTACATCTGATCCTGCTATTTACGCGATACCTACAAATGGATCTGTAGATCAGACAAGCTTTGATGCAACAGGTGGATTTGAAATTCAACACAGAGTGTTGAAAGAGTTAGGTTATCCTGAGATCAGAACGATTCAAGATTATGAAAACGCTCTAAAAGCGTATGTAGCGAAACATCCTGAAACGGATGGAGCTTCGACTATTCCATTATTACTTAATGCTGATGATTGGAAAATTCAGATAACGGTTACTAATCCAGCTGTTAGTGCAACAGGATTAGCCGATGATGGTGAGTTCTACATTAACCCAGAGACACACGAAGCTAAATTCCACTATACTCGTCCGGAAGAGAAAGAGTATTTCCGTTGGTTAAACCATATGTACGCTGAAGGTCTATTAGACAAAGATACATTTGTTCAGAAAGATGATCAGTATCAAGCCAAAATTGCTAGTGGCCGTGTTCTTGGTCTAATTAGCCAAGAGTGGGAATATGGAAACGCTGAGAACGCGCTTAAAGCAGCAGGTAAAGATGAGTATACCTATGGACACTTCCCAGTGACAATGTCAAAGGATATTCTAGATCATTCATTCCAATCTACAGGGTTTGATGGTTACGGTATTGGAATCACAACTGCATGTAAAGATCCCGTTCGTGCTATTAAATTCCTAGATTGGATGGCTTCAGAAGAAGGACAGGTTCTCAGATACTGGGGAGTAGAAGGTAAGCATTATAATGTTGAGAATGGCGTTCGTGTGATGCCAGCAGAAATTAGAGATCGAATGACGAATGACAATGCAGCATTTTCGAAAGAAGAAGGCATTGGCTTGTATTGGGTCTTCAGTGGTCACTATGGAGATGGAGTAAAGGATTCAACTGGCAACTATTACACACTTAACTACCCTGAACAGATTGTTGCGAATTACTCTGATGTTGAGAAGGAATCATTGAAGGGATATAACGCGACTACTTGGAAAGATTTATTCCCTAAGGAAGATGAATTCCCAGTTAAAGAGTGGGGAGCAGCTTATAACATGACCGTTCCTTCGGATACACAATATAGTGTTATAGCTCAGAAAGCGCAAGATATCGTTCGTAAACGTATTCCAGAAGCGATTCTTACTAGTCCTGAGAAGTTCGATCAAGTATTTGACAATATGTTAGTTGAGCTTGAAAAGGTAGGATTGTCTAAGATGGAAGAAGAGTACACTGGTTATGTACAAGACAGAGTGAAATTGTGGACTGGTAAATAAGATAAGATCAAATTGATCAAAAGAATGACTCCTGATATTTCTTCAGGGGTCATTCTTTTGATTTTTTTAATATAATAAGCATTTCTTTTTATAGATAGGCTTATATTTCAATGCTAAACGTTTCTTCGTAGATAAAGGAAGGTAAGGCCGTGTATACTTGTATGAAATAATTATCCGTTCTTCTAGATGCCTTATGATAAACTTAATACGTGATTATAAGAAAGAAAGAAAGATAGATAGATAGGAGTATAATTCTATGAC
Source organism: Paenibacillus sp. Y568 (assembly GCF_059445545.1). Taxonomy (NCBI): domain Bacteria; kingdom Bacillati; phylum Bacillota; class Bacilli; order Caryophanales; family Paenibacillaceae; genus Paenibacillus; species Paenibacillus sp. Y568. The sequence continues at coordinate 86,066 of NZ_JCAIUM010000013.1, forward strand.
AAAACGTAATGAGAAAAGATGGCTCATGTCTTATCTAGCTCCTGCTTCAAAGTGGGAAGAAGCTTTGCCGCTTGGTAACGGACGAATGGGTGCCATGGTACATGGAGGAATTGAACGAGAAGAGTATCAATTAAATGAAGATACACTTTGGTCTGGTTTCCCACGAGACAATGTGCAATATAATAGTGTCCGCTATTTGAAGAAGGCACGTGAATTAGTACATGAGGGAAAGTACAAGGAAGCAGAACAATTGATTAATACGAATATGCTTGGTAAGGATACTGAAGCCTATCAGCCAATGGGTTACTTATTTATTGAGCAAGAGAATCTGTCGGATGTTCAGAATTACTCACGTCAGTTAGATCTCAATACAGGGATCTCGGTAACATCCTTCCGTAGTGGAAATACTACGTATACAAGGGAGACCTTTATAAGCGCAGTGGATCAGGTTATGGCTGTAACTTTGAAGGTTGAGGGAACTGGGAAGATTCATGCAAGCGCTCTACTAGAAAGTCCTCAGCAGCCTAAGATCAGTGTGAATGACAATCATGATGTTATGCTTGCAGGGCGTTGCCCAAGCCATATTGAATCCAACTACTTACGAGATCATCCTCAATCGATTCTATTTGAAGAAGATCTGGGGATACGTTTCGAAATGCACATTCGTGCTGTTCCACACGGTGGAACGATTAGTTACGAGAATAACGCACTACATATTCACGATGCAGAGGCTGTGACGTTCTATTTGGCAGCTGTTAGTGACTTCGAGAAGTATGATGTGATGCCAGGCTCTACGAATAAAGATATGACAAGTATCTGTGCTGACTGGTTAGATCGTGCGGTTCAAGCAGGGTATGACGTTCTAAGAGATCGGCATATTAAGGATCACACGGCTATGTTCGGACGTGTTGATCTATATTTAGGGACAAGCGATAATAGCACCCTCCCTACGGACGTTCGTCTGAAGTCTTATCAGGATGGAGCGAAGGACCCCGAACTTGAGGCATTGTACTTCCAATATGGACGATATTTATTAATGGCTAGCTCACGCCCGGGTACACAACCAGCTAATCTGCAAGGCATATGGAATAACCAGATGGAGCCACCTTGGGGCAGTGAATACACTACGAATATCAACACGGAAATGAATTACTGGTTGGCTGAGATAGGTAATCTTAGTGAATGTCATGAGCCTTTGTTTGATCTGATCGAGGATTTATCCTATTCAGGTCGTCGTACTGCCAATATTCACTATCAGGCGAGAGGTTGGACTGCTCATCATAATTTAGATATTTGGAGACAATCTGCCCCAACAGGTGGAGATGCGAGTTGGGCATTCTGGCCGATGGGAGGCGTATGGTTAACTTCTCATTTGTGGGAACATTATCTGTTTACAGGGGATGAGGATTTTCTGAGAAGCAAGGCTTACCCAGTGATGAAAGGTGCTGCCTTATTCTGCTTAGATTGGTTGGTTGAAGGTCATGATGGTTATTTGGTAACCAATCCATCGACATCACCTGAGAATAAATTTCTGACATCCGAAGGCGAGCCTTGTAGTGTGTCTATGGCGAGTACGATGGATATGACGTTAATTCGCGAACTATTCTCTCACTGTCTGGAGGCGATTTCTCATCTAGGTGTGGATGATGACCTAGGCAAGGAGATTGCCAGCGCTTATGAACGACTGTATCCGTTTAAGATTGGTCAGCATGGGCAACTTCAAGAATGGATTCATGACTTTGAAGAGAGCGAACCAGGTCACCGTCACGTCTCCCATTTGTATGGTGTCTACCCAGGTCACGAAATCAATCGGTACGAGACTCCTGAGTTAGTACAAGCAGCAACGACTTCTTTAGAACGCCGTATAAGTAATGGTGGTGGACATACGGGTTGGAGTTGCGCTTGGTTGATTAATCTCTATGCACGGTTACTGGATGGCAAATCTGCCTATCAATTTGTTCATACGTTACTTGCACGATCAACGCATCCTAATCTGTTCGACGATCATCCTCCATTCCAGATTGATGGTAACTTTGGTGGGGCTGCGGGTATCGTTGAAATGTTACTTCAGAGCCAATTGGGTGAGATTCACCTTCTCCCTGCCCTTCCAAACGAATGGAGTACTACCGGTTATGTTAAGGGAATAAAAGCTCGTGGTGGGTTCTCTATTGATATGGAGTGGAAAGATGCCGAAGTAGTAAGTGTTATTGTTACTTCTAATCTTGGAGGAACTTGTACACTTCGGAGCACTATACCATTGATGCTAGAGGATGGTAGTGTTATTGGAGTAAGAGAATCTCAAACAGAACAGTTTACGTTACAATTCGACACAGTTAAACAACAGAAGTATAAGATAACAGCAAAGATAGGTTAATATAAAAAAGGTTATCCATTCTTCAATGTCGTGGATGACCTTTTTTTAACTTATATGTATGTTTTGCGTTTTTTTAAAGAATGATACGATAATGTGAAGAGAACTTGAAGACATCACTATTTGTACATCATAGGAGGAAACATTTTGAACCAACAGTCGATATCAAGAATGATTGATCATACGTTACTCAAAGCGGATGCTAAGAAGGAAGAAATTCAAAAGCTAGCTGAAGAAGCTAAAACACATGGCTTCGCTTCAGTGTGCGTGAATCCAACATGGGTGGCAGTAGCGCATGAAGTATTGAAGGATACTCCAGAAGTAAAAGTATGTACCGTTATTGGTTTTCCACTAGGAGCTTCAACACCTGAAGTTAAGGCGTTCGAAGTGACAAATGCGATCGCCAATGGCGCAGGTGAAGTGGATATGGTGATTAACATAGGTGCTTTGAAAAGTCATGATGATGCCTTGGTGTCACGTGATATTGCTGCCGTTGTTCAAGCGGCAAAAGGAAAAGCACTGACGAAGGTCATCATTGAAACATGCCTGCTGTCTGACGAAGAGAAGGTACGTGCATGTAAGCTGGCTGTTGAAGCGGGAGCTGATTATGTCAAAACATCAACTGGATTCTCAACCGGTGGAGCGACAAAAGAAGATATCGCGTTAATGCGTGCTACGGTAGGACCTGATCTTGGGGTTAAAGCTTCAGGTGGAGTACGAAGTGCCGAAGATGCACAAGTTATGATCGTTGCAGGTGCAACGCGTATCGGTACAAGCGGTGGCGTCGCCATAGCTCAAGGACAACAATCTCAAGGAAGTTATTAATGATAACTGAATTGAGATAAAATGATGCAATGACTGATTTTCGATTCTCTAAAGGAGAAGGAAATCAGTCTTTTTTTGCTAGTTAAAAGATCTTTTTTAAAATAACGCTACACAAATGGTACGAAATGAACTAATATGAACATATATGAACGTAAATGCAGAAAAAATATTGTTCATGACTACAAATCGAGAGGAAGTAATAATGATGGAAAATCGCTATGTATCTCATCCCAACGATGTAAAAGGATTTAATACAGCTCGTTTGCGTGAGGAATTTCTAATGGATACTCTTTTTGCAGTAGATGAACTTGTTACCGTTTACACGCATGTGGATCGTTTTATTGTAGGTTCAGCTGTACCTGAAACAAAGGACATTGAGCTTGCGGTCAATCTTAAGGATATTGGAACAGATTATTTCTTAGAGCGTCGAGAGATTGGGATTATCAACGTGGGAAGTAAGGGGACGATATCGGTAGATGGCACGGATTATGAAGTAGATACGAAGGAATGTCTATATATTGGACTAGGTGTGAAAAAAGTAGTATTTAAAAATAATGGGGGAGGAGCGCCATCAGCTCGCTTCTATTTCAATTCTGCCCCTGCACATAAGTCATACCCAACGAAGAAATTAACTCAAGCAGAAGCCACGCCAGCCCATTTGGGAAGTATCACGTCGTCAAATGAACGTACGATCTATAAATATATTCATCAGGATGGTATTCATAGCTGTCAACTTGTCATGGGATTAACGGAACTAGATCCAGGCAACATGTGGAATACCATGCCAAGTCACACACACAATCGTCGTTCTGAAATATATTTATATTTCAATCTACCAGAGGATGGCGTAGTGTTCCATATGATGGGTCAAGCGGATGAAACACGTCATCTCGTTGTACGTAATGAGCAGGCGATTATCTCTCCAAGTTGGTCCATTCATAGTGGGGTGGGTACGTGTAATTATACATTTATATGGGGAATGGCTGGAGAAAACCAGACGTTCAGTGATATGGATGCGATCGCCATGCAAGACCTACGTTAATCTATTGTAGAAAGCGATGAAGTTATATGAGTCCCTTGAAACGGCATGAGAAAATTATGGAGGCCCTAATTTCGGGTCAAGAAGTGACAGTAATCGAACTTAGTGAGTTATTACAAGTGACCGGTAAAACAGTACGTGAAGATCTTGATAAGTTAGAAAGCATGGGTCTGTTGGTAAGAATCCATGGGGGAGCAAGATTAGCCCAAGATGATCAATACGGCATTCTAACAAGTAAAGGTGTGACAGATAAGCATAGTCTAGAGAAAGTCCAAATTGCCAAGCGTGCAATCGAACATATTATGCCAGGTGATATCATTGCTCTTGATGGTGGTAGTACAACACTGGAAATAGCTAAACGCCTGGATAATCAGCCGATGACTGTTATTACGAATGATTTGTTCATTATTAATGAATTAACGAAGAAAGATAAGATCTTACTTGTCGTACCTGGCGGGTCACGCGTACGCAATGTCTTAGTTAGCGATGATGCTCCGAGAATAATATCAGAATTGAATATTCATAAGGCATTTATCTCGGCAACAGCTGTGCATCCGGAGTTTGGATTATCCATTTTTACGGGGGATTTAGTTCCTGTGAAGAAAGCGATAATTCAAACGGCTCAACAAGTATTCGGTGTGATAGATCATCACAAATTTGGACAATTCGCTTTGCGGACTTTTGCCACATGTGCAGAAATGGATGTCATTATTACGGATGCGGGTCTCTCAGAAGAGATGGCTGAATTATTTAAGAAATCTAACATTATATTAGACTATAAATCGGTGGAGGAATAGACCACAATGGAATTATTCGATCTGAGTGGAAAAGTAGCAGTAGTTACTGGAGGTTCTTCTGGTCTTGGTCAGGGGATAGCCCTAGGGTTGGCAGAAGCAGGGGCGGATATCGTCTCGATTTCGTATTCTGGAAGTGATGAGACCGTGAAGGCGGTTGAAGCGTTGGGTCGTAAAGCTTTTCAAATTAAGGCTGATCTCAGTGATGAATCTATATTAGAGAATGTATTTAATGAGGCATTAGGCTTCTTTGGAAGAGTAGATATTCTGGTAAACAATGCAGGGATTATTCGACGTGTACCCGCAGTGGATCATCCAGCTAAAGATTGGCATGATGTGATAAGCCTCAACTTGAATACCGTATTCTTTCTATGTCAGATGGCTGGACGCCATATGATTGAACGAGGTAGTGGTAAAATCATTAACGTAGCTTCAATGTTGTCTTATCAAGGTGGAATTAATGTTCCCGGATATACGGCGAGTAAACATGCGGTGACAGGTATAACTAAATCTTTCGCAAACGAATGGGCTTCCAAAGGTATTCAGATTAATGCAATTGCTCCTGGTTATATGGCTACAGATAATACAGCTGCCTTACGTGCCGACGAAGGACGTTCAAATGACATTCTTGCACGTATTCCAGCATCACGTTGGGGTACGCCAGCAGATCTTAAGGGGCCTGCTGTATTCCTCGCTTCTCAAGCATCTGATTACATGAATGGTCATGTTATTTGTGTGGATGGCGGATGGATGGCTCGCTAATTCCCTAAATACTTATTGTTAGGGTGTACTACTTGGATACAATCATAATGTGTAAAATCCTTTACAACCTTTAGGTTCGTGAGGGATTTTTTTAGTGGATAGGTAATTTACTTTTCAGATGTGTTAAGTATGAATTAGTCTTTTCAAATCTATTTATTTATGAGAAAATGTGGAAGTATTCTATATGAATGGTATCATCATATCTATTTATTATAAGGGAGGATTCACCATGTCCGAAGAACAACGATTATCGTTTGAGACTTTGGCTGTTCATGCAGGCCAAGAGATTGACCCTACGACATTATCGCGCGCAGTTCCGCTGTATCAGACAACCTCTTATGGGTTCCGTGACAGCGAACACGCTGCTAATCTATTCGCGCTTAAAGAGTTCGGCAATATTTATAGTCGTATTATGAACCCCACTTCGGACGTGTTCGAGCAGCGTATGACTGCCCTAGAAGGAGGAGCAGGGGCGTTAGCTACGGCTTCAGGTCAAGCAGCCATCACATTCTCGATTCTTAACATCGCAGGTGCTGGTGATGAAATTGTAGCTTCGTCTAGTCTATATGGTGGAACTTATAATCTTTTTGCTAATACGTTAGCGAAATTAGGGATTAAGGTTCATTTTGTAGATTCTAACCATCCAGAGAATTTCCGTGCAGCGATTACGGATAAGACCAAAGCGCTTTATGCCGAGACCATTGGTAATCCGCAAGGAAATATCTTGGATGTAGAAGCGGTTGCGCACATAGCTCATGAACATGGCCTTCCTCTTATTGTAGATAATACGTTCCCAAGTCCGTACTTACTTCGGCCTATTGAGTATGGAGCAGATATTGTTGTCCATTCTGCAACGAAATTCATCGGTGGACATGGTACATCTATTGGTGGTGTCATTGTTGATGCTGGTAAATTCGATTGGAAAGCTAGTGGTAGATTCCCTGGACTTACGGAACCAGATCCAAGTTATAATGGTGTTGTGTATACCGAGGCTGTAGGTCCTTTAGCGTATATTATAAAAGCTCGTGTTCAATTATTGAGAGATATGGGGTCCGCTATTTCTCCATTTAACTCATGGTTGCTCTTACAAGGATTAGAAACGTTACATCTACGTATGGAACGACATAGTGAGAATGCGCTTAAAGTGGCTCAATATTTAGAGAATCATGCTGATGTAGAATGGGTCAGCTACGCGGGACTCCCAACTCATCCGACATATGAGCTATCCAAGAAATACTTACCTAAAGGCCAAGGTGCAATTCTTACATTTGGGATTCAGGGTGGTACAGAAGCGGGTCGGAAGTTGATTGAGAGTGTGAAGTTATTCTCACATCTAGCTAATGTGGGAGATTCTAAGTCACTGATCATACACCCAGCTAGTACAACACATCAACAACTGTCGGAGAAGGAACAAGTGGCAGCTGGGGTTAGACCAGAGATGATTCGAGTTTCTATTGGAACGGAACATATTAATGACATTCTAAGTGATTTGGAACAAGCCATTCAAGCTAGTCAAATATAAGTGGGCCGAGTGCGCTCTTTAGTTCATCCTATTTAAATATAGATTAGATTATTTCGATAGAGGTGCTTCTTTTTCCTTAATGGGGGAAAGGAGCACTTTTTTTATACAATAAATGGAGATAACTGTATATTTCTTCGGGTAGCTTAATACGCTTATGTATGATCGTTATTTCGTTGAGAAAAGAGGGTGGCAAGCATTTATGAACCAGAAAGAGGATCACTATCCTTGCAGTGGGACTAAGGGTTGTTCAGGTACCATCTGTATGAAAGCGTTATACTCATTTAGTGGTCTCGAGCAAGCCGTGGATATGGATGAACAGAGTTCTTCACAAGAAAATGTATTCCAAAGTGAAAAGGACCTGTACAGTGTCTGTAGTGAACATCAACTGGCTATCAAAGCAAATTCATTATCAGAAATGTTGTCACTTGTTGAACTTGTTGAAATGGGGACATTTTCTCGTGAAGAGGCGCTATTGAGCATAAATGCAGAATGTATTCGTGATGTGGTTGGAGATAGCTTATATTCGAATCGGATGAATCATGAATTGACTCCCCCCAAGAAGTTACTTTTATGGAGTGACCAAGTGAGAAGCATGCGGATATTCGCAGGAGGAACGACTCCTGAAGATGTGTGGATCGGAAAGCTTATGGGAGCTTATGGTTTAGGATTAGTTCGTTGTGAAGAGTTGTTGAAGGTAGAATATCTAAAGGATATTATTCCTAGTGACCTGATTGGGGCTGAGGAAATCTCGGTCACCTTGCAACGGCGATTACTCTGTCTACTTCAAGAACTGTGGGAATCGATCTTTTATGGACTTCAGGGTGCACCTGCTACGGTGAGCTTGATGCCATCCTCCAGCAATGTTCATTGTTCTTATCCCCCTGATGGAATTCAAGATATTATGCTAGAAGCTTTATTTCGGGCAATGCGAGGTTGTGTGGAACAAGGAACGGAGTGTACTGTCGATCTATTAGTGAATCGTCCAGCAAGTGCAGAGCAATTTGCAGATACTGTTCATTGGATTGAACAGGTCGCGGAACAGACACTAGGACATATGAGCCGTTCGATTAAATATCGAGTGGGAGCTTTAGTTCCTCGTAATATACAATCGTCCGTTGCGGGTGACCTTGCTAGATGTACACACTTGTTGGTTGTGGAATGGGATGAAAGTGATGTGACATCATCTGGGGATGTAGTGAATATGGGTGTGTTTCATCATATTCGACAAATCCATCCAAGTATTCATATTAGAGCTGTAGGGCATGTAACGAGTACGGATCTCCCTGTTATTTATACTTTAGGGATCGATGAGATAAGCTGTGCGCCTCAGGAGGTACCTACTATTCGTATTGCTGCAGCACAATTGGAATTGATGGAGAAAGCATCGGTAGGCTTTCATTTATAGATAGCATGAGTAAGAACCTGAAGATGAGAGTAGTGTCTGAGACACACTGATCATCTTCAGGTTTTTTTTCGTGTAAGGGGTACATTGCCCATTTACTTGGTACTAACAAAGGAATATAATAAAAGCATAAAGTTGCCTATAGGAAAAATAATTGTACAAGTGCAAGAAATGATTATCATTATCATTTACCATGCTGCTCCGGATACCCGGAGCAGCATGTGTCATTTTTAGGGAAGTAATAATGCAATTCATTCTCAAGTGGAAGGTGATTACAATGGAAAATACTCAGAAAGCTTTAGTGAAAATATCAACGCCTGCTATCAAAAAAACGGCTAATCAGCCGAATCCTCATAAGAGGGGGAAATTTGATCTGCGTAGTATGCTTCGCAATGAGGAGATGCTTGCTGCATTAGGAAGTGGAGTTCTTACGTTAATCGCTTGGTCTGTTGGACATTGGGCTGAATACCTATCGATTCTACTGTATGTTACGGCCTATACATTAGGAGGATGGACTAAAGCACGGGAAGGTGTTCACACGTTGGTTCAAGAACGTGACCTTGATGTTAACCTACTTATGATCGTCGCAGCGATGGGTGCGGCTAGTATTGGATACTGGAATGAGGGTGCACTGCTAATCTTCATATTTGCTCTAAGTGGTGCATTAGAGACCTATACTATGGAACGAAGCAAGAAAGATATTTCGTCACTGATGGCTCTGAAGCCTGAGACTGCTCTACGTATTGAGAATGGTGAGATGATTAAGGTTACGATTGACCAACTTCAGATTGGGGATTTATTTCTCGTTAAGCCAGGGGAATTAATTCCAGCTGATGGTTGTGTGCAACGTGGATCTTCTTCGGTTAATCAAGCCTCTATTACAGGAGAAGCTATTCCTGTAGATCGAACAACGGGGGATATCGTGTACGCCGGTACGCTTAATGGGGAAGGGGTATTATATGTTGAAGTTACACAATCTGCTGAATCTACGGTATTTGCCAAGATCATCCGACTCGTCGAGGAAGCAGAAAGTGAAGTACCCCAGTCACAGCGCTTCATTAAACGATTCGAATCGATCTATGCGCGTATTGTTGTCACCGTAACGTTAGCTGTCATTACCGTATTACCTCTTCTATTTGGATGGACGTGGGGTAGTGCTTTTTACAAGGCGATGGTTTTCCTTGTCGTAGCTTCGCCGTGTGCATTAGTCTCATCTATTATGCCGGCTATGTTATCAGCTATATCGAATCGTGCACGTAAAGGGGTACTTTTTAAAGGTGGCGCTCATGTGGAGAACATGGCATTAACATCCGTTGTGGCTTTTGATAAGACGGGAACACTTACGATGGGAACACCGCAGGTGACAGATTTCATCATAGATGATCGTTATGACCGTGATGAATTACTTAGCATATGTGCCTCTGTTGAGCAGTTATCAGAACATCCATTAGCTAAAGCTATTGTACGTAAGGCAGAGGGACTCATCTTGAAACCTGTGGATGATGTTCAATCTTTGACAGGTTGGGGAATGTCAGCAATGGTCGAAGGTACGTTATGGAAAATCGGTAAAAGTGATATTCTAGATCATTCGATGGATGCATCGAACCCAATTTGGCTGGATCAGAGAAGTCGTCTCATTTCTCAAGGGAAAACGGTGTCCGTTATGATGAAAGGCGATCAAGTGGTAGGGCTAATAGCATTGCAGGATACGATACGACCACAGGCGGTACTTGCCGTAAAGTCTTTACAAGCACTTGGGATTCGAGTTGCTATGCTTACAGGTGATCATCATGATACAGCGCAGGTCATTGGTGAACAGATTGGTGTGGATTGGATCTATTCAGATCTTCAGCCCGAAGAGAAAGTAGCTCATGTTAAAGAATTAAGAGAGAAATATGGGCATGTAGTTATGGTGGGTGACGGAGTGAATGATGCTCCAGCATTGGCTACTGCAACGGTGGGTATCGGGATGGGGATGAACGGAAGTGGTACGGCGCTAGAGGTAGCGGATGTTGTTCTTATGAACGATAATATCGAGGAGATCGCAAGTACGATTAAGCTTGCACGGCGAGCGCAAAGAGTCATTAAACAAAATATGGTGTTCGCAATCAGTGTCATCTTACTTCTTATTACCAGTAACTTCGTAGGGGACATCGCTCTACCGTTTGGCGTAGTTGGACATGAAGGAAGCACGATATTAGTCATTTTAAATGGATTACGGCTTCTGAGATGATCTGTAACAAATATGTTGACAAATTGCTTGGGTCCAACCATAATAGTTACTAGATGATAATAATTATAATTAGTATGATATGAAATATATTCCACATTATAATTGAAATTGGGGGAACTTATGATGTACAAATCTATTATTGTTGGAACAGGTCCAGCAGGATTAACAGCAGCGATTTACTTGGCTCGTGCCAATATGAAACCACTTGTGATTGAAGGGCCACAACCAGGTGGACAATTAACAACAACGACTGAAATTGAGAACTTCCCAGGATTCCCTGATGGAATTATGGGGCCTGAATTGATGGATAATATGCGTAAACAAGCCGAACGTTTCGGTGCAGAGTTCAAAACTGGTTGGGTTAATAGTGTAGAACTAGAAGGACGCCCATTTAAGCTGAATGTAGAAGGAATGGGAGAATTGGTTACTGAAACGCTAATTCTTTCTACAGGAGCAACAGCGAAATACTTGGGCATTCCTGGTGAACAAGATAATATCGGACGTGGTGTAAGTACATGTGCCACATGTGACGGATTCTTTTTCCGTGGTAAAGAGATCATTGTGATCGGTGGCGGCGATTCTGCACTTGAGGAAGCCAACTTCCTTACTAGATTTGCTTCCAAAGTGACTCTTGTTAACCGTCGTGAGGAATTACGTGCATCAAAAATTATGCAGGATCGTGTTCGTGCGAACGATAAAGTGGAGTGGAATTTGAATCGTACTCCTATTGAGGTAACTGCGAATGACAGAGGCGTTAATGGTCTTAAAGTGTTGAACAATCAGACAGGTGAAGAAGAACTGATTGAAGCAAGTGGTGTGTTTGTAGCGATTGGTCATCATCCGAACACAGCATTCCTTGGTGGAAAAATTACGACAGATTCGAATGGATATATTGTGGTGACACCAGGAACATCGGAGACGAACATCCCTGGGGTATTCGCTTGTGGTGACGTACAAGATACCCGATATAGACAAGCGATTACGGCTGCGGGTAGTGGCTGTATGGCAGCGATGGATTGTGAAAAGTATATTGAGAGCCTTGAATTTAGCGAGGTTAAAATTTAATATAACGATCTGTAACCATCAAAAAGCTTCACCTTCCGTTAAGAGGAGGGTGAAGCCTTTTTGTTTGAGCATTTTGCATTAATCTAAGCCCTTGGTGCACAAAGGATTTTTGAGCACAAAAAAGGACTTCACCCCAACTTGGAGAAGTTTTCAAGTGACCAAACAAGAAAACCCAAGGGAGTGAAGTCACTATGTATATTCTCCAAGAAAGTCTATTTTCCTTTGAGGAACTGCAAAAAATCGATTCTAAAGAACGACTACCTATCTTTTTCAGTGCACTCGACCTTCGTCCTTACGCGAAAAAATTGAGAAATCCTTCACCCCGAGGAGCGGATGGCCACTGCCGCGAAGGAATTCTCCGCGCGTTGCTCGCTGCCCCTTTGGAGAACATCGACACGTTCACCGGTTTGCAACGCAGACTCGAATTTGACCTTCGTTTCCGTTACCAGTGTGGGTTACGACTGGATCGATCCGCGCCCTCCATTGCAACCTTGAGTCGTGTGTTTGCCGATTTGACCCAAAAAGGTATAGCACAGCGGTTGTTTGAGGATCTCGTCTCTCAGTGCCAGGAAGCTGAACTCATTGACGGGACCCATGTTGCCATCGACAGCGCCGCCATCCACGCCTATGAGAAAAAAGAACCGAAACGTAAAAGCGAACTTACAGGCAATGCCAACTGGGGAGTGAAGCTCGACACCTTTGGAAATAAAGTGAAGTGGTTTGGCTACAAGTTGCATCTGGCCGTCGATACCAAGAGTGAACTTCCGATTGCCCTAAAAGTTACACCCGCACATGTGAACGATGGGGACGAGGGACCCCCACTCATGAAGCAAACCGTCGACCGATTCAAGACCCGATTTTTCATGTTGGATGCGGGTTATGATCAAGTGAAGAACTACGAGGCTGCTCGAAATGTGAAGGCCCAAGCGATTATTCCAATGAATCCACGGAATGAAAAAGAACCGCCTGCTGGCATGACAACCAAAGGAACACCTTGCTGTTCGATGGGGTTTGCGATGACGTATTGGGGCCAGGAGAACGAACGTTTGAAATTCCGTTGTCCGCATGCCACGGGTAAAGTTGAGTGCCCTTTGGGTATGGCGGCTTGTTCCACTTCCAATTATGGGATGGTGGTCAAGGTCGACACTCAGCAAGACCTTCGCCGCTATGCGATTCCGCACCGAGAAAGTCGGGGCTGGAAGGAACTCTACAACAAGCGAACCAGTGTAGAACGCTGTAACTCTCGAATGAAGACCTATTTAACCGCAGACCAATTGCATGTTTGGGGCATTCAAAAAGTCACGACTCACCAATATTTGAATGCGATTGTGCTTCTTGCTTCTGCGCTGGCTGTATCGAGACAACGAGTCACAAACGCCGCTTAAATTTTCAACCTTCCGAAAATTCTGCCCGTCTGTCCATTTACGCCTGCACTCTCTCAAAAACTCAATTAGTATGAGGTCTAACCTTGTCTCTCCCTTGAAAAATGAATTATGCAAAATGCTCGTTTACATATCGTTGTTGATTGAACGAAGGAGAATCCTCACTATGATTGACTTTAACTCCATTCATGAATGTGCAATGAAGTCGTAAATATGTAGGATGTAACGTCAAAAAAATATCAGCATACTGGCTTGGAACACAACATAAGCAAGTGCCCCTGCTAGAATGAGCCTAAAGCCGGACCTACGCTTGGATTGAAAAAATCGCAAGATGGCTAGGCTGAACAACGGAGCTATCACGACCAAAAATAACAAGACAGTAATGAACATTTGTGCCGAGATGTTAGAAGTATCAACGTAGGTCAAGGAACCTCTCTCCATTTCATAAATGATATGACTAAAATCACAATCTTCAATTCTATTATAACGAAATTTCAAGCTCATGGCGTTATAAAAGAAGGCGAAAATGAGAATTATGTAAGATCATTCCTTTACCTGATTATACTGAAACTCGAATACGACCTAGGAACAGTGAAACCGCTGCATAGGATGCGCCAAGCATGGCAGAACGACTGCCAAGTGCCGAGAACTGGATCTGTAATTGACGTCGATGATAAGGCAATGTTCTCTCAGCAACAACGGCTTGTAGGGAAGATTCGATCCATTCTTTAGCTTCCGTGAGTGGGCCACCGATGATAATAAGCTCAGGATTAAAGCTATTGACGATATTGGTGATACCGATGCCTAGATAACGTCCAATTTCCTTGAATAAATCTAACGTGTCAGGATCCTCTTGCTGAGCATATCGAAGCAAATCATGAGTTGAATGTGCAGGTAACTGTCTGTCTAGTTCTGCATAAGTTTTCTCTGATGCATATAACTCCCAGCAACCTTGGTTTCCACAAGAACATTTGCGACCGTTGGCTTCAATGGTCATGTGCCCTGTCTCACCAGCGTAACCCCAAGCTCCTTTATATAGTTCGCCATCAACAATAATACCAGAACCGATCCCCATGCCTGCACTGATGTAGATGAGATGACGGACGCCAACAGAGGTACCGTAGTGGAGTTCACCTTCTGCTCCCGCATTCGCTTCATTATCGACAGTTACAGGAATACCGAAAGTTTCCTCCAGCATGTCTTTCAACGGAACCTTCTCCCAACCAAGATTGGGTGCAAATAGGATCGTTCCTGCTTCATCGACCATTCCTGGCACACCTAGGCCTATGCCGACAATACCATGAGGAGAAGAGGGGGCTTGTTGCATAAGAGTCTGAATGGCTGTCTTCATTTCATCGAATACAAAAGGAATATCGTGATGCTTCAATTCAACACTATATTCGGCGAGCACGTGATCTTCGAGATCCGTTAATACCCCTTTCAAATGGGTGACACTTAGTTCCATACCTATGGCATGGCCTGCATTCCGATGGAAAAGTAACATAAGTGGTTTACGTCCACCGCTAGATTCTCCAGGACCTATTTCTTGAACCAAATGACTCTCTAACAATTCAAGCACAAGGTTCGACACCGTCGCTTTATTAAGACCTGTTTTTTCAGAGATCTGTATACGAGACAGTGGATTATGACGACGAATGGTATCGAGTACTATCGACTTATTTATTTTTTTAACCAGCGCTTGATCACCGGTGATTTTCATGTGAAATGTACACATCCCTTCTAAAACAGTATAGGATTTTAAACTTTGTTTATCCAATAGACAAAGTATAACATATGTGATAGGATAACGGTGATAGCGATTACTTTACAAATATGAGGAGGACATTTTATCATGGCCTATTTTGAACAAGTTGGAAAAATTGCTTATGAAGGCAACGGATCGACTAACCCTTTTGCATTTAAAAATTATAACCCAGAAGAAGTAATTGCAGGTAAAACAATGGAAGAACATTTCCGTTTCGGTATGGCTTATTGGCATACATTGACTGCTGGCGGTTCAGACCCATTTGGTGCTAACACTGCTGTTCGTCCTTGGGATAAATATACAGGTATGGATCTAGCGAAAGCTCGCGTTGAAGCTGGCTTTGAATTTATGGAAAAAATGAACTTACCGTTCTTCTGCTTCCATGATATTGATATTGCTCCTGAAGGTAACAACCTTCGTGAATTCCAAACTAACATTGATGTTATCGTTGGATTGATTGAAGATCAAATGAAAGCAACAGGTAAGAAATTGTTGTGGAACACAGCGAACATGTTCACTAACCCACGCTTCATGCATGGTGCAGCATCAACAAACAATGCTGATGTATATGCTCACGCTGCAGCACAAATCAAGAAGGGTCTTGAAGTTGGTAAACGTCTTGGCGCTGAGAACTATGTGTTCTGGGGCGGTCGTGAAGGTTACGAAACTCTTCTTAATACAGATCTACAATTGGAACAAGACAACTTAGGTCGCATGTTCCACATGGCTGTAGATTATGCTAAGGAAATTGGCTTCGATGCGCAATTCTTGATCGAGCCTAAACCAAAAGAACCTACTAAACATCAATATGACTATGATGCAGCTACTTCTATTGCATTCTTGCAAAAATACGGTTTGGACAAACACTTCAAACTTAACCTTGAAGCTAACCATGCTACACTAGCTGGACATACATTTGATCATGAGATTCGTGTAGCTCGTATTAACGGTATGCTTGGTTCATTGGATGCTAACCAAGGAGATATGCTTCTTGGATGGGATACGGATGAATTCCCTACAGATATCTACGATGCAACACTTACAATGTATGAAGTTCTTAAGAATGGCGGAATTGGCCGTGGTGGCGTAAACTTTGATGCTAAAGTACGTCGTGCTTCCTTCGAGCCTGAAGATTTGTTCTTGGCACACATTGCAGGAATGGATACTTATGCTAAAGGTTTGAGAGTTGCTGCTAAATTGATCGAAGATCGCGTATTTGATAGCTTCATCGAAACTCGTTATAGCAGTTTCAGCGAAGGTATCGGAGCAGATGTTGTGAATGGTAAAGCTACATTATCATCACTTGCTGACTACGCCCTTAACAATGAGAATCCACGTAAGAACATCTCAGGTCGTCAAGAGCAACTTAAAGCAACATTGAATCAATACATCTATGCATAAATAGTAATCTATTTATAAAGGTTTAAGGGCCGCCGCTCCTTTCCCACGGGAAGGCGGCGGTCTTCTTTTTTTTATTATTTTTAACTAGGAGGATTATGATGAGTTACGTTATTGGGGTGGACTTAGGTACTAGTGCAGTAAAGACGGTGCTAGTAGACAAAGAAGGTCGCGTAGTGTTCGAAGCAACGGAAGCGTATCCACTGCTTCAACCGAAACCAGGGTATAGTGAACAGGATCCTGAAGAATGGGTAGAGAAAACGTTGATTGCTTTACACAAAATGATGAAAGATTCCGGTGTTAAGCCTTCGGAAGTCGAAGGACTAAGCTTCTCCGGACAAATGCATGGGTTAGTGTTAGTGGATCAAGCCGGGAAAGTACTTCGCAATGCGATCCTATGGAATGATACACGTACGACGCCACAGTGTCGTAAGATTGAGAAGACGTTAGGTGCAGATCTTCTACAAATCGCACGTAATCGTGCGTTAGAAGGATTCACATTACCTAAAATCCTATGGGTACAAGAGAATGAACCTGAACTGCTTAAGCAAGCAGCATTATTCTTACTGCCTAAGGATTATGTGCGTTATCGTTTAACTGGCGATTATGCCATGGATTATTCAGATGCAGCAGGAACACTACTACTTGATGTAGCGGGTAAGAATTGGAGTGAAAAGATTGCGAGCGCATTCGACTTGCCAGTATCTCTATGTCCAAAATTAGTTGAATCTTTCGACGAAGTGGGAACATTACTTCCTGATATCGCAGCGAAATCTGGCTTACTTCCTTCTACGAAGGTATTTGCAGGTGGTGCAGATAATGCCTGCGGCGCGATCGGTGCGGGTATTCTAAGTGAAGGACAAACAATGTGCAGTATTGGTACTTCAGGTGTTATTCTTTCTTATGAAGAACGTAAGAATCTAGACTTCGAAGGAAAAGTGCATTTCTTCAATCATGGTGAGAAGGATGCTTTCTACATTATGGGTGTTACGCTAGCAGGAGGATACAGTCTACAGTGGTTCAAAGAAAAGTTCGCTGCAGACCTCTCGTTCGATCAAATGCTTGAAGGAATCGATCAGATTCCTGTAGGTAGCGGTGGTCTACTCTTTACGCCATATATTGTTGGTGAACGTACTCCGCATCCAGATGCTAACATTCGTGGTAGCTTTATTGGAATCGATGCAGGACATGGTCGTGCGCATTTCGCTCGTTCTGTTATGGAAGGTATTACGTTCTCGCTGAAGGAATCGATTGAAATCCTACGGGAATCAGGTAAGACGATATCTGAGGTCATCTCCATTGGTGGAGGAACGAAGAATGAGAATTGGTTGCAGATGCAAGCGGATATCTTCAATGCCACGATTCTGAAGTTGGAAAGTGAGCAGGGACCTGCAATGGGAGCAGCAATGCTTGCAGCATACGGAAGTGGATGGTTCCCATCCCTACAAGCATGTGCATCACATTTCTTACGTACAGCTAAATCGTATGAACCGAATCCAGAAGCGGTAGCAGTATATGAGAAATTGTTCAGTCTATACCAGGAAGTATACGGACAAACACGTGATTTGAATGATAAACTTGTTGCTTTCCGTTAATAAATTTAAATAGTCATGCTAAATGATCCGTTGTTCTCTTCATATAGGAGAGAGTAACGGATTTTTTTGTAATGAGATAAGGAAGAGGCTTAGAGGTATTTTTATATATTCTAAGCATATATTTGGTTATTGAGGGTTAGGGATTCTGTTACTGTTGGGTAGTCGAATGGTTAGCACCGCACGCACATTGCACTTATACAATAAGGATGTGATACAATATTTGTGGGAATTAGCTAGAGAAGGGCAGGGTAATCATGAGAAAAAACCGCTATCAATTTGTAAAAGTACTGTTGATCGGAACTTTAATGGCGGTTGCAGTTCCACCTACTGTGGATTTTGAGCATGCTTTTGCTGCTTCAAAGGCTACTGTGGTTGTGAAATCCGTGAGTGACATCCAACAAGTATTACTGTCAGCTATGAATAGTCATCAAGTGAATGTAACGTTTGTATATAAGGGCAAGACTAAATCGCTCAAAACACAATTAAAACAAGCTTTGGACCAAGCAATGGAGAGCGATCCATATATCAATTATACGATTGCAAGTTATGGATATTCTTATAAAGGTAGCCCGAGTGCAGCGGATGTAACAGTTAAACTTAGTTATCGCGAGAGTGCCCAACAAACGGCATATGTAGAGAAACGTGTAAAGACTGTGCTGAATGAAATTATCACTCCGGGAATGAATGATCACGAGAAGGTCAAAGCGATCCATGACTGGATCGTCATTCATCTGCAATATGACACAACGCTACAGAAATATACGGCATATGAAGGTCTCAGTACGGGAAGTGCTGTATGTCAGGGATACTCCCTGTTGACTTACAAGATGCTGAAGGAAGCCGGAATACAGAATAAAATTGTAGAGGGTACTGCTACACCTGCGGGAAGTCGAGTAAGTCAACTTCATGCATGGAACTTAGTTCTTATATCAGGTGCGTGGTATCACTTGGATACTACATGGGACGATCCGGTTCCTGATCAGAAAAATGGAGTAGGCATAGAATATTATTTAAGAAATGATAAACAGATGCGTAAAGATCATACATGGACCAAGCCGTATCCAGCAGCGGTGACGTTATATCGCAACACATTATCTACACTTGTTCAGCAAGGTGGAAGCAAGACAAGCTTTTATAAGAAGTTAGTGAAGGATCTTCAGTATCAACTGTATGATAAAGGTGAAATTGTAGCATCTTCTACTCAATTAAAAGCAAAAGTTAAGGAAACCATTGCACAAGGTAATCGATCAATTATATTCAGGTTCCATGGCGATGAAGCCACGTTGATGGAGGCTCTTCAATATTTATATACGTTAAATATCAAGGGAATCTCATATAATCATAGTCCTTTTGAAGAGACGGGAGATTTGAAAGTGTTTGTTACTTGGAAGTAGTTGAAAGTTATCTGGACACGAATAGAGAAGGGCAGGATGCTGCCCTTCTCTATTTTTTTATATTATATATATATATATTGAGATGTTTATTTATGTTTGTGAATCCAAGTGGCGATATCTTCAATAATAATCGGAGCGACGTTAGAAGGTTGAGCATACTCCTCGCCAGTAGAAATTCCACTATATTCATTTAGAAGGTGTGTCACGTTAGGATATGATTTGTATTCCACATCCTGCCTGTGCTTCAACTCGCTCTTCCAAGCATTAAATTCAGCGATAGGTACTTGCCAGTCATTCACTCCTTGTAGTACAAGCATGGGACCCGTTTGCTTCTTGGCAAGGTCGGTTGGCTTGTAATCTCTTTGTTCGAACCACCAATAAGCCGGTTGAATTGGAAATGCCTCTGGAAGATGGTCAACTGAATATTGAGGGTCTTTCACGATGGCCGTAATGGCTGACCACTGTGCAGCTTGCGCTTCATAAGGTGCAGGATCTTGACCTAATTCCTTGATTCGATGAATCACTTCTTTCAGTTGTTCCTCTAGTACATCAACAAATTTGGAACTTGGTCCGGATAAAAGAATAGTGCCAGCGATATCGCCATCTATATCAGCTGCGACAATGAGTGGCATAGCGTATCCACCTTGGCTATGACCCGCGACATAAATGTGAGAAGAGGATATTTTAGGATTTGAATGCAATAGTTCTACAGCTGAGATAGCATCATCAACAGTCTCATTCTTCAATGTGAACTTCGAATTGGTGGCTACTTTAAAGGTATGTTCATATGTCACCTTATCGTATCGAAGAACAGCAATGCCCTTTGCGGCGAGGCCGACGGCAAGATCATGTAGAGGCTTAGCACCACCTATAGAGGAATCACGATCGTTGGGTCCAGAGCCGTGTACTAATACAACTGCCGGGAATGGTCCTTCACCAACTGGCATAGTGAGGGTACCAGGTAGCGCAAGTGTACCCTTTCCCACGACGACTTCTTGTTCGGTGTAAGTTGCCGGATTGTCATAGGATGGCTTCTGATAAGTTGAAGCCGACGTTACGGCTATATTCATATCGTCGATCTGTCCTTCTTGATTCAGGCGTAATGTAATATTGAAGGGAATTGTGTTTGTCTTGATGCTATAAGTCACATTTCGATGAATGGCATTCGTTTTCTCTGTCTTAATAGGTTCTCCGCCAACAGATTTGCCATAGACTTGTTCGTAATTGCCCCATAGAACATCTAGAATCTGAGAAGGTAAGACTTGTTTCAATGCAGGGCTCATATATTCGTATGCTTTGGCTCCATTTCCGACTTGTAACTGATCCAAGAACAGATCTGCGGTATCCATCGATACTGATTCATGGGGAGTGGATTCTGTTCCGGCAAAGATGAGATTCATGAATTCCACGGGTATCATGGCTTGGTTCGAAACTATTTGGACGGGCTCAGCTAAGGCGACAGATTTCCCATTTACGGTAGCCTGTGAATCACCTATAGCAAGAACCAACGTTGTAGTTCCCTTCGTGATGGTTACCTTGTGGGATACTTGATCCCATTTCACCATGGCGCCAAGGGATTTTGCTGTCTCACGAACAGGTGCGGTTGTATCAATTGGTTCGGACATAGCTGAGGCGACTGTCATAGGTATAGCGAGACTTAAGGCGATAGAAGCAGCTGTTACGGTTCGTACGACTTTGAATTTCTTCATAATCATTCTCCTTTGTATAAATTTCAAGCTAAACCTAGCTAACGAAAAGAGAGACAATGATGCTAACAGCTGGAATAGCGAGCAAGAACACCCAAGCCATGGGTCTAGCAAAATTGACAGTCCAACCAATCCCCATCCGTTTCTCAATCCAGATGGATGGATCTTGAGGGTTGAAATAAATGCCACCGAGTTTCCAGTGAGAATCATCATTGATGGGTGCTGTATGTGAACTTGTTGGTGTTCTACCGATACGGCTACCGCCCTGACCCGTGGTGAATGCAAAAACCATGGTTCCTATAATAATGATAGCTATTAGGATGGTACTGACAAGCCCGACCATTTCTGTATTTAACTCGAATAGCATGTTCAACTGGATGAATGAAAATAACAGTACTATAAGCAGTCCTATAATCAGCATTAACAATGATGATCTGCGACGGAATAGTGTGTTCTGCTTAATCGACTTCTCTGGATTACTAGAGCTGATCTGTTGTTTGCTCTTAAGAATTGCCCAGTTCAAGAACATGAATAAGCATGTCATCACAAATTGCATTAAGTTAAGGCCGAGTACGCTTGAGTAGGATTTAGCTACACTATTTGTCACATGACCTTGAAAATCGAACTTCATAGCTATGGTGTCAGGGAATTGATCATAGTATTTTAACGCTAGAAATGCACTAACAATGGTTATTATGAAATGAATGATGAACCACTTGTTTGAGAAGATTAGTTTATTGCGTCTAAATCCTGTATCCACAGCGAGGATGGAGGATCTAGGTGATGGGGTAATCGGGTGTTCGGATTTGTATTTCTTCATCTTTAAGTAAAACAAATAATTAATAATTAGGGAACTAACGACAATGATTCCGACGCAGATTCCGATGATATCCTCTTGATGCACAGCATCACTTATGGCTGAGGTGATGATACATAATAAGAGTACCACCGTATAGATGAGAGAATTCATCCAGACATACTTTTTACGTAACGATCGTAGGGGCTCACTATAGTACATCTCTTCGCTGACAGATACACCAAAGCTAACGGTGTCACGAGTGAGATATGGCGTACAAATGAGCAGTAGCGAGACGGGCACAAACATAAGTATCAGAATAAGGGTAGAGAGCCAATCCATTAGTCATTCTCCTTTATGTTCAGAATTTCATCGTGAATATGTTCGGTAATGTGGAGGAGTTGTTCCTTTGTCATTCCGCGACATATGGCTTCGGCAATGATGGGTTTTAATTGGTCATGTTGTTTGAATTCATACTTGGGAGTCACCCCAGGCATGCCATCGGGTTGCACAACGACACCTTTTTGCCGATGGATTTGAATGAATCCTTCCTGTTTCAGTAACGTATATGCCTTGTTAACCGTATGCAGGTTGACTCCAATATCGGATGCTAGACCACGAACAGAAGGGAGGGCCTCACCCAGTTGAAGATCGCCGCTAGCAATTCCCTCGATAATTTGATTTATCAGTTGCGTATAGATTGGAACATCGGATTGCATATCAAGTTGAATAATCAATAAGTTCCTCTCCTTGTTTGATATTTATATCTGTTATACAACAAATATAACAGATGGAACATAGTTTGTGAATAGTGAAATTATGAATTAGGCAAAAGAGCGCCACTGGATATGTCCAGTGGCGCTCTTTATAAGTAAGTTCTATGTAGTTGATGAGTTAAAATTATTTGGTTTTCCCCATTTTCTCGATAAGAATATCTTGAAAGGTTTTTTTGGAGGAGTCGTCAGAGCTATCCTTCTTCGAAGGACTTGTGATTTGTGGACGATGATATTGAGAGTGGTACGGGATAATGTAATTAATGTTCAGCATAAGACGATACCTCCTATGTGTTCATGATTAAGCGTGATTCACGCTATATCCTTTTATACCCGACCCAGACATGGATTAAACAACTATTTATTATTTTAAATAAAGTTAGAAAAAAGCCCCATGCAGAAAGAATATCTTCATGGGACTTCTGAATATTTTATAAATGACGTATTATTTCATGCTTTACCCGTTCTTAATCATTTGGCGGAGTACCGTCTGTAGAATACCACCATTATGATAATAATCAACATCAACCATACTGTCTAAACGTGCTGTAACGGTGAAGTCAAATTGTGTACCGTCTTCACGAGTTGCAGTGACCGTAAGTTCTTGACCTGGTTTAATGTCATTGTTAACACCGACGATATCAAATGTTTCACGACCATTAAGTCCGAGACTAGTCCAGCCAGTACCATCTTGGAATTGTAAAGGCAGAACGCCCATACCAACAAGGTTACTACGGTGGATACGTTCATAGCTCTCTGCAATGACTGCTTTGACACCGAGAAGAGTAGTCCCTTTTGCAGCCCAGTCACGCGAGCTACCTGTTCCATACTCTTTACCTGCAATGACGATCAGATTCTGTTTATGGTCTTGATAATCCATAGAAGCATCATAAATGGACATCACTTCGTCAGTTAATAGATTCGTAGTTACGCCGCCTTCCGTTCCTGGAGCGACTTGGTTACGAATACGAATGTTGGCGAAGGTTCCACGCATCATAACTTCGTGGTTACCACGTCGGGAGCCGTAGGAGTTGAAATCTTTGCGTTCCACGCCGTGTTCTTTCAAATAAAGACCTGCAGGGCTAGAAGGTGAAATGCTACCCGCTGGTGAAATATGGTCTGTTGTGACCGAATCACTGAGAAGGGCTAATACACGAGCAGAACGAATATCTTCAATATCGGTTAGATCCGTTCCAAGATTCTCGAAGAATGGTGGGTTCTGAATGTAAGTGGATTTATCATCCCATTCATAGAGTTCACCTTCGGGTACAGGAATGGCATTCCAACGTTCATTCGCTGTAAATACATTCTCGTACTTCTGACGGAACATTTCTGGTGTAAGGGACATGCCAATAGCTTCTTTAATCTCTGCAGAAGTTGGCCAGATATCTTTCAGATAGACAGGTTGATTATTCTGATCATAACCCAACGGATCATTGTTCAGGTCAATATTAACCGTTCCTGCAAGAGCATAGGCTACAACTAATGGTGGGGAAGCAAGATAGTTAGCCTTAACCTGAGCATGAACACGACCCTCAAAGTTACGGTTACCTGATAATACGGCAGCCACCGTCAGATCGTTATCTGCAATCGCTTGGCTTACTTCATCAGGTAGTGGACCTGAGTTACCAATACATGTTGC
This sequence comes from Paenibacillus sp. Y568, assembly GCF_059445545.1. NCBI lineage: Bacteria > Bacillati > Bacillota > Bacilli > Caryophanales > Paenibacillaceae > Paenibacillus > Paenibacillus sp. Y568. Next base: position 110,530 of record NZ_JCAIUM010000013.1, read on the forward strand.
ACATCCATATCCCGCAAGGTAGAACCCAAGAGCCTCAAGTGATTCTAGTAGTCCTGCTTTCTTCAGATATTCGGTTACGACAAGGGAACCTGGTGTTAGACTGCTCTTCACATAACCTGGTTTTTTTAATCCGCGTTCTACTGCCTTCTTCGCAAGAAGCCCAGCCCCTAGCATTACACTTGGGTTGGAAGTGTTCGTACAGCTAGTAATAGCAGCAATAACGACAGCACCTGTTCCAAGTTCACTAACTGAACCGTCGGAATGTTGAATCTTTACAGTCTCCTCAATTTTGCTATCACTAAGACCATAACCACCTTTATCAACAGGTGTCCGCATGATGTCATTGAAGGCATCCTTCATATGAGTCAATTCAATACGATCCTGAGGACGTTTCGGACCAGCTAAGCTAGGTACGATAGAAGCCAAATCGAGTTCAATCACATCTGTAAATTCAGGATCGACAGTATCTACCGTGCGGAACATATGTTGTGCCTTGTAGTAAGCTTCTACTAGCGCAACCTGTTCATCAGAACGTCCTGTATTACGTAGGTATGTCAACGTCTCATCATCTACTGGGAAGTAACCAATAGTAGCGCCATATTCAGGAGCCATATTAGCCACAGTAGCACGATCAGCTAGGCTAATGTTTGCTAAGCCTGGGCCGTAGAACTCGACGAATTTACCAACAACACCCTTTTTACGCAAAATTTGAGTTACGGTTAGAGCTAAGTCTGTCGCGGTTGCGCCTTCTGTTAGGCTACCTGTGAGCTTGAATCCAACAACATCAGGCATGATGAAGTAAAGCGGTTGTCCAAGCATTCCAGCTTCTGCTTCAATTCCACCTACGCCCCAACCAACAACACCAAGTCCGTTAATCATGGTAGTGTGGGAATCCGTTCCTACTAAGGAGTCAGGATAAACAACAGTCTCTCCATCAATCGTCTTCGTTGCTGCAACAGAGGCGAGGTACTCAAGATTGACTTGGTGTACGATTCCGGTTGCAGGAGGAACAGCACGGAAGTTATTGAATGCTGTTTGAGCCCAACGTAAGAAGCGATAGCGTTCTTCATTCCGTTCAAATTCAACTTCCATATTATACTCAAGCGCATCCGCTGTGCCGAATGCATCAACCATTACAGAGTGGTCTATGACAAGATCGACAGGCACTAGGGGGTTAATCTTCTTAGGATCACCACCGGCCTTTTTCACGGTATCACGCATTGCGGCTAGATCAACAACTACGGGTACACCAGTGAAGTCTTGCAGTACGATCCGTGCTGGAATAAACGGAATTTCTTTGTTCTCGTCACGACCCTTATTCCAGTCGGCTAGTTGTTTAATGTGTTCTTCTGTTATTGCCCGTCCATCGAACTGACGAACAGCAGCCTCTAAAAGTACTTTAATGGAGTAAGGTAGTGTTGAAATACTTCCAATACCTTGATCTTCTAAAGATTGTAGGCTGTAGTAACGATAGTTCTTACCACCAACTTCTAGATTACGAGCGGTAGAGAATTGATCTTTTCCTGACATACACAATTTCCTCCTTATTGTTGAGAATACTGCCATTGTTTCACTAGATGAAACATAATTTCATAATTTAATGTTTAATTTAAGTATACCGTTTACATTGAAGGTAGTAAAGAAGTTTTTGACTTTATTTGAGTCCTAATTTGGAGCACACGACCACGTTCATAACGTATTTGGCAAGCATGTATCCGGAGATGAATTCAGCCTTAGGAAGATTCATCATGACCCTATTCCATGAGAATAAATGGATAGTGCAAGGATTACGCTCATATATTGAAATATATAGGTGTATACCATTTGCAGAAGGGGAGAAATGTTCTTATGGAGCAGGAATGGAAGCAAGTCCTTTTTACTTACGTCAACCAATATAATCAATGTCAGATCGATGATCACGGAGAGACAAGGAATCAAATTGTAACGGATCTTCACTTTTTAATGGAGAGATCGGAACGCACAAGAAGGCTTAATGAATGGTATGTGTCACGAGATGCTCAGCCGTTACGGAGCGAGACAAGGGCCACGCTACTACGAACGATTCAAGAAACACCACAAGAAGTGGTTGTAGATATCCAATTGCATTCCTCACTCTTTTATACTAAGGGTGGAATGACTCATCGGGAAGACACGATTCAACGTCAACGGCTTACCTTTATTCGAGATGGTGAGGAATGGGTAATTGTGTCCGTGGAACAGCTGACTGTAGAACGGCATCCCACCCTACAACATGCTGTGCCATCTAATAGTACAGAAGATATGTATGGCGGAGGAACAGGTCCCTATCTAAATGCTCATGTATTGGGTGGTGGAGCGGGACGGCGTTCGACGAAGTATCGTCGAGAAGAGGCTGTAGCTTATGCAAATCAATGGTGGGACACGGAGAATCCAGAATTCACAGCTTTTGCTGTCAATTGCACGAACTATATCTCGCAATGTCTCTTTGCAGGGGGGGCTCCAATCCACTATACTGGTAACAGAGCTACAGGATGGTGGTACAAAGGATTTATTAATGGTAAGGAATGGTGGAGTTATAGTTGGGCGGTGTCCAATAGCCTAGAACAGATGCTTAGAACTAGTACGTGGGGTTTGAGAGCGGAAGTCGTTGACCGGCCCGAGCAACTGATGCTAGGTGATGTGATTGTTTACGATTGGGATGGTAATGGCAACTACGAGCATAGTACCATTGTGACAGCCTATGATGCGGGTGGAATGCCGTTAGTCAATGCTAATACGGTAAGTAGTCGGCATCGTTATTGGGATTATAAAGATTCCTACGCATGGCAGGAGAATACAAAGTATCAGTTTTTGCACATCTCTGATGTGTTTTAGGGATCAAAAGAATTAAATTATATATGAAAGAAAGAGGTTAGGCATGAGTAAATCTACAGTAGGTCTTGTATACGGCGGTAAATCGGGAGAACATGAAGTTTCATTACAAACAGCATTCGCGGTCATGAATGCCTTTGATTACAATAAATATGAAATTGTTCCATTGTATATTACGAAGCAAGGTGATTGGCGGAAAGGGGAAGTACGACGGTCTCCTTTTGAACGGATTGAAGATCTTAAACTTGAGAATCATTCAGAAGGAACACAAGCAGCGTTAAGTGTACTGTTCAGTCGGTTATACGCTGGTGATGAATCTTCTACAACATTGGATCTGATGTTCCCACTACTTCATGGTACGTTTGGTGAAGATGGTACGATTCAGGGATTATTTGAAATGGCTAACATGCCTTATGTTGGTGCTGGAGTATTGGCTTCAGCTGCAGGGATGGATAAAGTCGTTATGAAGAAGTTATTTGCGGAAGCAGGGTTGCCACAATGTGGTTATCGTTATTTTACACGTAGTCAATGGAAGCGCGATAGCTATAACCTGATCTTAGGTGTAGAGGATCATTTAGGTTATCCATGTTTTGTTAAACCAGCTAATCTAGGATCTAGCGTAGGAATTTCGAAGGCGAAAGACCGTGAAGAGCTTACAGCTGCCGTGGAATATGCCTTCCGTTATGATATTAAGGTTATTGTTGAAGAATTTGTCGATGCTAGAGAAGTGGAAGTTAGCGTACTTGGGAATGATGAACCTATGGCCTCCGTTCCTGGTGAGATCGTATCCACTAGTGAGTATTATGACTATGCTGCAAAATATACAGATGGTCAGTCACAAATGTTGATTCCTGCACCATTAGATTCAGAAATGGCCGATCGCATTCGTGAAGCTGCTATTATTGCATTCCAAGCGATTGAAGGCAGTGGAATTAGCCGTGCAGATTTCTTCGTACGTAAATCAGATCAAGCTATATTCATTAACGAATTAAATACAATGCCTGGATTTACTCCTTACAGTATGTATCCACTATTGTGGCGCGAGACAGGCTTAAGTTATGCTGCGTTGCTAGATCGTATGATTGAATTGGCATTAGAACGTTACGCCAGCAAGCAGGAGTTGGATTACAATAACGATCTGTAGTCCAATCTTCTTATCTTGAGTTGAAGAAAAGAGGAATTCGGTATGGGTTTTCAGACGGAATTTAATTCAGTATGTAAGTTCAAGAATGAACAGGAACTCTATGAATTGTTAGAATATGGACGTGGAAAAATGGTTAAGAAAGGCTTTCGCGTCTATCCAACAGGACAGAAGGTCATTGCGTACACACCGAATAATGTGGCTATTGCAATCGTCAAAATTGTCGGATGTATCGCTGAAATTAACTTTCAGGGAGACGAAGTGACAGAAGTGGAGATGGAGTTCATTCGTAAACTAAATGATGATGAATCTCGAATTCAGACTAATTTAGCGTATGAGATGTTCTTCTGCGAACAAGAGGCATGATTGTTCGTTTCGGTTATGTAGCGATGTCTAAGGTGGTGCAGAATGCATCTCCTTCCAAGACGATGACGATGGCGAGTTTCAATAAGATATCTGATCGGGAAGCGGCGCTTCGGAAGCTGGAGCGAATTGCTCAGGAGAATCTGCACAATACGTTGCGGCTTCTGAAGCATTGTATTGGACATGACATTAAGGTATATCGATTCTCTTCAAAGTTGATTCCATTAGCAACACATGGGGATCTTGCAGATTGGAACCCTATGATCGCACTGAAGGATTCATTTCTTGAAGTAGGAGACTACATTAACAAACATGGAATGAGAGTCTCCTTTCATCCTGATCATTTCACCGTGTTAAGTACGCCTCGTCCTGAGGTGTTAATCAGCTCGGTTCGTGATCTCCATCATCATGTGTCTATGCTTACAGCGATGGGTCTGAATGCTACGGCTAAGAACAATATTCATATAGGCGGAGCTTATGGAGACAAGCTGTCTGCAGCAGCGAGGTTTGAAGAGCATTTTGCCCAATTGAGTAGTGATATTCAGGAACGGCTAACGCTTGAGAATGACGATAAGACATTTAATGCTGTTGAGACTTTGAACGTATGCCAGCATGTTGGACTACCTATGGTTCTGGATATTCATCATCAATGGGTGAACAACGAGGGAGAGCAACCTTGGGACCTGTGGCCAGATATTCTTAAGACATGGGGTAGCCCACTAGCACAAGCTGATACATTACCTGGTATGCCACTTGCTCCTAAGATTCATGTATCTAGCCCGAAGAGTGTCACGGATATCCGAAGTCATGCAGATGGCATCGAGATCGGTCCACTACTGGATTTCTTGAGACATATCTCAGGCGACACGCAGAATTTGGATGTTATGATTGAAGCGAAAAATAAAGATGTGGCTTTGTTTGGATTGATGGAGGATATGGCTCAGTTCACTTCTGAAGGGGTAACTATTCGGGATGGGTCAACCATCGAAATTCTCCCTTAACTGCGAAAGTGAATCCGTGCTTGAAATGAAAGGTAAAATGAGGTATTTTGAAATGTAATCATGATTACTTTGAATGGTTGAAGGGAGATAATAATGGTGGGGAAGCTGTTAGAAGGAAAGAATATCGTTGTGATGGGTGTTGCAAATGATCGGAGCATTGCTTGGGGGATCGCTCAGAGCTTAGCAGACCAAGGCGCACGACTTGCATTTACATATGAAAGTGAACGGGTAGAAGGACGTGTTCGTAAGCTAGCAGACACGATTCCAAATTCGCTAGTTCTTCCTTGTAACGTAACCAACGATGCAGATATCGATCAACTTGCGGAGACACTGAAGGGTGAATTTGGTGTACTTCATGGTATTGCACATTGTATAGCTTTTGCAAAAGGAGAAGATCTAGAAGGCCAATTCTACGATACATCCCGTGATGGCTTCGCTCTAGCTCATGACGTAAGCGTGTATTCGCTCGTTGCTGTGGTTCAACGATTACAGCCACTTATGACTGAAGGCGGTAGCGTGGTAACGTTGAGTTATATGGGTGCTGTACGCGTGATGCGCAATTACAACGTAATGGGTGTGGCTAAGGCTGCTTTAGAGTCTTCTGTTATGTATTTGGCTAATGATCTAGGAGAACGAAATATCCGTGTTAACGCAATCTCAGCAGGACCTATTCGTACCTTGGCTGCTAAGGGAATTGGAGATTTCAACTCCATTCTGAAGATTGTTGAGGAGAAAGCCCCTCTTCGTCGTGGAACGGATACGGCAGAAGTTGGAGATACCGCAATGTTCTTAATGAGCCACTTATCCCGAGGTATTACTGGTGAAGTTATATATGTTGATAGTGGATATCACATTACCGGTGTCTAGACTCCATTACAATTAAGCTCAATCATATGAGCACTGAAGTATGAACAATATCAAAGTTCGTTCTGGATCCAAGCCCAAGGAAAGGCGCGGCAAGGGACGGACTTTTTGTTTGTTATGGAAGAACAATATCATCAATTAGTCGGAAAAAGGCTATAATGGCGCCATTTGTCTGAAACTTTGAACAAGGAATGGCGTATACTTGTAAAAAAGAGAAATGAATTGATAGATTTAAACAGAAAGTAGATGAGTGCTTTGAACAGAGAGGAAAAGGTTCCTTATGTCGTGACAAGCAAGGGATATACCGCAGTCGCGATTAATGCGGCAGCAAAAGCTGGGGAATGGATTAAGAGTAAATTAGGTACAGTTAAAGAATTGAGTACTAAGTATTCTCCGCAAGATCTAGTGACTGAAGTAGATAAAGGTGCGGAGCAGATGATTCGTAAGCTTATTCTGACTCATTTCCCGGATCATGCTATTCTTGGTGAAGAAGGGGTCGAACCTGGACCACAAGCTTCAGCACGGGCGTTGGAAGAATCTATAGAAGAAGAATACTTATGGATTGTTGATCCTGTAGATGGTACAACAAATTATGTACATGGATATCCTTTTTATGCCGTGTCCATTGCGCTTGCCCATAAAGGAGAAGTCATTGTAGGTGTCATTTATGATCCCTCTAGAGATGAATTGTTTGTGGCTGAGAAAGGGAAGGGAGCTTACGTACACGGTAATCCTACCCATGTATCCATAGAGAATACATTGGCAACAAGTCTTCTAGCAACGGGATTTCCTGCAGATCATAGTTTCGCTTTTCCTATCAACATGGCAGGATTGCAGCATCTAGCTCCAAATGTTCGTAATATTCGTTCTGGTGGATCGGCAGCATTACACATGGCATATGTAGCAACGGGTAGAATAAGCGGTTATTGGGAAATTGGCCTGAATTCATGGGATTTAGCAGCGGGTGTCCTATTGGTAAAAGAATCAGGCGGAACCGTTACCGATACCCTAGGACGTCCATATGATTTAAGTGTAAGACATATCGTAGCTAGTAATGGACATATTCATGATGAGTTGGTCGATTCTCTTAAGGAAGCGGAAGCGACTGGACTATAGGGGTATGAATGTATTGAAGAAGATGAAGAGTTGAACACTCAAAATGGATTAGTTTCCTTAAAATAGAGTAATTCCCTTAAAATTTAGGGAATACTCTTTTTTTGCGTACATTTTTAATGGTAAGATGGTTAAACCGAGACCCATCGAATGATAGAGGGTAGCGAGTTATTCAGGGGGAGTTGAAGGAATGTTTCAATGGAAGAAGTATATTTCGGCCACAACTGGACTAGTATTGTTATCTTCTATGCTAATCGGTGTAGTAAGTGCATCTACACCAAGTGAAGGGCCTGTGCAAAGTTCCTATCGCGTTGTTGCCATTGGGGATTCTCTTTCAGTTGGTTATGAACCAGCAATGGATGAGAACAGCGTACCCTATGGTTTCGTGGAGAGATTACACGAGCAGGGGCTATTCCGTGGGAGAACAACGGTAGCCAATTACGGCATATTAGGGTTGAAGGGAACAGGTCTAGAACACTTCGTTGAAGCAGCAAAGAAGGGACAGTCCATCACAGCCGATGCCATTCAGGCAGGTCTTCCTGATCCTAGAGCTGACAAGATTGGTGCTTCTGCAATTCAACTAAAAGAGGATATTACATCAGCTGACCTCATTACGATTACTATCGGTGGCAATGATTTCAAACCTATTATTGAGAGTTCACTTACATCAGGAAGCGAAGGTCTCATGTCGAGTATGGAGAGCTTATTCACTTCTTATAAGACTTCTATGACTTCTGTCATTGGTAATATACATGAATTAAATCCAGATGCATTAATCGTGGTAGCCGATCAATATAACCCGATCCCCTCCATTGCTAACCGAGAGATATATCCTAACTTGATTGCATCTGCCACTGCATTCACAGATGTTGTAGATAAGTTAGCAGCAGGTTATCAGAGTCAAGGGATCAATGTAAAGGTAGCCCATGTGGCGAAGGAATTCGCTGGTGGTGAATCAACAATGACTCATATTATTGTAGATCGAGATATCCATCCTAATCAATTAGGATACGAGGCAATAGCTAAAGTATTTACAGAAACCATTTGGGGACAATACCTGAAGCCATCCACAGTAGACAAAGCATTGCCGATGACAATTGTGGTGAAGGGACAGGAGCTGAAGACCCCTTATCAGCCTGTACTACGAAATAATCAGAACTATGTTGCGATCAAAGATATCGTTGATGCAGTGGGGGCTACTTCTATATGGGATAGCAAAACATCCAGTGCTACGATTACAAATGGTGATTTAACAGTCGTTATCACAATTGGCTCATCAAGTGTAGTAGTAAATGGTCAATCTATACCTGTTAGTACACCGGCCTTTATAAATAAAGTAGGCAAAGAAGGAAAGACTTATGTTCCATTAGCTGTATTGGCTACAGGACTAGGTTTTGATGTAGAATATAGTGCTAAATTAAGAACAGCTTTTATAAATCCATAACATAATAAACTATACAGCTATGTTAAACAGTCGTCTCTATCGGGGGCGACTGTTTATTAATATAGATATAGGGGGCTGACTCTATTTTGATATCAAAATATAAAAGCGCTTACTTAAATACGAGCATCCATTATAAGATGATTGGCCTGATTTCATTATTAATGTTAGTCAGCTTTGCGATATACATAACCGTTTTGAAAAATGTATTTAGTATATACGATGAACAGATTTACGAGAAATCTTCTCAAGTGCTAACGATGTCTTCGGTTGGAATAGAGAGTCAGTTGAAGGAACTGGAGGAACTGTCTTTTAAAGTCGTGTCAGATGAACAAATTCAGAGCTCCTTAATGAGGTTACAACATGCGAGTACAGCCTATGAGAAATTATTACTACGCAAAAAGATAACGAATCGAATTATCGCTTTTGCAGGTTCAGAGAAATATGTGTATTCCATGATGGTTATAGACAAGGAAAAGAACGCCATGGTGGCGGGCAATCGGGAAGGGATTCCGCAAGCCTTACAGACGGATCTTATTCAATTAGCTGAAAAGAACAAGGGTTCAAACGCTTGGATGATGGGGGGAAGAGGATTCTCCTTGCTAGGTGTGCGACAAATCAAGTCATTTACAGATGCAACATTCACACTAGAGAACTTGGGTACCCTTGTATTCAGGGTTAGGATTGATAGAATTGTGGACGATCAAGTGCAAGATGCAGGAAATGGTGGCCAATTAATGATTACGGATGGTCAAGACATTCTTTACCCCGAGGAACCTCTACTTACCGGTACTGAGATATTGAATGAAATGGATCATGATACACCCTATAGTATAGATTCTTATGAGCAGGGTAGATTCTTTACGGCGAGATTCCGTTCTTCGAACACAGATTGGACATACTTCCACATCACACCCTTTCAACAAATGTTTGAAAAGATTACGTTCATCAAAAGTTTTGTTACCACGATCTTTATATTTATTTTTGTGATGGCGATCTTGTTTGGTACAAGACTTGCGCTGAGTATTACTAGACCGATTGATCGATTGATCAAAAAAATGAAAAAAATCGAAAAAGGAGATCTCGATAATCTGGAAGAAATCGCTCTAGGTTCGATCCCTTCATCACCTCAGTCAGAGGTGGGGTTACTCCATCGTACTTTCAAAATGATGATTCAACGCATTCGTGAATTAATTAACGAGAATTATACGAAGCAACTTCTCATTCGAGAGACTGAACTTAAAGCGCTCCAAGCACAGATCAATCCTCATTTTCTATATAACACGCTTGAATCGATCAATTGGTTAGCAAAAGCGAACAAACAAGATCAGATATCTACCATGGTGGAGTCCCTAGCATTTCTATTAAGGAGTTCGGTTAGTTTCAAGGAGTCACTGATCCCTCTTAGTAAGGAATTGGAAATTGTATGGAGTTATATCACAATACAGAAGACTCGATTCGAGGAGCGACTTGATTTCAGTGTTCATATTCCTGATTCACTTGAGAATGCACTTATACCTAAGTTAACGCTACAACCTATTGTGGAGAATGCTATCCATTATGCTTTGGAGCCTAATATTGAACCTTGTCGGATTCGTATTGTGGTAAAAGAACGAAATGGAGTCATTCATATTGCCATAGAAGATGATGGCCCGGGTATGGAACCTGAGTTTATCAAACGACTATTAGCAGGCAAAGTACAGACAAGGGGTGTAGGAATTGGACTCTCTAATATAGAGGAGCGAATTCGATTAACCTTTGGAAATGAGTGGGGAATCCATATCCTAAGCGAACCTAATATACAGACTTCTGTACAACTTACGATTCCCTATGTCAAAGGAGATGATCAGGATGTATAAAGTAATGCTAGTAGATGATGAACGTGTCATTCTCGAAGGGATCTCCCAAGTCGTGGATTGGGGAAGTTGTGGGAGCATGCTGATCGACACCGCTAGAAACGGGATAGAAGCCTATGAGAAAATTGAATCCAATCAGCCCGACATTGTCATCAGTGATATTTCTATGCCAGGTTTAGATGGTCTGGGTCTTGTGGAGAAGACCGCCGTGAATTTCCCAAACATCCAATTCATTATGTTGTCTGGATACAAAGATTTCGACTATGCCAGACGTGCAATGCAGTATGGTGTGAAGCATTATTTACTTAAACCTTGTAATGAGGGACAGATTCTTGGGGCCATTGCTGAATTGCTCAAAGAACGAGAACAACAGAAAGAGAATGCTGAATTTGTGAACCGTATGAAACAAGGCCTCAAAAAGGTACTTCCACATGTAAAAGAACAATTCCTGAAGGAGTTCATAACCAATAAAACATACGGGAGTAGCGATGTGGAATATTATCAAGACTTATTTGAACTCCCATTAAATAGTCAGACCGTCCGAATGATTCTATTCCGACAGGATGATTCACACGAATATGAGCATTTGTTCGCACTGAAGAATATTGCGGAGGATATTCTGGAAGGTGTTCTGCTGAGCACAACAATTGAGGGATGTCTATTAATCCTATTAACTGATCCGCCCCTTGTAGATCTCCTTATTCAGGGAATTGAGACAGTGAGATCGACATTCTTTAGATTCTATAAATTGGATGTAACGATTGCACTTAGCGATGCAGATCGTATGGTACATTCCCGCAAATTGTATCGGGAGATGCTGCAATGTATGAATCACCGATTCTATGTAGGTGAAGGTAGCTTGATCATGATGCATGATTTAGCACTACCTGATACAGAAGTTGTTCTAAATCTCCATGATATCTTAGATGAGGAGAAGTTTTGTCTGCTCGTCAAATCAGGAAATGAGCAAGAAGTATGCCATGAAATGGATAGATTATTCAGACAACTAGGTGAACAGAAATTAGAAATTGCCGTTACACGATCCTACATACTTCAGCTATATGCAGCGATGATACGGATTTGTCCCCCAGAAGAGACGAATTCTTTTACCAAAGGTATGGCCGTGCTAGCTGAAATGAATACGCTAGGTGGTCTCAAATCATTTGTATTTAAAGAAGCAAGCCAACTGACCGCAGGTTACTATAACAATTACATTCATCGTCAATCTTCTGTGGTAGATAAAATGATCGCAATTATTGAGAGCAACTATGGAAATGACGAGTTATCTTTAAATGGTGTTGCGAATGAAATATTGTACATGAATCCTGATTATCTAGGGAAAATTTTCAAAAAAGTGACAGGCAGTAATTTCTCCCATTATGTGAATCAATATCGGATCAAACGGGCATGCGAATATATACGTTTCGGCGGAGATGTAAAGGTGTTCGAACTTGCTGATAAGTTTGGATTCGCAGGGAACTCACAATATTTTAGTCAAGTGTTTAAGAAGAGTACGGGTATGACTCCTACTGAATTCAAGAGATCCTATGAATGATAATTCCGATAGGGTATAGAACTCTGTTTTTTAAACCAAGAGCTCTGTTTTGTGTATTCAATTCCAATTCCTAATTTGGGAGAATGAAATTGTAATCATGAAAGCGCTACCAACAGTGAGCGGAAGTGAATGATCATTTTTGAAAAGGGGAGAAGATGACATGAAGAAAAGAGCGACAATGTTGATGACGGTAATGATGCTTCTATTCGTAACGGCATGTGGAAACACAAACTCAAACAATGGTAATAGCGAAGTGACAGCTAGCAATACGGGTTCTAGTGGGGAAAGTACGGATACGAAGAAAAATGTAACTTTACGAATTGCTTGGTGGGGATCTGACACACGTCATGAATATACACAAAAAGTTATCGATATGTACAAAGTCAAAAATTCGAACGTAAAAATTGATTTTGAATATGCCTCTTTCGATGATTACTGGAAGAAACTCGCACCTCAAGCAGCAGCGAATCAGCTCCCAGACATTTTGCAAATGGACGTTTCTTATATTAGCCAGTATGCCAAGAATGGACAGTTAGAAGATCTCAGTCCTTACTTGAACAATCAGATTCAACTAAGTGATGTTAACGAGAATGTACTTAGCACGGGAATCATTGCGGGTAAGCAATATGGGATTCCGACAGGGGTTAATGTTCTTGGGTATCAATATGATCCGGCTCTTCTAAAGAAGGTGGGTATTGATACGATTCCAGCAGATTGGGACTGGGATAAGTACGAAGAGCTTGGGAATAAAGCGGCTGCTAGCAAGCTGTACTTTGATAGCGGCATGGCACCAGATATTTTCTTCAACTATTATCTTCGTACAAAAGGTCTAACGTTATATAATTCTGATGGTACAGCACTTGGATATGAAGATGATGCATTATTCGTAGATTATTTCGATCGTCTTGCTCGGATGGTGAAGACAGGAGCTGCACCGGATCCAGGTGTGATAAATCAATCCAAAGGAATTGTGGAAGAGTCTGATGTTGTGAAAGAAAAAGGGATTGGTATTTGGCAGTGGTCGAATCAATTCTCAGGATTACAGACCGTTGTGAACCGTCCAATGGAATTCGCACCTATGGTTGGACCCGATATGGAGAAAGGTTTGTACATGCAACCAAGTATGTACTGGGCAGTGACTTCTAACTCGAAAGCAAAGGAAGAAGCAGCGAAATTTATCGACTTCTGGATTAACGATGTGGAAGCGAACAAATTGATCAAGGGAGATCGTGGTGTACCTATCTCTAGCAAAATAAAAGATTCCTTGGCACCTGAATTGAGTGATCAAACGAAGCAAGTATTTGATTTCGTAGCGGCAATGGAACCTAAATCCTCACCGATGAGTTCTCCTCCTCCTGTAGGATCTCCTGAAATTATTGCCATGTTGACGGATTATGCAGAAAGTATCAACTTTGGACAGACGACTGCAGCAGAAGTTGCACCGAAATTTAGAGAAGCTGCAAATGCCATCCTAGCAAATAATAAGTAGAAGCAAAGCGCACCAGGATTTGAATGATCGTACCTACCCTATAGATTCTAGTTCATTCTATAGATTTACTTGAATCATTAGTCAACCATTCGGAGGGGGGGAAACACCCATCTCCGAATGACTATCTGATGGTTATGTATAAGGGGGTACAACAGATCAATAGGAGGCAGGGTATGTTGCGACGACATGGATTACTGAAATCGAATTTAACCGGATATGCATTCATTAGCCCGTTTATTATAGGTTTTCTAGCATTTACTCTTATACCAATGATTATCTCACTTTATTTATCATTCACGAGTTATAATTTGTTCTCTTCACCCCGATGGGTTGGATTTGATAATTTCGAGAAGATGTTCCTTAATGATCCTAAATATTGGAATTCAGTAAGGGTGACGATGATCTATGTGTTACTTGGGGTTCCGTTACGCCTCATATTTGCTCTGTTTGTAGCTATGATACTTAATACAAAGTCACGGATGGTAGGCGCATATAGAACGATGTATTATCTTCCTTCCATTATTGGAGGTAGCGTAGCCGTATCCATTATGTGGCGCAACATCTTCAGTAACGAGGGAATTGTGAATAGTGTTATAGGATGGTTCGGGATAAGTCCTGTACAGTGGTTCGGAAATCCTAGTGCTTCTCTGGGTATGTTGATCTCGTTATCGGTATGGCAGTTTGGATCGTCCATGCTTATCTTCCTTGCGGGTCTCAAGAATATCTCGCCAGAAATGTATGAAGCCGCTGGAGTGGATGGTGCCAAACCAATACGGAAGTTTTTCAGCATTACTCTTCCTTTGCTCAGCCCAATTGTGTTGTTCAATACGATTATGCAGACCATTAGTGCCTTCATGACATTCGTCCCTGCCTATGTTATCTCTAAGGGTGAGGGTGGTCCTATGGACGGTACGATGTTGTATTCTCTGTATTTATTCCGCCAAGCATTTATGTTCAATAATATGGGATATGCGTCAGCTATGGCCTGGATGATGCTCATCCTTATAGGAATCATGACAGGGCTCCTCTTTATGACATCTAAGTTCTGGGTATTCTACGAAACGGAAGGGGGGCGCTGATTGATATGGCATGGAGAAGAATAAAATGGCCCATTTATCATGTGATCGTTGCAGCGCTTGCCATTCTAATGCTCTATCCAGTTCTATGGATGCTCTTCAGCTCTTTCAAAGAAAGTCGGACCATATTCATGACGGCAGATTCACTGTTTCCCGAGACATGGATCTGGAGTAATTATGCAGTGGGATGGAAAGGGACGATTTATCCTTTTAGTAAATACTTGATGAATACAACAGTCATTGTTGTGATCGCAACGATCGGAGCTGTACTATCTTCATCTTTAATTGCATTCGGATTCGCTAGACTTCGATTCGTTGGACAGAAATTCTGGTTCTCATTAATGATGGTTACGTTAATGCTTCCACATGATGTCGTGCTTGTACCCCAGTATGTCATCTTTACGAAATTGGGTTGGATTAATACCATTCTACCGCTTGTTGTGCCTTCATTCTTCGGAATGCCATTCTTTATTTTCTTGATGGTTCAATTCATCAGAACGATTCCAGGGGAACTGGATGACGCCGCATCTATTGATGGGTGTGGTAAGTTTCGGTTGTACTTACAGATTATTATGCCACTCTTGAAATCTTCATTAGCAACAGCCGCAATCTTCTCATTCTACTGGCGCTGGGAGGACTTACTTGGACCGGTACTTTATCTTAATTCTCCAGAGAAATATACGGTCTCCATGGCCCTTAAAATGTTCCTTGATAGCGAGTCAGCATCGAACTGGGGTGCGATGTTTGCCATGTCGATTGTCAGTCTAATTCCAGTTATCGCTGTATTCTTTGTTTTCCAGAAACAAATTGTAGAGGGTATGACTAGTAGTGGATTAAAAGGATAGGAGGGAGTGTGTCGTAGCTATAAGTATGAATACAGAATGGGCATTTGACTTCGGACCTGGGATGCCTGCAAAGGGATTTATTGGGGTATCACCAGATCTACGTTATGAGGATGAGTTAGGTTATGGGTTCGAAGGAAACGGACAAGTATATGGACGGAATCGTTTGCATAGATTGAATGAGGATACAGCCGATTCTACTTCGGCGGATGGACATCTACGACAGAGTTTTTGTATCCCCATAGCCATGAACTTTGTTGTGAAATTATCTAATGGCACATACCTAGTTACGATTGAAGTTGGAGACGATCTAGCGGATACATTAACGATAGTCAAAGCGGGAGAGAACATGGCCGTGCTACCTCCCATTTCAACTTTCCAGGGACAGTTCAAGAAGATGATGTTCTCTGTTCTTGTGCGAGATGGGAAACTAGTGATTCGATTCACGGGCGCAGCACCTCGTATAAATGTCTTACACATTTCTCCAGCAGCAGGCACACTTACCCTGTTTATAGCAGGTGATTCTACTGTAACGGATCAACCTGCAGGTGGTTATCCATATGCGGGTTGGGGCCAGATGCTTCCGAGGTTGTTCATGCATGATGTGCTTGTAGATAACCATGCGTTATCCGGACGAAGTTCTCGGAGTTTCATAGAGGAAGGAAGGCTAGACAGGATCATGGAGAAAATGCTACCAGGGGACTTCCTCTTCATTCAATTCGGTCACAACGATGAGAAGAGCGATTCTGCTCGTGGAACGAAGCCATTCAGCACATATAAACAATATTTGAAGATCTATATTGAAGCTACAAAGAATAAGCAGGCTTATCCTGTATTGGTTACGCCAGTTCACAGACGTTACTTTAATAGTGATGGTACCTTATCAGATACGCATGGCGACTATATTACAGCAATGAGAGAACTAGCTGTTGAAGAGGATGTACCGTTGATTGATCTAGCAGCAGAAAGTAAGATTCTGTTCGAGAATGCAGGGATAGAAGGAAGTAAGGAATACTTCATGTGGTCTTACCCAGGTGAATATTTGA
Organism: Paenibacillus sp. Y568; assembly: GCF_059445545.1. Taxonomy (NCBI): domain Bacteria; kingdom Bacillati; phylum Bacillota; class Bacilli; order Caryophanales; family Paenibacillaceae; genus Paenibacillus; species Paenibacillus sp. Y568. Next base: position 127,167 of record NZ_JCAIUM010000013.1, read on the forward strand.
ACCATCCTGGGGGAGTAGAGGATAACACACATTTTCAAGAATGTGGAGCATTCCGACTAGCCGAACGAGTAGCAGAAGGTATTTGCTCGTTAGACATACAACCTCTTCGAATGTATTTGAGATAAGTGAATGGGAAGGGAATGAGGGAATAAGATGCCAGCATTAGTGTTTGATGAACAAGAGATTCTCAAGATAATAGACCGGGTAGTGGATCGCACATTTAATATGGACTTTCATTGGGATTGGCCAGGTGGTGTGGCTTTCTACGGTATTTGTGAAGCTTATCATGCTACAGGTAAGGGTGAATATTTAGAACGGCTAAAGGCATGGGCCGATGAGAATATGGCGGATGGTTTACCGAAACTATCGGTGAATGGCGTATCCGTAGGACACTCCTTGTTATCCTTGTATGAAGCAACGCAAGAGAAGAAATATTTAGATATTGCAATTGAAATGGCCGAGTTCCTTACGCATCAAGCGGAACGGTTCGGAGAAGGAGTTTTCCAACATACTGTCAATTCTGACCATGATATTTTTCCTGAACAAGCTTGGGTAGATACGATGTTTATGGCGGGATATTATTTACTGCGAATCGGATATTTAACAGGGAACAGGGACTATATTGAAGATGGATTGAAGCAATATCATGGACATGAGAAATATCTTCAGGATCCAAATACGAATCTTTATTATCATGGATGGGATCATGTGAACCAGAATCATATGTCTGGTATGTACTGGGCTCGGGGAAATTCATGGGCAGCACTGACGATGTCAAAAGCACTGAAGTTAGTCGAAGTAACGCATCCTTCATACATGATGATTGATGGATCGCTCCGTGATCAGTTGAGCACTTTGGTTAGGTTACAATCTCCTGAGGGATTATGGCATACCCTTCTGCAAGATGAGTCTTCTTATCTTGAAGTTTCAGGCTCTGCGGGGATTGCTACAGCTATTCTTATGCGAGGACGCTTATATAATAAGTATACACAGAAAGCTATAGAGGGGATTCTAGCACATATTAAGGAAGATGGCACAGTGATGGAGGTATCGGCAGGTACGGCAGTGATGAATGATATTCAAGGATATCGCGATGTCCCATATAACCGAATCCAAGGCTGGGGTCAGGGGTTAACGTTAGCTTTTCTAGCGGAACTCTTGCGCACGAAAGAAACTGTGTACGGATAAGAATGGAGGAGCGTCGATGAATGAATCAAGTGGTGTACATCTCCAAGGACGAGGACATACGTACTGGGTTATTCCCGATGGCTATATTCCTCAGGTGAGTCAAGGTGAACTAGAGAGTCATGAAAGTATATGTGTGTTGAATTGTGGAACACAGCAGGCGGAGCTTAACATCACTATTTTCTTCGAGGATCGTGAACCGTTAGAGAATATTGTTGAATCCGTCGATGGACGGAGAACGAAGCATATTCGAACAGCATCATTACGTATGGATGGACAGTATATTCCCAAAGCGGTTCCTTATGCAATTACGGTAGAGAGTAATGTTCCTGTCATTGTTCAATATAGCCGATTAGATTCAACGCAAGCAGCATTAGCTCTGATGAGTGTTATGGCATACCCTGTTATATAACTAGATAATAGATTGGCTCGCCCAAGGTCGAAATATAATCTAATCCATAATAAAAATCCGACTCTGATGGTAGAGTCGGATTTTTATTATGTTCTATGTTATGAATGGATATTTAGAGACTCATTTCTCGAAGTGATTGATCTGCAGCTTCAAGTGTTTGATCTATATCTTCATCCGTATGAGCCGTTGTAAGGAACCATGCTTCATATTTAGAAGGTGCTAGGTTGATCCCATAATTCAACATATGGCGGAAGAATGATGCAAAGACTTCGCCATCCGTGTCTTGGGCTTCATCATAATTGGTTACAGGATGATCGCAGAAATGAGTAGAGAATGATCCACGAATCTGGTTAATCGTTAGTGGAATGCCATGACGATCTGCAGAAGCTTGAAGGCCATGAGTAAGCTTCACGGCTAATCGGTTCATCTCTTCATAGACACCTTCACCTTGTAGTACTTCCAAACAAGCGATACCGGAAAGAATGGAAGCAGGGTTGCCTGCCATCGTGCCAGCTTGATATGCAGGTCCAAGTGGGGCAACCTGTTCCATGACATGCTTTCTACCCCCGTAGGCACCAATAGGTAGCCCACCTCCTATGATTTTACCTAGAGCTGTTAAGTCAGGGGTGATAGCTTCATGATTGTGTAAACCATCAAAAGTCTGAGTTGATCCGTAGTGGAAACGGAAGGCAGTAATGACTTCGTCATAGATGACAAGTGATCCATTATCATGAGTCATTTGGCAGAGACCTTCTAGGAAACCATCTTGAGGCATAACCATTCCGAAATTACCAACAATGGGTTCGACCATAACGGCTGCAACATCATCGCCCCAGCGTTCAAGTGCAGCTCTCAGTCCTTCAAGGTCATTAAAAGGGACTGTAATCACTTCTTGAGCGATACTAGCTGGAATCCCAGCACTATCTGGAATGCCTAGCGTAGAAGGACCTGAGCCAGCAGCGACAAGGACTAAGTCCGAATGGCCGTGATAGCAGCCAGCAAATTTAATGATTTTATTACGTTTCGTATAAGCACGTGCTACACGGATCGTAGTCATGACAGCTTCCGTACCCGAATTAACAAATCGAACTTTATCCATGGAAGGAATAGCTTCCTTCAACATCATGGCTAACTGAATTTCCCACTCTGTAGGAGCGCCATAAAGAGTACCGTTCTCAGCTGCCTTTGTTATAGCTGCTGTAATATGAGGATGTGCATGTCCAGTGATGATAGGACCATATGCTGCAAGATAATCAATATACTTATTATCATCAACATCCCAGAAATGAGCCCCTTTGGCTCGCTTCATAAAGACAGGTGCCCCGCCGCCTACAGCTTTGAATGAGCGGGAGGGACTGTTAACACCACCAACGATATGTTGTATTGCCTTTTGGTATAAATGTTCGGATTGAGTACGTTTCATCTTGTATTTAAACTTCCTTTCGCTAATGGGTAAGGAGCAGGAGTTCGCCCAAATAACTTGGCTACTTCTGCTCCTTACAGGTGAGGTCTTACTCTCACGATTATTTATTCTGTAGTAGCTTCAACTTGATCCTCAGTAGTCTGAGTTCCAGGTTCACTTTGAGGTGCTTTAAACAAGTCCTGGATATACTGATGTAGTTCATCTAAGTCTTTCACTGTTATAACGGATGATCCACCAATATTCTCCTCTGCAAGAAGATTCATAGGAGGAATCTGCTCGCTACCTGACATAGAACTTTGATATCCAATATTGGCAAGCTTCCACATGTCGTTTGTAGAGAGGTTAGTATCAACGAATTCACTAACGCTTTCTAGAATAGAAGGAAGCTTCATAATAGAGGTTGTAGACTTCATCTTATCTGTAATGGCCTTTAAGAAATCTCTTTGCCTTTCGGTACGTGTGAAGTCAGACAGAGCATCATGTCGGAAACGGACATATTGCAAGGCTTTATCACCATCGAGATGCTGTTGTCCCTCTTTAAGATCAATATCGTATTCATGCTTGTCTGCTTTACTGCTATACTTCATGTCCTTCTCAACGTAGAAATCGACACCACCTATGGCATCAACTAGTTTAATGAATCCTTGAAAGTCTGTATACACATAATATTGAACAGGGATTCCTAATAGATCACTAATGGCCTTCATAGCTGTATTGGGACCATGTGTAATAGCTGTATTAATGCGGTCTTTCCGGAATTCAGGAATGCTGACATAGGTATCTCTAAGGATAGAAAAGAGATGGATCTTCTTCTGTACAGGATCTAATGTGACGACCATCATACTGTCAGATCGAGGAATATCTCCCTTGCTTAACCCACGACCATCCACACCCATAATCACAATACTAACAGGCTCAGTTCCTTCCCATTTAGGAGGCTCGGGGACCGCTACTTCAACCTGTTGTAGATGACTAAAAGGAGACGAATTTCCTTCTTTCTGTAATCCTTCTACACCTTTATAAAAGGATGTGACATAATATACGATATAACCAATCGCTGCAAGTAAGAGTATAGCAAGAACCCACCAAATGGTTCTTTTTGTCTTTCTTGTCATTCAAGCTTCTTCCTTTCACAATTCCGGAAATAGGTGCATTTTTCGACACTGAAAGAGTAGGATTTATTTTATTATAATTTTTTTTGCAATGACAATCAATTTAATAAGTAGATTAATGACGTATAAAGGAGAATGGTAATCATGGATACACAATTAGAAATAGGACAACATGCACCAGAATTCACACTGATGGCTTCTAATGGACAAGAGGTATCCTTAAGTGATTATCAAGGCCGTAAGGTTGTACTATATTTTTATCCGAAGAATATGACCCCGGGTTGCACACAGGAAGCGTGTAGTTTCCGAGATGCGAATGCTGAGATAGAAGCACAGGGTGCTGTTATTCTAGGTATTAGTCCAGACGAGTTGAAATCACATGCTAAGTTTATTGAACGTAATGATCTTCCATTTCTTCTATTATCGGATACTGATCACGTCGTAAGTGAAAAGTATGGTGTCTGGCAACTCAAGAAAATGTATGGAAGAGAGTATCTAGGTATAGTTAGATCTACATTTCTTATTGATGAAGAGGGAATACTTGTGAAGGAATGGCGCAAGATAAAAGTAGCAGGACACACAGAAGAAGTATTGAAGACATTATAATGAGTAGGAAATTAGCTACTATGAAGATATGACGGTTCAACTATTGACATGCACTTTTAAAAAAAAGATCAAAGAGCCAACATCTTTAGAAATATAAGATGTTGGCTCTTTGATTATTCGTTTCTTATACTGGAGAACACACCACATCATCAACAATCCCATAGACTTTGGCTTCTTCGGCGGATAAGAAATAGTCTCTTTCCATGTCATTCCTTATCTTTTCTAAAGATTGACCCGTTTTCTCAGCATATAAGGAATTTAGTTGATCCTTAATCTTCAGAATTCGACGTGCAGATATTTCAATATCTGTGGCTTGACCTTGCGCACCACCCAAAGGTTGATGAATCATGATTTCACTGTGCGGTAGTGCAAGTCGTTTCCCTTTTTGGCCCGCTAACAGGAGTAATGATGCAGCGGAAGCAGCAAGTCCTGTACATATGGTTCTGACTTCCGGTTTGATAAATTGCATAGTGTCGTATACCGCAAAGGCAGCTGTAACGGAACCTCCGGGACTATTAATATAGAGAGAAATATCTTTGTCCGGATCATCTGCTGCTAGAAAGAGTAGCTGTGCAACAATGTTGTTAGCCGTCGAATCATTAATTTCTGATCCTAGAAATACAATGCGATCCTTCAACAAACGGGAGTAAATATCATAAGATCTCTCACCTTGAGAGGTCTGTTCAACAACATAAGGAATAATACTCATTTTTGTGTCCTCCTTAAAGTTTTGCGAAGCAAAACTGACTTCGAAAGCCTGGGCTTAAGTTTTGCGAAGCAAAACTCACTTCGAAGCACCCATTATACGGCCATTTGAGAGAGTGATGAACGATGCAGCATCATGCTGAGTGATGAACTTGATTTTTTGTATGCATGTTTTTGGATTGTTGTTTTACTAACGACAATGATGAGCTCTTCTAGAATGGAAGTGTTCTCATCTCTAATCGCTTGTACGAGCCTATCCTTGAACCAATCTTGACGAATGTTGATCCAATGGGGAATCAAGTCTCCTGAATAGTCTTGAGACTTCTGACGAGCTCGATATAGAAGGGCTTTGACTGCTGTTTCCTGGATCTGTAGTTTATTAGCTATCTCAGTCAATGAATACAAGAAGCTCTCCTTCATTACGAATGATAATAGCTGCTTGGGAGTTAATCTCCCCATTAACTGTTCCAACGCTTCTAGAAGATCTTCGGACTGCTTATCCTCATAGCCACATTCATCTTGAATTCCAAGTTGTAACTTAGACTTTTTACGCATTTCGTCAATCCAGTAATTACGTGCAATGGTACGCATTAAGGGTATAGGGACATTGTGTTCGCGATTCGGCTTGTAGAAAGATAAAGTTCTAGCGATAGTCTCTTGTGTCACATCGTCAGCGTCCCAACGATTATGAGTAAGGGAGAGGCAGTATTTTTGCAATATCGTATATAGCTCTTCATGTGTTCCTCTTTGTTCCAATTGGGTTTTCGTGTCATTGTGGATTAACATGTTAATCATTCCTTTCAGGCCTATAGTTATATAACGTATGAGAAGGGCATAAAGATACGCCCCTAATTTTCTTGAAAAAAAGAACCTTACATTTATGATGTAGGTTCCTTATGTATATCTTACTTTCATGAAGGTCGTTTCATTCTGTCTTTTCTTGGTTTTATAAGTTTGCCGAAATGGATCCTTTTACGGAACCGATAGAGAGTGAACATTAGGAGGATTATAACGATACCCGCCACGATCCATAGTAAATACATTTCTGCTAAGTGGAATACCACTTGCCATTGGGGTCCGAATATTTTACCGAGACTTAAGAAGAGGATGACCCATAATAGTGCTCCGCTATAAGCATACAAGGCAAATTTACGGAAGGGGAGAGCGTTGATACCTGAGAAATAACCTGTGAAATGTCTTACACCCGGAATAAAGTAACCGATAAAGACAAGGCTCTGCCCGTATTTACCGAACCATCTTCGAGTCTTTGAAAGCTTACGTGGAGATAGGAGGATCCATTTGCCAAATCGGTTAAGGAAGGGGAGTCCGGCCTTTAGTCCAATGAAATAGGTAATGGTCATACCGATCGTTGTACCAAGGAAACCCATGATGATCAGCCATCCAAAATGTAGTGATCCTAGATAGGAAAGATAACCAGCATAGGCCATGGTAGTTTCTCCAGGAAAGGGAAGCGCAATGAACTCTAACATTAGACCTATAAATAATACTAGATATCCGTATTCCTCGAACAGAAGCTGAATCCAACGCAGTACTTCCATGATATTCACTCTCCAAAATATGAACTATCGTAATTCTATCCTAAAAAAACAATTTAAACTCTAGTCTTTTTTCATAAACCTCACCATATAATCTATCAGAAAAGTTGAATTCATAGAAACGGTGGAGGTAATGTTTATGATTAAATCATTTTTTATCGGTAACAAACCAAGATATGTATTCGTGCTTATGACGTTGTTATTAGCTGTGTTGATCATTTCTCTACAGCATCAGAAGCATCAAGTTCATAACCAAGTGGTGCCTACAACGGCTAATTCAATCTATTCGATATCGTCTCATTCTAAAGAAATCATAGCACCCACGCAAGATACAAATCTTTTAAACTATCAAGCGGCGAGTTCACCTACTATAGAGTTGCTGTCATCCAGTTCAACCAAGTCTCAGACCACTACTACACTTCCTGAGAAAACCGTGTACCTTACCTTTGACGATGGACCAAGTAAACTAACGGGGACTGTGCTCGATATATTAAAAGAGTCCAAGATCCAGGCTACATTCTTCGTATTAGGTGAGCAAGTACAACGTTATCCAGAACTCATAACTAGAGCTATTGAAGAGGGACACGTTCTAGGCAATCATACTTTTAATCACAATTATGAAGAACTATATAAAGGATTCTCTCCATTTTGGAGTCAGATCAAACAGACAGAGGAAGCTATTCGTCTTATTACGGGATCACGTACATCCTTGGTTAGGGCTCCAGGAGGAACGGCTGGACATTTTGATGATACCTATTTCACGCTATTGAAGCAAGGTGGATATCAGGTGATTGATTGGAATGTAGATAGTGGAGACTCGAAGCGACGTGGTGTTCCAGCCCGAGAAATTATCGAAGGGGCCACAAAGGACATACATAGTAATCAAGTTGTCGTGTTGATGCATGATGGTACTGGACATGAACAGACCGTTAAGGCACTTCCCAAGATCATTTCTTACTATAAAAATAAAGGCTACCAATTCGAAGTACTAACTCCTGAATTAGAGTCTGTCCAATTCAACGTGACGAAGAGCGCTCGAGCCTTGAATCGCCAACAACCTAGCTCCGAGTGGATTACAGCAAATGTCGTGCCTAACGCTGCTCTGTTTGCTTCAGGTAATCGACTAGTCATGGATATAGGTAGAATGGCGACAGATCTCAAACCTGGAGAGTTCCGAATCTCTGATGGGCGAATTATGGTTCCGCTTCGCGCAACGATGGAGAAAATAGGCATTCATGTGAAGTGGGATCCGAACAACAAACTAGCTGTCATGAATATGAAGGCGAATTCACTTCAGATCAACGCAGCCACAGGAGAGTGGACGAGCAGTAATAAGGACAGCAATTTACAGCATTTGTCCAGATCTGTTCAGATGAATGGAGATACCCTATGGGTTCCACTGCGTGACATACTTAAAGAAACTGGACATGATCTGATTTCCGTCAGCCTGAACGAAGAAGAATGGCGTATCAGAACAAGTTAAGCATGGTTTGCTAGTCATTAATGATGGCATTCTATGAAAATAACATATTGGAGGTCTAGTTCTCTTCTTTCATGGAAATAATAGTTGATAGATTTAACGTAATCAATCCATGCGAAGAAGAGAGGTAATCATATTGTCTACTTCATCTATGAATCACAAAGAGTTCGCGCCAGAACTGCTAGATAGAATGGTATCAAGAGTCGGGACTGTTATGGTCGGCAAAGAGTCCGAAATTCGTCTTGTAATCATCTCTATGCTAAGTGGTGGGCATGTCCTACTTGAGGATGTACCGGGTGTGGGTAAAACCATGTTAGTTCGAGCTATTGCGGCTTGTATGGGAGGGACGTTTGGCCGTATTCAATTTACATACGATCTTATGCCCTCGGATATTACAGGGATATCCATATACCATTCACATCATGGACATTTCGAATTCAGACCGGGTCCTATCTTATCCAATGTAGTCTTGGCTGACGAGATCAATCGTGCTTCCCCACGAACACAATCGGCTCTTCTAGAAGCGATGGAGGAGAAGAAGGTCACCGTCGATGGCACAACATACCCACTACCACGACCATTTCTTCTATTCGCTACTCAGAATCCACTTCAATTCGAGGGTACTTATCGGTTGCCCGAAGCTCAGCTTGATCGTTTTCTTATCCGTATAAGTCTAGGTTACCCAAGTCCGGAGCAAGAGGTGGATTTGTTGTCTCGTATGCAGATTAGTCATCCTTTGGAACGGGTTAAGCCAGTGATCATGGTAGAGGATATGATAGCTATGCAAAGAGATGTAAAGAATGTCTTTGTAGATGATTCCATCAAACAATTGCTTGTTTCTGTCGCCGATGCATCACGACACCATGCTAGATTACAGCTTGGGATCAGTCCACGGGGCACCTTAGCTTGGATGATAGCTTCTCAAGCTGCGGCCTATATGAATGGTAGAATGTACGTCACACCGGATGATGTTAAAGAAACGGCAATTGCTGTTCTTTCCCATCGTATTGTTGTTCATCCACATAGCCTAATGGAAGGCGTCATAGGTGAGGAAATTGTGCTAGAACTGATGTCTAGAACAAGCATACCTCTGTATCGAAGCCGGAAAGGAAGCAGATCATGAGGGACAGAATTCGTGAATGGGTAATTGCTGTTATAGGGTTTGGTGCACTCATTGCATTGTATGAATGGCACGGTGGAACCTCGATATGGTTCCTAATTATTCTTACCGGGATTTTTATGCTGGGAGGTCTTATCTTACAATGCATGGGTGCTCAACATATAGAGATCAAACGCACAGTGAATCCGATGCGACTTATTGCGGGTAAGACAGCTGAAGTTGAGGTCCACATCCAATTCAAGTCTATTCTTCCTCTCCCTTGGATGAGTATCACAGATTATTTCACAGAAGGGAGTCACAGTAAGCTGTGGTTTCCGGGATGGCGAAGATCTTACACCTATAAATATTGTTTACAGAACCTGCCTCGGGGGAAAATAACCTTTCAAGTCTGCCATGTAGAATGGGGTGGACTGTTTCGCTTTTTCAAGAACAGTTATTTACTACCTTGTGAAGAGGATATCTTAGTATTCCCTATACCAGCAGCCATATCTATAACACAAGGGTGGACAAGTCAGGATATCAGAGAAAGAGAACAAGTGACACATCAACAGTCTGCAGGTGTCTGGGGCTTAGATGTTCGTGATTATAATATGGGGGATCCACTCAGCAGAGTTCATTGGAAAAGCTCAGCTCGACGAGGGCGATTACAGACTCGACTTTATGAGGCGGTTGAGGATCAAGCGGTATGTATTATTTTAGACCATTGTCCAGACACCTATAAGATAGCTACATCTGGGGTAACAGCCGACAAGGACGTTGTACGGGAAGGCTTTGAAGGGGCTGTATCCACCGCAGCGGGGTTATTTATCAGTGCATTAGAAGAAGGTACTCAAGTCGAATTAATAAGTGGTGATATGACCGAGCGTCCGCAGCCTGTGTTTCCAACTTACGACACCACACTCGCCGTCATCGAACCAAATGGTAAGAAAAATATGTCCATGGTAATGGGTGAGAACACGGATCATTTACTTCCTGGAACTCAAGTGTACGTCATTACTGGGGGGTTACATCATAAACTTATCGGAGCCGTATCTAAACTACACCATAAAGGATTAAAGATAGATATATACTCTATTGTCTCATATGCTTCGGCGTCCCATTCTAAACAGAATGTTGTAAATACGGAACAAGCTAAGCAAGAAGAGATTGCGGATTCACTCGGACGCATAGGAGTTAGAGTGCATAGTTTGGAAGTTGCTTCTTTAGATATAAGAAATGATATAGATCGAGTTCCAGTTAAGGGGGTGAATAACCATGACAGCATCCTTACAGAACGAAAAAATAGCTATATATAAATCCGTTTCCCAGGATATAAATAGACCTATCCCCCAATCCAGAAAGGGAGATAGTCTGATATATCGCTATATATTATCTTTGCCAATCATGGGGTTATTTGTAGAATGGCTATATCCTCTCTCTAATGGGTCCTTAAGTGCTTCACTAATTGATGTATTGTATGTTCTGACGGCACTCTTGTTATTCGTCGGGGTACTTCACTTAAAGATGTGGGTATCGATTCCCTTACATCTGATAATAACATTAGGCGCATGGGTATTCTTATTTGGAAAAGGAAGAGAGATAGAGTGGCTCATTTCTTATGTGCAGACGCTACAGTATGACGTTAGTGTACTCGTGCAGGAGTGGAGCCTATCGGCCATGGGTTCAGAGACTCGCACGCTGATTCTAATGCTGGGCTGGAGCCTGCTTGTGGCAACGGTACAATCGCTAGCCCTTTATCGAGAGAGTATCGGGCTCTTTACAGTGGCCACTATAATCTATTTACTTTGCTTAGAGACACTACTCGGATTAGAAGTATATCAAGATATAGTTCGTACGGCACTCTTGATCATAATTCTTCATGGGGGTATCACTTTATCAAGATTGATTGAGAGATCTACCTCTTCTGATGGGATAAGCAAACGTCACTATAATCTATGGTTTGTCATGGTTTGTGTGATGGCGATAGTCGTTGTAGGGTCGGCTTGGGTAGGGGGGAGAGTAATCTCTGCTAAGCCAGCACAGCAGTTCAGTGTTGAATCAACAGTAGAGAAGTTGAAAGATTGGTCGGGAGTCGAGTCTCATAAGCAGAATTCAAACTTAGCTACTACGGGTTATGGTACAGGAGATGAGGACTTAGGGGCTCCGCTTCAACTCGATAGTAAGATTGTTTTTACAGCGGAATCACCTATTCCGTCTTATTGGCGTGGAGAGACCTTTGGGTATTATGATGGTCGGCGGTGGGCAGAGCCTCAAGCATATTTCCAAGCGGTTACTATGGAAGGGAATCTGCAGAATGATTCTATAATAAAAAAGGATGATGGTCAGAGTTCTGTCATTCAGACCATAAGTTTTGTAGACCCGATGAGTGATGAGTTTCCTCTATTTAGTGGAGGAGATATTAATAACGTTATGCGTATTACCACAGTGAACCAAAAAAAGATGGTTTACCTGTTACAAGATGAGATTGCAGATACGATAAAATATCCAGCAACCTCAAGTTCAAGTCCCGTAAAGGATTATCAAATTAACGTAAGAAATCCTTCTCTAAACAAGCAACTAATGCGTGCGAATTCAAGCGGTGATCCTGAGGTGATTACGAAACGGTATTTACAGTTGCCGGAACAACTGCCGCAACGTGTGAAAGAATTGGGTGTCCAATTAATAACAAAAACAACGAATAGGTATGATGCGGTGCAGGCAGTGGAGCGTTTTTTGCAAAACAATTATAAATACTCTCTTCGCACAAGCGTACCACCAGCCAATCAGGATTTCGTGGATAACTTTTTATTCGAGACCAAGATAGGATACTGTAACCATTTCGCTACGTCTATGGTTGTTCTTCTTCGAACACAAGGAATTCCATCTCGTTTAGTGAAAGGGTATGCACCTGGGACTCTGAAGGTTGACAGTAATACAACTTATGTTGTCAAATCAAGTGATGCACACGCTTGGGTAGAGGTGTACTTTCCGAATATAGGATGGATTCCCTTTGACCCAACACCAGGTTTTTCTACAAATCTCCAAGAGAGTTCAGAAGTTATGGCTATACCTAAGCAGGATGGAGAAATAAAGGACACTTTATCAGGGTTAATAAGACATCGATTGGATCAGATCGTGACAATGGCTGTGAATGTTAGAATAGCCGTTGTAGAAGCGGGGTATTTTATTCCCATATTGATTATTGTGTTGATACTATTAGGGGCTATGCTTTTGAGCATTTGGAGAAGTCGTAGGCACCTTCATCTATGGAGATTGCGTTACATCACTCGAAGTGCTTTTCCTCAAAAAGAGCAGTTGTTACAGGCCGCTATTGTTATTTGGGACGAGGTTGGACGTCGATTTGGTCCAATTCCTAACGGGATTACAGTAAGAGAATATGTTCATACACTTAAGATTACAGATGAGAATTTGCGTGATGAATTAATTCAATTTGTTCAACAATGGGAAAGTATCGCATACAATGAAGCCGCGCTAAATCGTGTCCATAGCATATCCTTTTTACACCGATGTGCACTGCTAGCCCATTCACTGTCATAAATGACCATGTTCTTAGTTTCTTGACGGTATGAATTATCGTTGCGTATAATTAGTTTTAATAATTAAGGGAGGCACGAATAACCTAATGAATAAACCTAATGAAATAATCGTAGTCCTTGACTTTGGAGGTCAATATAATCAATTGATCGCACGACGCATCCGTGATCTGGGTGTATATAGTGAATTGTTACCATACAACACACCTGCTGAGAAAATTCGAGAACTTTCCCCTAAAGGTATTGTGTTCTCTGGTGGACCATCTAGTGTCTATGCAGAGAATGCGCCACATGTCGATCCTGCTGTCTATGATCTGAACATTCCAATCCTAGGGATTTGCTACGGGATGCAACTTATGGCACACCAACTGAACGGAAAAGTAGAACGCTCTTCTAAACGTGAATACGGTAAGGCTGATTTGCAGTTTGAGAACCAGACAGTTCTTCTTACAGGGTTGGAGTTAAACCAGACTGTATGGATGAGTCATGGAGACCACGTTGTGGAGCTTCCAGTTGGATTTGTTCTAGATGCAGGTACTGAATCTGCACCAATTGCTGCAATGAGTAACGTTGAGAAACAACTTTACGCAGTACAGTTCCATCCAGAAGTTCAACACTCTGTAAAAGGTAACGAAATGATTCGTAACTTCTTGTACGAAGTGTGCCAATGTGATGGCAAATGGACGATGGAATCCTTTGTAGAAGATAAAGTACGTGAGATTCGTGAACTTGTTGGAACAGATAATGTATTGTGCGCACTTAGTGGTGGCGTAGATTCATCTGTTGTTGCAAGATTGATTCATAGAGCTATTGGTGATCAGTTAACTTGTATGTTCATTGATCATGGATTGTTACGCAAGGGTGAAGCTGAGAGTGTTATGGAGACATTCGTCGGTAAATTTGACATGAAGGTTGTCAAAATTGATGCTCGCGAACGTTTCATGTCCAAGCTCAAAGGCGTGGATGATCCTGAACAGAAACGTAAAATTATCGGAAATGAATTTATTTATGTCTTTGAAGAAGAATCTGGTCAGTTTGATGATTTCAAATACTTGGCTCAAGGTACTCTTTATACAGACATCGTAGAGAGCGGAACTGCGACAGCACAAACGATCAAATCCCATCATAATGTGGGTGGACTTCCTGAAGATATGAAGTTTAAGTTAATTGAACCTTTAAATACACTATTTAAAGATGAAGTACGCAAGGTAGGAGAAGAATGTGGTCTTCCTACTGAAATTGTATGGCGTCAACCTTTCCCAGGACCAGGTCTTGCCATTCGTGTATTGGGAGAAGTAACAGAAGACAAGCTTACCATTGTACGTGATTCCGATTATATTCTACGTGAGGAAATTGCCAAAGCAGGATTAGATCGTGAAATTTGGCAGTACTTTACGGCGCTACCTAACATGAAGAGTGTAGGCGTAATGGGCGATGCTCGTACTTATTCCTATACGGTAGGTATTCGTGCGGTTACATCCATCGATGGTATGACAGCCGATTGGGCTCGCATTCCATGGGATGTACTTGAGAAAATTTCAGTACGTATCGTTAATGAAGTAGATAATGTTAACCGCATTGTGTATGACATTACTTCTAAGCCACCAGCTACGATTGAGTGGGAGTAAATATTAGATACTTTACGCTTTAGAATACTCTAGAAGCCTTAATATAAGGGTTTATATAGTATTCGTAAGTTAACCATCTCATTCACCTGCAACAATTGAATGCAAAAAAAATACTCTCTTTTATCTGCGTTGTTTAGCAGATAGAAGGGAGTATTTTTTATGACAAAAATAAATGAACTAATCGAGGATTTTAGGCTAATCAATGGTTGATCCATACAATAAATTCAGTTGTCTACAGTCAAAATATATGTACCAAATTATTATGACATTGTATAATTCAGATCAGTACTTTGGGTTTACTAGTACTAAATAACATACATTGGTGGTTGAGATGAGTTCAATTATGGTTGAGCCAGGAAAGTCAATTGGAAAGTTGACAATCGGTATGGATAAGTCGACTGCCGAAAGAATTGTACACGAAGACGATCAACTCTCTTTTTGGCTTGATTTTGATATAGACAATAAAGTTGAACGTATTCTGATCGCCTCAAGTATTAGGGACGTTATACGAGTTGAGTATATGGATATTGATTTATTCAATACAAAAGCAAAAGATTTAATAGAAACATTAGATCAGATAAGTCCTTATGATAGAACTGATGACGATGGCTATAGTTACGACTTTCCTGAAATTGGATTAACATTCCGAAGATCAGTAAAACGTACTGAAGAAGACCTACAAGAAGATTGGTTTAAAGAAATGAGTATTGAAAATCAAGAAGATGATATGCGATATCTTTATTTCGAAGCAGTGGGTGTATTTAAAATAAAATAGTATAAGTAAAAGGACACTATGATTATTACTCCATAGTGTCCTTTTATTTATTACGTTCAGGAAATTTGTGTCACTAAACATTTGTTTTGGTGTGTCATTATCTAACTCACACTACACATTTGAGAGCGAATATACATAAGATCCTGCTGCGTACTGCTGATTGCCTTCTTTCCGTCAATTTTATTTACTCTGACTATAAATAGTGACAAAAGGAACAAAAGTTCAATCATAACGAAGAGTAACCTGTGAAGGGGTATACTCTTCTTTTTTGTGAAAAATAAAGGCTAGAAGTTAAATGTTTCATTGATCTCTACACAATTAATGTAATCAAATTAATAATTTATCCATTGTATGGGAATAATGATAATCATAAAACACCCAGAATGACTGTATTCACGAACAATAACGAAATTATATCTAATAATGTTCGCGTTTGTCATTGACAGACAGATTGTTTCGACATAAAATGATAAAGCACAATATGATATATATATTTTTCGTATAATTCTGAGGATCGGCTCGGAAGTTTCTACGAGGTCACCATAATGACCTGGCTACGATTATAAAAGAAACCCACGTTTACAATAGCCTTATGGCTGTCGATATACGGGCTACTATCTTTTTATTCTGGCTGGAGTCACTATGACTTCAGCTTTTTGTTGCTGTTAAACATATTTGAGGGGGAAGTATTGTAATGAATCGGTTAAATCGGTTTTTTAAATTAAAACAGAATGGCACCACAGTGAGAACAGAGATAATGGCTGGGTTGACTACGTTTATGGCGATGGCCTATATCTTGTCAATCAATCCGAACACGTTGACCGCTTTTGGTCAAATAGATATGGGTTGGTATTCTGTATTCTTAGCAACTGCATTAGCGGCCGGTATTTTCACAATTGCAATGGGGTTGTTTATTAATTTTCCGGTTGCTCTAGCTCCTGGTATGGGATTGAATGCTTATTTCGCTTCTGTTGTATTGTCTTCTGCAACTACGGATCATCCTTTTACTTGGCAAATGGGATTAACAGCCGTATTCATTTCTGGATTAATCTTCATTCTGTTGACGATTACTCATATCCGTCAGATGTTGCTTGATGCTATTCCAGATAGTCTGAAACATGCCATTACAGTCGGAATCGGATTGTTTATCACCGTTCTAGGGTTGAAGAATAGTGGATTGATGGCAATCGGTGTCGAAGCAGGCGCTGATATTCCAGCACATACTTATACAGATGTACTTTCATTTGAAACAGTGATTCATTTAGGTAGCCTTTTAGATACGAATGTTCAATTAGCTCTTGTTGGTATTATTTTAATCGCGATCTTGATGGTACTGAATGTGAAAGGTGCGATTCTGTTCGGTATCCTTGGTACAACCGTTGTGGCTATGCTTATGGGGGTAGTTGACTTTAACACATTATCAAGTCCTGATAATCATTGGGTTCCTGATTTCACTCAATTGAACTTTATGACCTTCGATTGGGAAGGTATTATGCATACAGGTCTTGTATCAGCTATTGTAACGTTTACCTTTGTAGAGTTGTTCGATACCTTCGGTACATTAGTAGGTACTGCTACACGTGCTGGTATTATGAAAGATCCAGTTGAAGGTAAAAAGCGTGTAGGTAAAGCAATGTTTGTAGATGCTGTTGCTGTAACAGGTGGTGCAATGCTTGGTACTTCAACAACAACGGCTTTTGTTGAAAGTTCTGCTGGAGTAGCTGAAGGTGGACGTACGGGTCTTACTGCTGTTACAACTGGCGTATGTTTCTTGTTAGCATTGTTCCTTGCTCCGATAGTCGCTTTGATCCCAGGATCAGCTACTGCGGCTGCGCTCATCATTGTTGGTGTACTTATGGTTCAATCGATTAAAGAAATTGAATTTCAGGATATGGTTGTTGCCATTCCAGCCTTCTTGATTATTGTAATGATGCCGTTCACCTATAATATTGCTAATGGGATCTCGTTCGGGATTGTAGCTTATGTTATTCTTGCTACTGTCGGTAATCTTAAGGAGAAGAAGAAATATAACGTTCACTGGTTGATGTGGGTGTTGGCGGTTCTGATCATCTTGCGCTATGTGTTCCTTGGAAGCGAAGGTTAATACAACTTGGCGAAATGTGACTATTATATGTAGCATGACCTTAGGGTCATGCTTTTTTTATGCGAAAATGAATAGTGTAGAATCTCCCAATATGGACTTTCTACAAATGTTAAAGTAACATGCATAAGTTTGTTCAAATCCGGGGAATCTATTTTGTAGAGATATATTAATAAAAAAGCTTGCTATTCATTTCTGTCCGTGATATATTATTAGTCCGGCCAATAAATAACACATTTTATTGAATCGGCAAGCCAAACTCGAATGATTCTTAAACGAAAATAAAGCTTGCATAAACGAACCGGACGTGTTATGATATATAAGTTGTCGCCGAGAACAACTGGTAACAACAAAACAAATAAATTGGTCTTTGAAAACTGAACAACGAGTGAGTAGATTTCACGAAAGTGAAGTCAAAACAAATGAGAAATCATTTGATAGAGAAAGTAATTTCTCGTCAGTTTGTTTTAAATGAGCATAATCGCTCTTTCTAAATTGATTCCAAATCACTGCAAAGCTGATTTGAAATCAATATAATTTGGAGAGTTTGATCCTGGCTCAGGACGAACGCTGGCGGCGTGCCTAATACATGCAAGTCGAGCG